>JAGQNO010000004.1 GCA_020428025.1 Candidatus Saccharimonadota bacterium | reverse complement strand
GCCCGTGCAGTATAGCCAAGGGTTCAAAATAGTGGTAGGGCACAAGCTTACTTGGTGTCTTGAGCCAGTCTGTCATTGGCGCAAGGCTCGCCAGAATGTACCCGCCAAAACCAATAGCCACCGCCACAGCTGTGGCGGCCCTTTTAGTGAGCGAGCTAGCAGCCTGCAGCACAAAGGCAATCATGCCAAAGCTCAAGCTAAACAGAGCAGTTAGGACGGTTGTCAGCAAGAGATAACTAGCGCTTAGGCCGCTAAGCTTAAAGTGCGGAGCCAACATCACTACAAGTGTCGCGCTAGCCAGGCCAACAATCAGTATTTCTATAATGAGCTCCGCCAGCTTAGCTAGGAGCAGCTGGGTGCGACTAATGGGGCGCGCCAATAGCATTTCTAGTGTGCCGTCCTGTTCCTCCCGGCCCAATATGGCCACGCCACGAGTTATTGCCAGAATAATCCAAATCATGGGCAGCGTAATGTAGAACAGCTGCGAATTTAAGAATTGAGCTGGGTCGCCCACATCTACGCTGCCCACACCGCCAGCCTTCATTTCTCTAATGCCCTGCGGCAGCTGGTTTATGACTTGGTTCATCTGCGCTGCTTTATCCTGAATAGAAGGGAACAGTGCCAGGATAGTTACGGTCATAAGGATGCTGCCAATAGTCCACCAAATTAGGGCCGTGCGTCGGCGCCTCAGTTCCCAGAAAATCGTGGCAATCATGCACCGTCTCCGTAGTATTCCATAAATTCTTCCTCTAAGTTGAGCTGTTCACTGGTAAGGCTGACAATATCGTGTTTAGCCAAGTCTGCTAGGGCCGCATTCAGTGGCCCGGCGGCTTGCACCACAGCGGTTGCGCCTTGCTTGGAAATGACTTTGACGGATTTTCCTAAAGTTGGAACAGCTGACTTAAAGACCGCCCGCAGCACGGGCGCGCCCAGCTGCTCATCGTCTTTAATAGTTTGCTCTCTTATAAGTCGGCCATGCTTAATAATGCCAACGCGGTCGCACATGCGCTGCGCCTCTGCTAAGTTATGGCTACTGACGAGCACTGCGGCGCCGCGATGAGCAGCTGCCCTAACTTCTGAGTAAAAAACTTCTTGCATTAATGGGTCTAAGCCGCTGGTGGGCTCATCCATAATTAGCACATCGGGCTGGTGCATTAATGCCTGAATAATACCAATTTTTTGCCGATTACCCTTAGATAGTTCGCTAATTTTTTTCTGCGGTTCAGCCTCAAATTTCTTAACCAGCTCTTGTAGGTACGGCGTGCAGTCTTTACCTTGGAGCTGCATCAAATAGTCAAATAGTTGCTGGCCGGTTACTTTGGGCCAGAGCGCTATGTCGCCCGCCAGATAGCCCACATGCCGTTTAACGGCCACACTATCTTTTACAATGTCTAGCCCGTTAACTGCTGCACTGCCGCTGGTTGGCTGAATAAAGTTAAGGAGCAGCCTAATGGCGGTAGTTTTACCAGCCCCGTTGGCACCTAAGAAGCCATAGACTTCTCTAGGCTCAACCTGCAAGTTAAGTTTAGATAGCGCAGCCTCCGCGGCCCCTGGGTAGGTCTTAGAGAGATTGTGCGTTACAATGCCGCCGTTCATTACATTTTATTATACGCCTAGTGTGTAAAGTAAGATATTTTACTCACAGGATAGGTAGTAGAGAGTAAAATGGGTGCAACTACTTGAAAAACAAACAAAAAGTAGTAAAATAGGCAAATTATGACAGCTATTGCAGGAATCAGCAATACTTTCATTGAACTACGCGGCACTGGTGCGCAGGCGCTGGAACGTGTACAGTCTGCCAAAGACTGGTACAGGTCTCTAGCGGCAGAGGGCGAACCCGCAGGTGTGCTAGGGCAGGGGGATATTTTGGCTGCCGATGGCCTGACGCACCGCGACGCGCGCCGTTTTCTTAATCAGTGTCATTTGGCTGGCGCCGCCCTCTGTTATGGTTCCGATATTATTACTCCAAAATCAGTCGCCGAATCATTAGCTAGCTTTTTTACAAAGCGCGGTCCGGCACCAATCGACCTCGTCTTAAGAAGTCTGGGAGCTGTTACGTACTTTGACGGGCTGCGCACCATGATGCAGCAATATCCTGAGGTAGAAGTTCCGGTGCATCGGAGTGTGTTTATGCTGAGCGCACCGCGGACTGCAGGCGACATTCACACAACGCTTGGCCTACTCCCCAAAATTGGCTGGAGCGAATTTTGGCGATTGCCGGGCAGCATTGCCACGGAGCTCACGGGCATAAAGGGGGCTACCGTATCTAATGTGCGCCAGGCGTTTAGACAGGGAATAGACACTTTGCCGGACAAACAGACCGCCGCCCAGTGGCAACAGCATTCAAATCTCCTGCGCCACACCACGCCCTGGCGTCCAGGCGAGCTAGCTCGCGCCTTGGTGGCAGGCTACACTAGAGTGACACTTATTGGCTCTACAGATGACCGGCTTGTTCATATGTTGCCCGCAGCAGAACGCTGGGCGGCCGACTTTGATCGGCAGAACAATTTGGACATGGAATATTACAACGAGCCGGTTGGCCACGCCGATGTCAGCCCGCTTGATGTGGCTTCCTACTTACGCAAATAAATCAGTACCGGCTAGCTCCGGAGGCAAAAATCCGTCCGGATGTTTGTAGCCGGCGGTCCACTTGGCGCCTTTGCCGTAGCCCAAATCTTTCATAAGTTTGGTGGGTGCGTTGCGCAGGCCCAGCGGCACCGGCAAATCGGGGTATTGTTTGGCCAGGGCCTGCGCCTGACCCCAGGCGTCATAGCTTTGCCGCGACTTAGGCGATTTTGCCAACACCGCTGCGCAGTGGCTCAAATTTATACCGCACTCCGGCATACCGATTCTTTCTACCGCCAAAAACGTAGACACCGCCACGTTCAGTGCTGCAGGGGCCGCCAGGCCAATATCTTCCGATGCAAACACCACCATGCGCCGAGCGATAAACTTAGGGTCCTCTCCGGCTTGCAGCATGCGCGCCATATAGTAGAGCGCTGCTGTGGCATCACCGCCGCGCATAGATTTAATAAAGGCGCTAATAATGTTGTAATGCTGTTCGCCATTTTTGTCATAGCCGGGCAGCCTATTCTGCGCCGCGGTCTCTACAAGCTGTGGCGTAATTGGGGCACCTTTGGCAAGCTGAGCTGCTAACTCCAGGTTGCCCAGGGCCACGCGGGCGTCGCCCCCGGAGAGTTCTGCCAATACATTCATGGCCTTGCCCGGTATTTTGATTTTTTCTGACTTGGCGGCTTGTTTAATAATTGCCGTGAGTTCATCTTTTGTTAATGGTTCCAGCACTAGCACCCGGGCGCGGCTCAATAGGGGATTTATCACCTCAAAGCTAGGGTTCTCTGTCGTGGCGCCAATCAGAATAATCGTGCCATCTTCTACGTGCGGCAAAAATGCGTCTTGCTGCGCTTTGTTAAAGCGATGAATCTCATCCACAAACAAAATCGTAGTCAGGCCCAGGCGTCGATTTTGTTCTGCACGCTCCACGGTCTTTACCACATCTGCTTTGCCGGCAGTTACAGCGCTGAGCTCAATAAATTCTGCGCCCGTCTCCCGCGCAATGATTCGCGCCAGCGTAGTTTTGCCGGTACCGGGCGGCCCCCACAAGATGAGGCTGGTGGGCTGCTTTTGCCGTATAATCTGGTCAATAATTTTGCCGCCACCTACCAAATGCAGTTGCCCCACTACCTCTTTGAGGCTAGTGGGGCGTAATCGTTCTGCGAGTGGCTGCGGCATACCTATAAGTATAGACCTCTTAACTATTTGGCTAAATCTTCAAACGAGATGACCATGTCTGGCCGTGCCCCAGTGTTTGGATTTGGCGCATTAGCGCCAACGCCACGGTTAAAGATTTGTAACCCATCTGCACACCCATAAGAAGACAAGGTATGTTTTGTTTCCGGAGAAGGCACTAACACTTTATCCTGATATGTAAAATTCAAGCTTGCAACATTGCTACCTGCTGGATGTACAGTCAAGGACTCGGGCGTAGAGGCAATTGATGCTACTGCGCTTAGGTCGCCACTAGAGAGACCTCGAATGCTTGACGGGCGAGTGTCATAAGCAGTATTTGCAAGGCATGCCTGCCCGATATAGACAGTGCGGCCGCTGAACATGTTATCGTACAATGCAAGGCCGCGTTTTGCACCGACTTGCTCGGCCACACCATTGTTTGTTCTATAAATATCCAGATATGCCGCGGCGAACTTATAGGCATCTGTCCGAGTCTTATAAAAATTTCCTGCCTCAGTTTTAATCGCTGTGTCGATTTGACTCTGGGGCAAATTATCTCCGGGCGCACCAATACCATAAATTGCCGTGGCAACTAGGGCCGTAAGTGCACCGGCTTTTTTTATTTTTTGACTTTGTTCTTTTGGTGTAAGTTTACCCCATGGGAGCTTGGTTTCTACATCAATATAATAATCGCCCATTCGTACATGTTTTTTGCGCGAGGCATTAAATTTCATAAATATATTTCTCCTTAAGTTCTGTAGAGTATAAATCACCCTGTGCTGTCTTCAAAGCATGAGAACTAAATAAATAAAAAGCGCAGAGATATGTAAGCCCTGCGCTTTCCTTACTTAAAAGTATAGACCTACCACCAGCCGTGGTTGACCCAGAAGCTGTAGGCACCTTCCCAGCCGCCATAGCGATTCATGGCGTAGTTGGTAAAGTAGGCGTCCTGACAGTTGTAGTCTACGCCGCACATGCTGCGTAGCACACCGTTACAATCTTGGCCGATGCCAAAGCAGCCGGATGGGTTGGTAGCGGCAGGGTTGTTGCCGCTCTCTTTGGCGTAGATGAACGCCTTGGCTGCGTTACTGCTTAGAGCTGGGTAGCTTGTAGCAGACGCGCTAGCAACTGGTGCAGCGGCTGGCTTGGCTGCAGCTACGGGTGCTGCGGCCGGCGCTGCGGCGGCAGCTTGCTGCTGCGCTTGCCAATCAGCGTAGCGGTCTGGCAGCTCTTCGTCTGCGGCTGGAATCCGCAGCTCTTGACCAGGATTGATAACATCCGGGTTGGCGATTTTGTCGTTGGCGTTAAAGACGCGAACGTAGGTGGTTTGCTTGGCTTCAGCAATTTTGCTTAAGCTATCACCCTCTGCAACCGTGACCATGACTGGCGCTGGCTTAGTTACGTTAGTAGTGGTTGCGGCACTGGCAGACTGGCTACCGACCCCAACAAATACGGCCGCTGTTAGGGCGGCCACTAATGCGATAGAACGCATATGTTTCTCCCTCCTTGCAGTGACAAAATGTGCCATGGCAGAAATATTATTTAGTATTAATTTGGTGCCTTGACTTGTCCTGCTAAACGTGGCGTAGTCTCTCAAACTTTCGCAAACACGTAATTTTGAGCATACCAAGGCCCATATATTGTGTCAACAGCATAAGCACAAACGCTACATGTAGAAACTAGCCATAACCGGGGTGATTTTTGGGGACAATTTTACAACACAATTATGACAACAAGGGGATTTAATTTCCCACTAATGGTCGACGCGGCCGGGTTACAATTTTGCGTTTAACCGGCTTTTTGCGGGCGTTAGTAATAGTGCGTTTAAAGCGCTTTTCTGCCTCTTTGTCGGCGTAGCGGGCCAGGGGACCGTGGGCCAGGACGGACTTTGGTAATTGCTCGTCAAGGTGCTGAATCAGCTCCACGGCCGATTTTTCTATAAGCCACTCGCGGCCAGGTGCGGTTTCTCCTACGGCGGTAATTTGCCAGAGAGAATCGCCTACCTGGGCAATTTCTATAATGGCGAGCGGGCTCACCAGGAGTAGCGAGCCTACGGGTAGACGAGCGTTGGTGTCATCTATGAGCTGTTCGCCTGCCTGCCGATTGGTAACAAAAAGCTCAAGGGCGATAGTCCTAATGCCGCGCGGCGCAATCCGCACGCCCTGAATGTTCTGGTTGTTGACCCATATAATCTCGCCGTTCAGGCCGCGGATGCGGGTGGAGCGCAGCGTGACGCGTTCTACCACTCCCTGGAGGTCGGCAAAGGGCTCTAGGCGGACGTGATCGCCTACGCCATACCATTGTTCTGCCATCATGACACTGCCGCTGGCCAAATCGCGCAAAATCGGGCCAATACCAGCGGTTAAGAAAAACAGGGCAATGGCACTGGCGCCAATTAGGGCGCTGGGCTGGGCTGTGGTGTGATTGAGTTGCCACCAAAAGTACAGACCAAACAAAATCAGGCCCATTCAGATTACGGCAATACTAAGAACCAAAAAGGTTTCTATGCGCCTCAGACGATTTACGGTGTCCAGGTTCTGGCTTTTGTCCGCGCGAGTGCCAATAATCGTGACCACGCGGCGCAGCAGCCAGGCAACAATTCTGCCAATCAAAAGCGCCAGGCCTAGGCAAACGGCAAGGCTCAGCAAGGAGCGCCAGTTTAGGATGCCCTCTGTGAGGCGCGTAATAACGTTATCGGCTGCGGCCAGCTGGTCGGTTGCAAAATACATATGCTTCTATTTTGCCAGCTTACGGCGGGCTTTGGCAACGTGACTTTGTCGATCTGTCTCGTCCTCTATCTCGTGGCCCACAATTTCTTCTAGCAAATCTTCAATAGTAATGACGCCTACAATTTTGTCATCCTTTTCTACGGGAATCAGGTGGGTACCGCTGCTAATAAAACGACGGAACATGGTGTCTAGTGCTGTCATACTGCCGACTAGTTGCACAGAGTGGAGCGGTAGGTCGTCCACGCGGTAGTCGTTATCATCAAAGTCAATATCTACCAGCTCTTTCATTAATAGGACGCCGTAACAGTTTGTCAGCGAGCGGTTAAAGACCGGGATACGGCTGTAGCCGGCGGCCTTAAGTTCGTCCACACGTGCATCGGTAAAGCGGGCGTCTGGCGTCATCCAGTAGACATCGCTGATGGGCGTCATAATATCACGCACGCGCTTTTCACTTAAGGTCAGGGCGCCTCTAATAATCTCTATTTCGTCCTCGTCTAGTTCTGATCCGCTAATGGTTTGGTGTTCTGTTATAAGGAGGCCCAGTTCTTGTCGACTTTGCAGCTGGTGCCCGCGTTTGCCCACTAATTTATCAAGCATTTTTTGCAGTGGCTTGCTTATTATGTAGGTAATAAATATCATGCCGCGTAGAATGGGAGCCAGCAGGCTGCACCAAAACAGCGGATTTTTTGCAAAAATCGCCTGGGGAACGATTTCTCCTACAATAACTACCAGCAGTGTACTAATAAGGCCGGCCAGCAGGCCGCCCAGATGATGTTCCAGCACAAGGGAGGTTGCAGAAACGGCCGCCACATTCGTAAGAAGAATGCTAGATAGCGTTAAGTGACTGGACCGACGCAGCGGCAACACGCGCTTAGCTTGCGGATTGCCCAGCTTGGCTTTGCGCCTTAAATCGGCTGTGTCCAGCGACATAATGGCAATATTAAGCCCGGAACAAATTGCTGAGAAAAGCAGCAATATAATAACGATTAGAATGGTAAGTTGTATACTCACAGGTGAAAATATTGTACCATAGTGGTCATGCAACATAATCATCTGGATCATTTTTTAAAAGCTAACCTTTGGTCAATTATTATTACCGTCCTGTCCCTTATTGGGCTGGGATTGTGGCATGGGCCCGGCGCCGCTTTAACGGCAACGGTGCTAATTGCTATAGAAATGGCCTTCAGCTTTGATAACGCTGTGGTAAACGCCAAGATTCTGGGCCGTTTGAGTCGTTTTTGGCAGCAGATGTTCCTGACAGTCGGTATTATTATTGCCGTGGTTGGTATGCGTTTAGTGTTCCCAATCCTTATTGTTGCTGTCACTGCTGGTCTGGGCTTTTCAGAGGTTGTTAAGTTGGCGCTATATGACTCCAAGGAGTACGCCCATTATCTGGAGCTGGCTCACCCATCCATTGCGGCCTTTGGCGGTGGCTTTTTGCTGACGCTGGCATTGTATTTTTTGTTTGACGACCAGCGTAAAATCCGTTGGTTTGCCCGGTTGGAAAAGAAGCTACAGGCTGCCGGTGGTCACTGGTGGCTGGCGCCAACGCTGGCGTTGGTGGGCGTTGGGCTGGCTGCTCTGCTGCCAGGCAATAAGCATGTTGCCACCACACTTGAAGCCGGCATAATTGGCGTGGTTGGCTACACGGCCATGACCCAGCTTATGGCCTGGTTGGGCAGAAAAGAGCCGGTAGATAAAGATGGCAAAAAGCGCAAGGTGCAAACCGGCTGGGCTGCCTTTGGCGGGTTTATGTACTTGCAGCTGCTGGACGCCAGCTTTAGTTTTGATGGCGTTTTGGGAGCCTTTGCCATTACCAACGATGTTATCCTGATTGCCGTCGGTCTGGGTGTGGGCGCCCTGTGGGTCAGAAGCTTTACTGTACAGCTAGTGCGCCACAATACCTTAGAGCACTTGCCGTATCTTGAGCATGGTGCTCATTACGCCATACTGGCGCTAGCTTTGGCACTACTTGCCAGCATTACCTTCCACATTCCGGACGCAGTGACAGGCTTTGTAGGGATAGTCATTATTATTGCCTCGCTCCGGGCTTCGCGCCTGGAGGCGCGCCGGGGTGCTTGAGCGGTTCTGGCACGGTTTTTTAAAGCAACCCTACAAACTGCACAAGAGAATCGATGAAGGGCAGGGCGTCCCTGTAGTTTTGCTGCATGGTATTGGTCGTTCTGGCGCTGTCTGGAGCGCGCTGCGGCAGCTCTTAGTCATGGATTACCGAGTGATAGCATTTGATCTGCTTGGCTTTGGCGACAGCCCTAAACCAGAGCTCATGTACAACATTGACGACCACGCCAAGCCGGTCATAGCGGCTATAAAAAAGCTGCACCAGCCGGTTGTTTTGGTGGGGCACTCAATGGGCGCATTGGTGGCGCTGCGGGTGGCACGTCTTAGGCCAGATTTGGTGCGTCATGTTGTACTCTATGAGATGCCGCTGTACGAGGGTCTGCCAGACAAGCGTATCTACAAAACGCGCTTGGCGGCCTACTTTAACTTTTATAAATGGGTCACGCGCCAGGATTTTGGCTTTGAGGAGGCTGCCCAAACATTCTATGAAAAAATTGCCCTAAAAGTGGTGGGATCGGACTTGTCTGCAGAAACTTGGCAGCCGTTTGTGCGCAGTTTGCAAAACACCATTATGGATCAGACGGCCCCAGAGGATTTGGCTGCACTTGATGTGCCGGCCGATGTTATTTTTGGCTCGCGCGACATGTTGGTATTTAAGGGTCAGGTCAAAGAAAGAATCGACACCACTCTTGTTGGCCCAATTGAGACGCATGTAGTCAAGGCGCCGCATCGTATAACACCAGGGGCGGCCGAGTTCATTGCCCAGCGCATTCACGCAGCCTGTGGATAAGCACTTGCATTTTATGCGGGGTAAGCATAAGCTAGTAATAGGAAGTGTGAGGCTTCCTAAATAACCGGGGCCACAAGCCCCGGTTTTTAGGTTGTAGCTTGTCTGTCTGCTGCACATTTTGCGTTAAACTGCATGGCATACAGACAAGCTCTGCTTTGCTATAATGTTATGTGATGTTGCCTATATTTTTGTCTGCAATGACATTTGTGTCTACTTTGGCTGGTGGCTACTTTGCGCTGAGGTACAAAGATCGGCTGCACCGCATATTGGGCTGGACAGCTGGCGTGCTCATGGGCGTGGTAGCGTTTGAGATTTTGCCAGAAATTTTTGCGGCCCTGCATAACCTAAGACAGGCGCCCACAGGCGCAATGCTGGCCCTGGTGGGCGGCTTTTTGGTTTTTCATATAGTAGAAAAGACTATTTTGATTCATCACAGCCAAGAGGATGAATATGAAAAACATCACCACCCCAAAGTCGGCAAAGCATCAGCCCTAGCGTTAGCTGGGCACAGCTTCCTAGACGGCGTTGGTATTGGCCTGGGTTTTCAGGCGGGGGAAGCAGTGGGAATCGCTGTAGCTATTGCGGTCATTGCGCATGACTTTAGCGATGGCTTAAACACCGTTAGCCTCATGCTCCTTAACAAAAATAATCGCAAGCAATCTCTAAAGTTTTTATTAATTGATGCAGTAGCGCCCGTGCTGGGTGCGCTGTCTACGCTGTTATTCCAGATTCCGGACTCCGGCCTAGTCATTTACTTGGGCTTTTTTGCCGGCTTCTTGCTCTACATTGGCGCCAGCGAGATTTTGCCAGAGGCGCACTCTAAACATTCATCCTACGCCACCATTGCCATGACTATTTTGGGCGTGGCGTTTATGTTTGCGGTAAGTCGATTTGGGTAAAAATATGAACCCTAATTATTATCGATCTCATCGTCGGCCAGATGCTGCACTTGCACCCAAAAAAAGCTTTAATAAGATGTGGCTACTGGGCATTGTCCTTATTTGTTTAATTTGGATTTTTTGGCCTTCCAAAGACAAGCCTGCGCCACCCTCCAAACAGCCCGCCCAGCCAGCTGCGCAAACTTTTAATAAGCAGCAACACTCTCTAACTGATCCTGCAAGTCTTTGGGTGGTTGTAAACAAAAAACGAGCACTGAGTCCGGCAAATTATGTGCCAGCCAATCTTGTGGTGCCAAGCGTTTTATTGCGAGTACCGGACTCTGAAAGCATGCAGCTCAGAGCAGACACTGCTGCCGCTTTAAAGACAATGTTTGCGGCTGCAGACGCTGCCGGCGTCCCCCTTATGCTCTCGAGCGGCTATAGGTCGTATGATTACCAGGTAAATTTATACAATGGCTATGTTATGGATGAAGGTCAGGTCCAAGCAGACAAAGCCAGTGCCCGGCCCGGCTTTAGCGAGCACCAAACTGGTTTAAGCCTAGACATAGAGCCAGCAGATAAATCCTGTGAAGTTCAAGCTTGTTTTGCAGACACCTCCGCCGGTAAGTGGCTGGCGGCCAATGCTTGGCAATACGGCTTCTTACTCCGTTATCCTGCCGATAAAACTGCAATCACCGGCTATGAGTTTGAGCCCTGGCACTTTAGATACATCGGCAAAGAGCTGGCAGCAGAAATGCATGCCCGCGGCATAACTACCCTGGAAGAGTTTTTTGGCTTACCGGCCGCTCCTAATTACTAAGCGGAACGTTGGGCCCTACAATAGTTTGTAGTCGTTGACGCTGCGCATCGACTGACGTTTTAAGCTGCTGCTTATCAATTAAGGCTTGCGTAGTATCCTTAAGCAAATACATTTTTACATTTTTGCGGGCCAGCAAATCTTCTTTTGCGGCCTGATCTGCGGTCCATTCATAATGCGCGTAGACCGGCAAAAACGACTGCTTGGTAATCTTGTGCGTTTTAGTGTTGAACGTAATTTGGGCCAGACCGCCAAAGACTGTTTCCGGCTGGAGCTGCGTGTTTAGGAAGTTACCCAGGGAATACCAAACTGTAGTGTCGGCAATCTTTTCTACTGGCTGCACCACGTGCGGGCCGTGCCCTAATATCAGGCTTACTCCTTGCGCTGCCAAAAATGAGGCATCTTTTCTTTGAAGCTCGTTAACCTGACTAGAAAACTCTGTGCCCCAGCGCATGCTTACAATAATTATCTGCGCACCTTGCTTTTTTGCCTCCGCAATCTGCGATTTAGCAAAATCTTCTGAGAAAACATTAACGCCGTAATCATTCTGCGCCGGCGCGTCTTGATTAAGATAGGTAGTGTAGGCCAAAAATGCGACCTTGGTATTTTTAACCATAAAGACATGCACTTTTTGCTGGTCTTGCTTGTTCTTATTTAGGCCCACGGCTGCCAGCATGTTTGGTTGCCGCGCCCAGGCATCTGCCGTGGCGTTTATGACCGATTGGTCGCGGTCAAAACTGTGATTAGTGCCGTTAGCCACCAAGTTGCAGCCCACTTTGGTCATGCCGTCCACAAACTCTGTGGGCGAGTTAAATTTTGGGTAGCCGCTGACGCCAAACTGCGTGCCGCCGTTTAGAACGCCGTCGCTACAAAATCTAATGTCGTACTGCCTAAAAATGGGCGTAAACGTGTCCATGAGCGGCAGATAATCGTAGCTACCACTAGGCTGTTTGGCGGCCATGTTTATGGAATCGTGGGCTATAAAGTCACCTGCGGCTAGGAGTGTAATGTCAGAGTTGGCGGTTTTTGGTTTTGGAGACGGTTGAGGACTAGAGGTCTGTGGCCAGAGTAGCCAGCATGCAAACGCACCTACCAATACGATTGCCAAAACACCCAACTTCTTCATACCTCATATCATACCATTAACGAGTGAGGGCTCTAAAAAGTAGTATGGATTTTATACTACTTTTTAGAGTGCTTCAGCTATACTAAAGGGTATGCAAATTGCCATTATCGTTTTGGGGGCGCTGGTTCTGCTGCTGGGCGTGGCTCTGTTTTTGCAGACACGAAAGCCTAAAGATGACCAAGCTAGCCTCCTGCTCAAGCAAGACCTAACCAATCTGTCCGCAGATATAGACAAGCTGCGGCAAGGACTGGGTGATCAGATGCAAAAAAACCAGGCCATGATGTTTGGTGGGCTACAAAAGCAGGGCGCAGAAACCAACAAAATCATCGCCGATATTACCCGCAATTTAACAGAGCTTAAAGAGTCCAACAAGCAGGTCATGGGCATTACGGACGAGCTTAAAACTCTGCAAAACGTGCTGCAAAATCCTAAGCAGCGCGGCGGCCTGGGCGAATATTACCTAGAGAATGTGCTGCAAAATGTACTGGCCCCCGGCATGTACGCAACGCAGTACAAATTCAAAGATGGCGAGATAGTGGACGCCGTTATTAAGCTAGACAAGGGCCGCCTGCTGGCCATAGACAGTAAGTTCTCTCTGGAGAATTACAACCGCTTAGTGGAGTCCAAAGACGCCCGCGAGCGGGCAGATCTGGCTAAGCTGTTCAAGGCAGACCTGAAGCTGCGCATAGACGAAACATCCAAGTATATCCGCCCGGCAGAGGACACGCTGGACTACGCCTTTATGTTTATCCCATCAGAGGCCATTTACTACGATTTGCTGGTTAATAAAGTGGGCACCACTGGCACGTCCGCCCGCGATTTAATTGAGTATGCGTTCATTGATAAAAAGGTGATTATTGTTAGTCCCACCACGCTGCTAGCGTATCTTCAGACGGTCTTGCAGGGCCTAAAATCTCTGCAAATTGAAGAGCAAGCCAAGGATATCCAGAAGCGCGTCGGCGAGCTGGGCAAACACATTGCCGCTCATGAGCAGTACATGCAGAAGCTGGGCAACACGCTGGGTACCACCGTGAACCATTTCAACGCGGCGCACAAATCGCTGGGCCACATTGATAAAGACGTTATTAAAATTGCGGGCAGTAACCCGGCTGTGGAGCCGCTGCTGCTCGACAAGCCTACCCAATTAGATGAATAGCCTGTTTGTCTTTCTGTCAGTTGCGTTGGTCTTTGTCGCCGTTCCACCCTATATTTTGGATACGATTCGGGGCAAGACTAAGCCGGAGCGCATGACGTGGTTCTTGCTTACCACGCTTGGCGCAATTGCATTTTATGGTCAAGTAAAAGTGGGCGCCACCTGGTCATTATTTTTCTCTGGCCTCGATCTCTTAGGTAGCATGACCGTACTGGCCCTTTCATTAAGATATGGGGTGGGTGGCACGGAGCGGCGCGATATTCTTGCACTTATTATCGCAGTTGTTGGCCTTATTATTTCGCTGACCGTACACGAGCCGATAATCGCTATTATTGGCGTAATAGTAGCGGATTTAGCGGCAATTTTTGTAACACTCCTTAAAGTCTGGCGAGACCCATCGTCAGAAACCACAATTAGCTGGCTGTTGTTTGGTACAGCCGGTGTTTTTGGACTCTTAACAATCAGGCCGTGGATTTTTACAATTGCGCTGTATCCGCTCTATCTAGTTTTGGCAAACTATGCGGTGCCGATAGTGCAATTGCTGAGGGTTAGGCGTAAAAGCACTCTCGATTGACATATACAATAGTTATACGTTGAATATATCAAACCTGATAATTGCTACAACCAATGTGCGCCCAACATCGCCAAAATAACCAAGCCGGCCGCAATCCGGTAGTAGGCAAACATCTTAAAGTTGTTGTGGGCGATAAATTTCAGCAGCCAGGAAATAGCTAGCAGCGCCACAATGAACGATGCAAACACGCCTACACCTAGCGCGGGTAGGCCGCCAGGCAGGTGAGCAATATCGGCGCGGTACTTGAGCATTTTGTAGCCAGTGGCAGCAATCATGATGGGTACGGCAAGATAGAACGAGAACGCGGTAGCAGTGGGCCGGTTGAGACCAGTCATTAAACCGGAAACAATGGTTGCGCCAGAACGGGAGACGCCAGGGATAATGGCCACGGCTTGACCGAGTCCGATGAGCGCTGCTTGTTTAGTAGTAATATCGCCTAATTCAACCGGGTCAGTGTGTTTGTGAACAGGCTTACGGTCTACGAGCCACATAATAATACCGCCAATAATGAGGGTGGTTGCTACCACTACTGGCACGGTAATACTGTTCATGTGCTTATCTAGGAACAGGCCAAACAGTGCGGCTGGGATACAGCCCACGGCTATCACGGTCCAAAAACGTATTGCGGCTGTCTCGCGCTTGAACAGGCCAATCGTACGGCTCCAGAGATCTTGGCGGTAATACCACATTACAGCGGCAATGGCGCCCAGCTGAATGACGACTGTAAATAAATCGTTAACGTCCTTAAATCCCAAAAAATCTTGGGCGACAATTAAATGACCAGTACTAGATATGGGCAAAAATTCCGTAAAACCTTCTACGATGCCCAGGATAAGTGCGTGCAGTAATTCAATCATGCTTTGTATTGTATCAGGTCAATCACGAGCGCGGCCGTCCAGCTAAAGTCGCGGCCCCCGGCGGGGGTGCCGTCCAGGGGGTCAAAGTATTCGTGGCAGCCGCCTTTGGCTACCATTTCTAGGGTAGTTTCACGCAAGGCGGCGGCGTGGTCTGCGTAGCCGTAGCGCCCTAGGCCGTCAATAATCAGCCAGTTCATGTTGACCCAGGACGGGCCTTGCCAGTACAGCTTAGGGTGGAACTCTTTGGCGTCAGCTGGGACCGACGGGACAGGATACGGCGTGCCGAAAATAGTCGGATTTTCTAAGAGCTTGACCAGCTCCGCTGCCCGTTCCGCACTGACGGAGCCGGCGTAGAGCGGGAGCAGCGTAGCCATGGACGGCACTTTAATCAGGTTGTGCGTAATAAAATCGCGGCAGTAGTATCGGCTCAGGTGCGGGTCCCACAAATCTTCTAGCGCTTTTTCTGTTTTCTTCATGCTGACCTTAAGATCTGCCGGAATTTCCTGATGCAAGAAGTGCGCGATGTGATTCAGCTGGCTGTTGGCGCGAATAACCATGCTATTAAATGCCACGTCTTCAATACTAAACAGCGCGTGGTCCAAGATACGGTCTGTATCGTAGGCTTTACGCCGGAGTCGTAGCTGCGCGTCTAGCAGGGCTAAAGCTTCTATGGTGCTAAACCGCTCGCCGGCTGGCACGGACTTGGTGTCGCGCCGCACCTTATTGACGATGCTGGACAGTCGTAGCTTGTCCACGGCTGAAACCCACCACGCCAGTTGATGCTGATGCAGCTGATAAATCCACGGCGGCGTATTGTCCATCCCGCACTCCCAGGGGTGAATTAACAGAATTAATCCTTCACCGTGCGGGTCGCGCTCGTTATACAGCCACTGATGATACTTAAGGAGCGCCGGATACATCTGGCGATACCAAATCCGTTTCTCAGTTTTGTCCAGCTTATCACCCACCCGAACCACAGCCTCCGCTAGCAAGGGCGGCTGCGTAA
Source organism: Candidatus Saccharimonadota bacterium (assembly GCA_020428025.1). Lineage (GTDB taxonomy): Bacteria > Patescibacteriota > Saccharimonadia > Saccharimonadales > UBA4665 > JAGQNO01. Next base: position 21,631 of record JAGQNO010000004.1, on the reverse strand, counting down.
TACCGGTGGTGGCCACATGCTCGGGAGCGTGCGGACTGAGCCAGCTACGCCACTGATTTCGTTCTGCCCAGTATTGCGGCTCGGACCGGAAAATAATGTTAGGTAGCATGCCATTGTGCCACTGCCCGCGAAGAAGGCTTACGAGCTCTTTCTGAGCCCGATGCACATCCAAATGGGCAAGGCCAATCGCCGTAAAGCAGCTGTCCCAGAGCCATTGATGTGGATACAATCCAGCTGCTGGCTGGGTATAATCGCCGCGGTCATTTTGTTCAAGAACTGCGGTGGCCTGCGCCAGTAAATCATCGTAATTAGGCATATGCTTACAGTATAGCGCACCCTTGACGTCTGCGCCCCGTTTGCTACAGTTAGGAAATGCAAGTGAGTACCGAGGAGCTACTGGACCTACATGCTGCCGCAGCGTATCACGCGGCTCAGGCAGCAGATATTCCTGATTTTCATTTGCGTGAAGCCCAGGCTGTTCTATCTCCGTGTAAAGAATTTGATGAGCGTCCAGCAGTGCACCATCTGAATGTCCTTTTGGCGGATATGTTTCTAAAAAAAGGCAACGTTGATGTTATGCTGATTGGAAAAGCTGTTCTAGATGATCCGCTCACCGGTCGCACGCAAACAATTATTGGTAGCCGTCGGCGTTCGCCCTATTTTACGTATGATACAAGTCGGCCTAACGGTGACAATCTGACTGGTCTAGAAGATGGTTGGTCGGCCATTTTTGCAGAGTATAGCGGTAGAGCGCATTTTGCAGTTAGGCGTGGCTGTAAAGCAGAAACATACCCTGGTTTAGCGGTGGTTATGGAGCACATTGGAAGCGTACTCGCCGTTAAGGTGGCAGCAAAGCCTGAAGTGCTGGGCACGGTTATCGCTCGGCCTTAGCTCTGCTATAATTCTGGTATGACATTTCAAAACCAAACTGTTGCCGACGCTGCCGCCGCTTTGCAAGCACGCTTGCCTGAGCTAAAAGACCCGGCAGAAATCCTGCGCGCCCCAGAGCTCAAAGCGCTGTATGACCAACTTCGCACCTTGCCCGCAGACCAGAAAGCTAGCTTTGGGCAAGAAGTAAATCAGCTGCGTCAGGAACTGCAGCAGGCGGTGGATGCAGCCAAGGACCAGGCGCCGGATTTGCCGCCAATCGACATAACGGCGCCGTTTGACGCTAACCTGACTCCGGGTGAACGGCCATCGTTATTAACCGCAGACCGCGGTTCTATGCATCCGTTAATGCGCGAGCTCCAGACTGTTTTGGATATTTTTTACCGTATGGGCTTTACGGCTGTAGAATCTCGTGAGCTAGACGATGATTTCCATATGTTTGGCAGTCTGAACTTCCCGGAAGGCCATCCCGCGCGTGATGATTACGACACGTTCATGACCGAGCAGACAGACAAGGACGGCAAGCCATTCATTGCGCCCGCCCACACCAGCACCATGCAAAACCGCGTCCTAGTAGAGCACAAAGAAAAGCTAGAAAAGGGCGAGCCGATTGCCGTAGTCATCCCCGGCCGCGTCTTTAGAAACGAAGATTTAGACGCCCGGCACGAACACACCTTCTACCAGCTAGAGGGCGTGTATGTAGGCAAAGGCGTCCATGCTGGCAACCTTATTGCCACCCTTAAGACATTTCTGCAGGCTTACTACGGCAAAGAGCTAGAAGTTAAGACGCAGCCGTTTTATTTCCCGTTTACGGAGCCCAGTTTTGAGTTTGCATTAAGTTGTCCATTTTGCGATAAAAAAGGCTGCTCTGTTTGCTCCCAGTCCGGCTGGATTGAACTGCTGGGCTGCGGCATGATTCATCCTAATGTGCTGCACATGGCCGGGATTGACCCGCAAATCTATACCGGCTTTGCTTGGGGCGGCGGCATTGAGCGCCTGGTCATGATGAAATACGGCATAGAAGACATCCGCCACTTTGAAGCGGCGCGGCTAGACTTTTTGAGGCAGTTTGCATGAGCGATACACTTTTTGACAAAATTGTCCGCGGCGACATCCCCAGCTATAAGGTATGGGAGGACGATAATTATCTGGCATTTCTAACCCCGTTTCCAGGCACGCCCGGTATGACCGTAGTGATTCCTAAAACCAATCAGGGCGATTACATTTTTGACCTGACCCCAGAGCAGCAAGCCGGTTTGCAGCAGGCCTGCACGCAGGTAGCTAAACTGCTGCAAAAAGCCTTCCCAGATTGCCACCGCGTAGCGCAAGTCTACGAGGGTACGGGCGTGGCCTATGTGCACGCCAAACTCTACCCACTGCACGGCGACCTAGGCGGCCAGACCGATGTCTGGACCAAGCACCAAGAGTTCTACCCAGAATACCCGGGCTATATTACGACAGTAGAGGGGCCGCAGATGTCAGACGATGAGCTTAAGAAAATTCAGGCACAAATAACAGAGGCAAACAAATGAAAGTAAGCTACAACTGGCTCAAAGAATACGTCACTAATTTGCCGCAGCCGTCGGAACTGGCAGAGGTAATTGGCGCGCAGTTGGGTGCGGTGGAAGAAATTGTAGACCTTGGCAAAAAGTACGACAAAGCCCTGGTTGTAGAGGTCAAAGAGTGCTCCAAGCTAGAAGGCTCAGACCATCTAAGCCTGTGCTACATTGATGATAATGGTGTGGCCCAAGATGTAGAGCGGCGGCAAGACGGCCTGGTGCAAGTTTTGTGCGGCGCGCCTAACGTGCAGCAAGGTCTAAAAGTAGTCTGGTTGCCACCCGGCGCTACCGTACCATCTAGCTACGGCACCAGCGAGCCCTTTGTTTTGGGTGCGCGCAAAATGCTGGGCCACACCAGTAATGGCATGTTGGCTAGCCCCCGGGAGCTGGGCATATCGGATGAGCATAATGGCATCTTAGAGCTACCGGCAGATGCGCCAGTGGGGACATCGTTTGCAGAAGCCTACGGCCTTAACGACCAAATTATAGACATAGAAAACAAGATGTTTACGCACCGGCCAGACTGTTTTGGTCTACTGGGCGTGGCCCGGGAGGTTGCCGGCATTACGCGGCAACAATTCCAGAGCCCGGAGTGGTATGTAAAAAATAGTTTTGAATCAATCGCTGGCAATCGGCTAGAGCTGCAGTTCACAAATGAGTTGCCCGGCGAAGCGCCGCGCTTTATGCTGCTGCCAATGTCCGACGTAACTGTAGGCCCGAGTCCGCTGTGGCTACAGACGCTGCTGCTGCGTGCGGGGATGCGGCCGCTGAATAACGTGGTGGATATTACCAACTACATCATGCTGCTGACGGCGCAGCCCACCCACGCCTATGACTACGACAAATTGGCTAAGCTGTCTAAAGACGGCCAGGCGCACATTGTGGTGCGTAACCCGCATACAGATGAAAAAATCCATTTGCTCAATGGCAAAAAGGTGGATCCGCGCCAGGAAGCGATTTTGATTTGCACGGACCAGGAGCCAATTGGCATTGCCGGTATTATGGGCGGCGCCAGTACAGAGGTAGATGCACAGACCAAAAACATCATCCTAGAAGTTGCCAATTTTGACATGTTTAGCGTGCGCCGCACGTCCATGGCGCACGGCTTGTTTACCGATGCGCTGACGCGCTTTAACAAGGGCCAGAGCCCCCTGCAAAATGCCGCAGTCATGAGCGAGCTAGCGCGGCTAATGCAGGAGCTCACCGGCGCCCAGCCGGCCGGCCAGCTGATTGACGACAACCATGCCCCAGCACATCAGCCTGTCATAAAAGTAGACTATCAGTTTGTAAATGATCGTCTGGGCCTGCAGTTAACGCCCGATGAAATGGCACAACTGCTGCGCAACGTAGAAATGCGCGTAGAAGTAGAGGGCGATCAGTTAACAGTGCACGCACCGTTCTGGCGGACCGATTTAGCGCTGCGTGAAGATATCGTAGAAGAAGTTGGCCGGTTGTATGGCTTTGACCATTTGCCGCTAGAGCTGCCAACGCGCACGCTTAAGCCTGTCCCCAAAGACCCGCTGCTGACCCTGAAAGAACAGATACGCGGTCGATTGGCGGCGGCAGGTGCCAACGAGGTTTTGACCTACAGCTTTGTGCACGGAGATTTACTCAAAAAAGTCGGTCAAAACCCTGATAATGCGTTCAAGCTATCTAACGCCTTAAGCCCAGATTTGCAGTACCTGCGGCCCAGTCTTATGCCCAGTTTACTTGAGAAAATTCATCCCAACATTAAGGCCGGCCACGATGAGTTTGTACTGTTTGAGCTAGGCAAGGGCCACGTAGTCCACGCCAAAGACCAAGACCAGCTACCAGCAGAAGACAACCTAACCGCTCTAGTGGTAGCCGCCGCAGATAAACTTAAGAAGCCTGGCGCAGCCTACCATCAAGCGCAAAAGTATTTGCAAAACCTGCTGCAGGTGGAGCTGACTTACAAAACAGTTGAACCTAACGACTACGACATAACCAAGCCGTACGACCTAAGCCGCGCCGCCTACGTGTACGCTGGTGACACATTCTTAGGCATTATGGGCGAGTTCCGCGCCAGCGTCCGTAAAGCTCTAAAACTGCCGGTTTTCTGCGCCGGTTTTGAGCTAGACACCAAAGAGCTACTCCCACTGTTGGCCAAGGGTAGGTCTTACCAAGCGCTGCCGCGCTTCCCGGCGGTTGGCCAAGATGTTTGCTTAAAGGTCCCGGTCGCTACTAGTTTTGGCGATTTAGAGCAGGTCGTCTTAGAATCGTTAACCCAAAACAAGCCAGAAGACACTCGCCTAGAGACTTGTGTGCTAGATATTTACCAGCGGTCAGACGACCCAGAGCACAAGCAGATTACCTTTAGCCTGCAACTGGCTAGTTATCAGAAAACGCTGACGGGCAAGGATATGTCGGCGCTCGTAGACACGGTGGTGCAGGCCGCCAAAGAAAAATGTAACGCGGAGCATATCTAACATGCGTTCAGCAGCCAGGGCAATCATCATAAAAGACGGCGCTATTTTAACCATGCACCGCAACAAATTTGGTCATGAGTACGATATTTTAATTGGCGGCGGCGTAGATTTTGGAGAAAATCATCAGCAAACATTGCAGCGGGAGCTGCGCGAAGAGTCAGGTGTAACCATGCAAAACCCCCGCCTGGTGTTTGTAGAAAACGCCGGCGACATCTATGGTATGCAGTACGTCTACCTCTGTGAATATGTGGGCGGTGAGCCTGAACTGAACCCAGAGTCAGATGAGTACGCCATAAATGCCATGGGCCAAAACCTATACCAGCCGCGCTGGCTGCCGCTGACAGAACTACCAAACATGGCGTTTCGCTCTGAATCGCTTAAGAGAGCCATTCTAAAAGGGGCCAGCAAAGGTTGGCCCACGGACCCTGTCGACATAACTGCTATGTAGCCTGTATACTAGAGTCTGTTAAGAGGGAACAACTGTATGGCCACGCGCAAACGCGACCGCTTTTTTGCTCTATTTGGAGCGATTTTATTTTTGGTAACTTCATCGGCTTTTGTAATTGCAATCGCCGTGGACAATATGCAAAAGAAATCTGATGCGCCCAAAGACAGCACAACCACAAGCACATCTCAAACAACTAATAAGGAGGACAACAAGATGCTACAAGGAACTCAATTAAGTGGCTTTACACCGGTGGCCAGCATAGCCCAGTTAGAAAAGATTGACACGGTGCCCGGCACAGGCCAAGAGGTCAAAGCAGGCGACACTGTAACGGTAGACTACACTGGCGCAGTGGCGGCTACCGGCGTTATTTTCCAAAGTTCACTAGACAGCGGCCAGCAGGCTACCTTTGGCTTAAACCAAGTTATTAAGGGGTGGACAGAGGGCATGCCCGGCATGAAGGTTGGCGGCACCCGTCGTTTGTTAATCCCTGCTGCCCTGGCCTACGGTGCAACGCCACCATCTGGGTCCGGTATCCCGGCCAACGCAGATTTAGTCTTTGACGTCACTCTGCATAAAATCGGCCAGTAGATAAGGCGCTCTACCTTTTGTACACTTTTATACAAAAGGTAGAGTCTTCGTAACCTCGCAAAATTACAAAAAACGTACTAAAAAACACAATATATAGCGTATTGACCAATAAGCTAACGCTATATATACTTTTAAGTACGACTTGAGGCAGAAACAAAAATCACCTGGGGAGGTGGCTGCGGAAAAGCCAAAATTAAAAGACCGGAGGGGATTATGGTCAAAAATATTACTATCTTTACTACAAATACCTGTGCGTACTGCGCCATGGTTAAGAAATACCTAGACGCTAAATCGCACAAGTACGATGTTGTTAACCTAGATGAACAGCCAGAGCGCCAGGCAGAAGCTCATGCCCTGTCCGGCTCCCTAACCGTGCCTATTACCGTTGTTACCAAGCAAGATGACTCTAAAGAAGTCGTAGTTGGCTACAACTTGTCTAAGCTGGCACCGGCCCTAGCGTAATGAGCAAAACACATGACATTATCATAGTTGGCGCTGGCCCGGCCGCGTTAACCGCTGCCATTTACACCACCCGTGAGGACATAGACACGCTGCTCTTTGAGCGCGGCGTAGTAGGTGGCCTAGCCGCCATTACAGATAAGGTAGACAACTACCCCGGCTTCCCGGATGGCGTAGAAGGCTTAACGCTGGCCAACAACCTAGAGAAACAGGCAGAGCGTTTTGGTGCCAAAATAGAATACGGAGAGGTCACCGCCATTCATGATGAGGGCGCCCTAAAACGTCTAGAAACCACTGACGGTGACTATTATGCCAAAGCAGTCCTAATTGCCACAGGCTCAGACTACAAAAAACTAGGCATACCTGGAGAGCAAGAGTTTTATGGCAAGGGCGTCCATTACTGCGCTACCTGCGACGGCGCCTTTTACCGGGACAAAAAACTGGCCGTAGTTGGCGGCGGCAACAGCGCCGTGCAAGAAGCATTGTTCTTGACGCGCTTTGCGACGCATATTGATTTGCTCGTTAGGTCCAAGCTGCGCGCCAGCGATGTGCTTCAGAAAGATTTAGACAAAGCCGTTCAAGAAGGTAAAATCACCGTCCATCTAGCCACGCCAACAGAAGAAATTGTGGGGTCGCCAGAAAGCGGCGTCACATCTGTTAAAGGTGGCGGCAAAGAGTTTGCGGTAGACGGCGTGTTTGTCTTTGTGGGCCTGGTGCCCAACTCTCAGTTTGTCCATGGCTCAGGCGTCTTGTGTGATGAAATCGGTTTTGTGTTTACAGATGCCAACTTGCAGACCAACGTCCCCGGCGTGTTTGCAGCGGGCGATATCCGCTCTGGCGCCACCATGCAGATTGCTTCAGCCGCCGGAGAGGGCGCCACAGCCGCACTTAAGATGCGGGAATATTTAGAAGACAGCCACCGGGCAGGCTAAATATCGCCGTAGCCAGGGAAGGAATCAGTTACCACTTGACGTGCAGGTAAGCCCTTTTTGAGCGAGTCCACAAACGGCTCCGGGCCGCTAAGGAAAATCAGAGAGTCTTTTTCTAGGTCTGCTAGGGCGCTGGCCATTTCTGCGGTTAGATGACCGCGTTCGCCGCCCCAGGCAGCGCTGGGCTTAGAGACAATAATAGTTACGTGCTGCTTGGCCGCCTCCATGACATCCTGGAAAACAATGTCGTCCTCTGTGCTGACCGCCCAAAGTAGACGAATAGGCCGTGGCTCACCGGTTTCTGTCAGCAGTTTGAGCTGGCTAATAAAGGGCGTAATGCCGATGCCGCCCGCCACCCACACCAGGGGTGTCTGCTGCAATTTGGGCAAGACAAAATCGCCCATAGGCTGGCTAATTTCTACTGCAGCACTGGTCTGCAGCCCAAACAGTGCCTTTTTGAACGCCGAGCCCGTTTGCCTTGTAGTGATGCACAGATCGTGCTCTAACGGCGAGCTAGACAGCGTAAACCAGTGCTTGCCGTGACCTTCTAGCGTCAGCTCAATAAACTGCCCAGCGGTGTACATAAAACCGTCTGGTTTGGCAAAGCAAAAGCTGCTGATTTCTGACGTCAGCTCGTGATGGCTGGTTAGGATAGTTTGCATACATCTAGTATAGCAAAGTTGAGCTTAGTGAATGTCGCTTAATAGGTCTGGCCTATCTGTAAACACGCCATACAGACCATGTTTTTTCCAGGTGCGGACGCGGCGCGGATCATTCACGGTGTAGGCGCTCAGAAGCCAGCCGCGGCGGTCCATGTGTTTTACAAAGCCAGACCATAAAAACCTATGATTCATGCTTAGGCGCTTGGTGCCCACGCGCTTGGCGCGCACCACGGCACGGAGGCTGCTCCACGGTTCTTGGACGCACTTAGTTACCTCTGGAATCGCGCGGTGCAGTGCCTCTAGTAAAAAATAATCCTTAGAACTAATTACAAAGTCATCAGCCGTCCAGCCTTTAGTAAAAAACTGGTCTAACACATTTAAGATTGGCTGGGTGTAGACGTCTGGCTTAATATCTAGAAACAGGGGCACACGGCGGTCAATAAGCTCAATTGCCTCTGCTAGGGTGGCAATTTGGCCGTCTAACTCCTTGATCTGTTTAAACGTGCTTACTTCTACCTCTAGCCGGTCGCCACCGGCGCTGCGTAGGAAATCGTCGTGGATTAAAACGGGCACATCGTCTTTGGTAACGCGGACATCGACCTCTATTTCATCTACGCGGTACTGTAAGCCGTGCGTAATGGCGCTTAAGGTGTTTTCTGGAGCCAAGCCAGCGGCGCCGCGGTGCCCAATAATTTTCATACTCTTAGTGTACAATAGAATCAAATCTAAAGGAGACAAAATCATGGCCGATTTTAATGTTGTATTAACGCCGGGCGACGTAGCCGCTGGCCTTGTTAACACCGTAGTAGAAATCCCAGAAGGCTCGCGCCTAAAAGTTGAGTGGGACCGCAAGCGCGCCGTATTTATGCTGGACCGCGTAGAGCCGGCCATCTTTGCCAAGCCTTGTAACTACGGCTTTATACCCCAAACACTGGACGAGGATGGTGATGAACTAGACACCCTTATTATCTGCCCAGAACCCCTAGCAACCGGCGTGTGGCTAGAGGCGCGCATTGTGGGTGTCATGAAATTTGAAGACGATGGAGAGGTGGACGACAAAATCGTTGTAGTGCCCGCAGACAACCGCGACCAAGGTGATTTACTAAAGTCTCTGGATGACGACCCCATGCTACGCCAAAAATTAGAGCACCACTTTACCCACTACAAAGACCTCAAAAAACCTGGCTCCACTAAAGTTATGGGCTGGGGTGATGCAGAGGAGGCTAAGCAAATCATTGAGTCCTGCATTAAGCGCTACCAAGAGCAGAAGCCAGAGATTGCCGGTTGCGGCTGCGGCAATTGCGATTGCCAGAAATAATGACACCTACCTTTGAGCAAATAGAGGTAATTCATAAGACGCACGCGCCAAGTGAGTTTCTATTTGGGCTGGTTTTTACGCATTGCCAAATCGTGGCAGAAATTGCCCAGCAACTTATAGAAGTCAATGACCTAAAGGTTAACAAGGATTTTGTGGTTGCTGCGTGTCGCCTCCATGATGTTGGCTATTATCTGCTGTTTGACGGCAGAGGCGTTATTAAACGCGGCAAGGCACAAATTCAACATGCAATTGCCGGGGCTGCAACGCTTAGAGCGGAAGGGCTGCCGGAAGAATATTGCAATGCTTGCCTGCATCATATCGGGCTAGGCCTTAGCGCGGAGGATGTGGTAAGCCAGGAATTGCCGATTCCGGAAAAAGACTATAGGCCAACTACAGCTGAAGAACGCCTTGTCATGTATGCCGATAAATTTCACTCAAAAGAAAAACTGTCGCACCTAGTATTCAATAGCTACGAATGGTATGAGAATTTTGTAACAGAAAAATTTGGCCAACACAACGCGCAGAAGTGGCATGACTTAGCCCAGGAATTTGGCAAACCAAATCTTGAAATATTAGCAAAGAAATATAATCAGGAGATAAGATGAAACAATATCAGTATTATCTATTCGATTGGGACGGCAACCTGGCGCAGACGCTAGAGGTCTGGCTTACTGCCATACGCGCCTCTTTAGACAAGCGGAATATTCAGGTGAGCGACGAAGAAATCGGTCTTAGTTTTGGCAATTTTGAGAATACGTTTAAGTCATGGAGTCAGGATGACCCAGAGGAGGCTTTTAATGATGCGTATCAGGTCGCCGCTCAATTGCTACAAGACGTTAATCTGTATCCAGAGGCTAAAAACACCCTAAAATCACTCCACCAACAAGAAAGAAAAATTGCTCTTGTTACAACTTCTGCCAAGCACGACGTAGAACGTCTGCTTGAGCGGCATGGAATTGCCGATTATTTTGATGCGCTCGTAACTGGCCACGATGTTGCCAATCACAAGCCGCATCCGGAGCCGTTAGAAAAAGCATTGGAGCTCTTGGGCGGCCAAAAATCAGAGGCAGTTATGGTTGGCGACTCGGACAAAGACCTAGGTGCAGCCCTGAATTTTGGCATAGACAGCATACTGTTCTATCCAGAATCCCACAGCAAATTTTACAATTTAGACAAATTAAAAAAGCTCAAGCCAACCTACATCATAGACGATTTTGCAGAAATTCTTGTCAAGTAACCCTTAGCGGGCTACAATGTAACCATAAGAGAAAACAGGGGAGGGGCTGTAGCTTGAAAACACGAGTAGCCATTAACGGGTTCGGCCGGATTGGTCGGATTGCTTTTAGAATTGCGCGGGAGCGGTCAGACGTAGAGGTCGTAGCCGTCAACGACTTAACAGATACCAAGACGCTGGCCTACCTGCTAGCGCATGACACCAACTACGGCAACTACGCCCGCAAAGTTGAGTTTGATGACAAAAATATCATAGTTGACGGCGTCAAAATCCCAGTGTTGGCAGAAAAAGACCCCGCCGCACTGCCCTGGAAAGACCTAAAAGTAGACGTCGTCATTGAGTCTACCGGCTTCTTTACCAACGGCGAGGCCGCTGGCGCCCACCTAAAGGCTGGGGCCAAAAAAGTAGTAATTAGCGCACCCGCCAAAGACGACACGGTTAAGACTATTGTCATTGGCGCCAACGATGAAGAACTTAAAAACGCCGGTGACGTTATTAGCAATGCAAGCTGCACCACCAACAGCATTGCCGCTGTTATGGACATCATGGACCGCGAATTTGGCGTAGAAAAAGCCATGCTAACTACCGTGCACTCGGACACCGCCAGCCAGTCACTGGCGGATGGGCCTAAGAAAGATCTTAGAGAGGGACGCGCCGCGCCGCAGAACATCGTGCCTACTACTACTGGCGCTGCAATCGCTGTCACCAAGACAGTTCCATCACTCCAAGATAAGTTTGATGGCTTAAGCGTGCGTGTCCCCACACCGGTCGTCTCCTTGAGCGATGTCACTATGGTCCTAAAGCGCAACACTACCGTAGAAGAAATCAACCAGGTGCTTAAGAAAGCCTCTAACGAGCCGTACTACCAAGGCATCGTGGCAGTTTCTGATGAGCCGCTGGTTTCCAGTGACTACATTGGCAACGCCGCCTCCGGCACCGTAGACCTAGAGCTCACCAACGTGGTAGACGGCAATCTGGCCAAAGTGGTAGTGTGGTACGACAACGAGTGGGGATACTCTAATCGCTTAGTAGAATTGGTGGCCGATGTCGGCAAGCTGCTATGAAAATTTTTTTAGGCGCTGACCACAACGGAGAAAACTACAAAAATCGGATTGCCGAGTTTCTTAAAAAGTCTGGCCATGAAGTAGTAGACAACGCCGGCGCCAACAATCCAGAAGACGACTTTCCCACGTTTGCCGGCAAAGTTTGTCACAGCATTTTGTCTGATAAAGATGTGAACGCCCGCGGCATTTTAATCTGTGGCTCCGGCCAGGGCATGGCCATGGCGGCAAATCGTTTTAAGGGCATTCGCGCTAGCCTTTGCTGGAGCTTAGACGAAGCCCGCGCCAGCCGCAATGACGACGACGCCAATGTGCTCTGCTTACCCTCGCGCTACCTAGACTGGCGCACCACAGAAGCTGTTGTAAATGCCTGGCTAGCCACACCATATGCTGGCGCAGAGCGTTTTACGCGCCGCATAAAACAGCTGGACCGACTGCCATAAGCGGCGTACACTAGTAGAGTAAGCTTAAGAGGAAAAACATGAAAAAGCCAAATTTTGATAGTCCAGTAGGGCAGCTCTTAGAAGTATCACGAACAAGATATGCTGATGCAGCTGCAGCAAAAACTCTTACATTTGGGCGACTGGTCACAGGCGGCGTTACGCTAGAAGTCATGCATGGCGATTTTGACACTTCACAGAGTGCAACTCTTGTTACTGTAGACTCTGACAAGGGTAGAACTATGATTGAAGATTATCCCGGTTGCTCCACCATTGTGTCGCATAACGGTCACGAGTTACCTCCTTCGCAGCAAGCGCCAATAATTTTTTTGGTTAGAAAAGCAGTGGAGACTGTCTAATCAAGCCCATGGCCGCAACCATTTGCCCCACTATCACCGCAGAAGAATCGCATGGCTACCGTGCTCAAATTGAGCGGATTGAACACTTTGCCAGCCGCTGGCACATAGATGTGGGTGATGGCATTTTTGAGCCGCGCAAACTGATTGCGCTAGACAAACTCTGGTGGCCCGGCAATGTGCAGGTGGATTTGCACGTCATGTTCCAAAATCCCACGGCACACATTGAGCTTTTTGTGGTGCAGCATCCGCGTCTGGTAATTATTCAGGCAGAGGCCGATGGCGATTTTGACACATTTGCCGATACGCTTCACAAACACGGCATCCAGGTTGGAGTATCGCTGCTAGCTAGCACACCGGCGGAGGCCTTGGCGTCCAGCATAGATAAAATTGACCATGTATTAATTTTTAGCGGCAACATTGGCTACCAAGGCGGCTCTACCGCTGACCTCAGCCTACTAGAAAAAGCAAAATACCTACGCGGCCTAAAGCCCAGTCTAGAAATTGGCTGGGATGGCGGAGTAAACGATGAAAACGCAGCCGCCATAGCGGCCGGCGGCGTGGACGTGCTAAATGTGGGCGGCTTTATCCATAACGCACACAACCCGGATGCGGCTTTTGCCACGCTGGTTAAGGCTGTTTCGTAGCGCTCTAAAAAACGAGTATCATTTGATATCCGTTTTTAGGGTGAGTTCAAGAGTTTGGTAAAGTGTTATAATCATAAGCATAATGACCACAAAACAATTAGAACTCATCGCTACTGACATCCGGCAGGATGTTATTAAAATGCTAGAGGCCGCCAAAAGCGGCCACAGCGCGGGCCCGCTCGGCCTGGCAGACATTTTTACTGCCCTCTATTTTGACGTCCTTAAACACGACCCCAAAAAACCAGACTGGGACGAGCGCGACATTTTGCTCATGAGCAATGGACACTGCGTGCCGGTGCGTTATGCGGCCATGGCAAACGCCGGTTATTTTGACCGCAAGGAACTCTTAACCCTACGCAAATTAGGCTCCAGGCTGCAAGGCCACCCAGAAAGAACCAAACTGCCAGGCCTAGAATCTACCAGCGGCCCTTTAGGCAGCGGTCTGAGCCAGGCAATTGGTCTTGCTATGGGGCTTAGGCTAAACGGGCAGCCACATAGACAAATCTATGTCACCATGGGCGATGGCGAGCTAGACGAAGGCAACGTCTGGGAAGCCGCCATGCTGGCGCCCAAGTATAATCTAGATACCATAACCGTAATTGTGGACCGCAACAACATCCAAATCGATGGCCCCACAGAATCTGTTTTGCCCCTAGAAAACCTAAGGGAAAAGTGGGAAGCTTTTGGCTGGCACGTCCTAGAAATCGACGGCAACGACGTAGAGGCAGTTATTGACGCCTGTGCCATGGCCCGCGCAGTAACCACCAAGCCAACCTGCATCCTGGCCTACACCGTCCCCGGCAAGGGCGTAGATTTTATGGAGTATGACTTTAAGTGGCACGGCGTACCGCCAGATCACGAACAAGCCAAAAAGGCCCTAGTGGAACTACGAACCCTTCAGGGCAAGATTAGGAGCGAACATGAGTGATACATCGTCAGAACCAATTCGGGCCGGCTTTGGCCGTGGCTTAGTCAAGGCTGGTCAACTAGACCATAATGTCGTGGCCTGCTGCGCAGACTTAACCGGATCTGTTAAAATGGACGGCTTCCAAAAAGAATTCCCAGACCGATTTTTCCAAATTGGCGTTGCAGAGCAGAATCTAGTTACGGTAGGCGCCGGACTGGCCGCGGCCGGTAAAGTTGCCTTTGTGTCCAGCTATGCTGCCTTTATGCCCGGCCGCTGCTGGGAGCAAATCCGCACTACTATTTGCCTCAATGAACAACCCGTTAAGCTGATTGGCGCACACGCTGGCATATCTGTTGGACCAGACGGCGCCACGCACCAAATGCTAGAGGACATTGCGCTCATGCGCGCTCTGCCCAATATGGTAGTACTGGCCCCGTGCGACAGTATAGAGGCAGAAAAAGCCACATTGGCCATGGCCAAGGACAAGCGCCCTAACTATATGCGCATGGCTCGCGAAGCCACGCCAATCATTACAGATGAAAAAACGCCATTTCAAATTGGCCCAGCCTATGTACTAGAAAAAGGCGCAGACGTAACACTGATTGCCACCGGCACCATGACGCCCCAGGCCGTCAAAGCCGCGGAACTACTCTACAAAGACGGCATAGAGGCAGAGGTGGTGCATGTGCCCACTATTAAACCGCTGGACGTAAAGACTATCTTACAATCACTAAAGAAAACGGGCTGTGTTGTGACCGCAGAAGAAGCACAAATTACGGGCGGGCTAGGGTCCGCCGTGGCAGAAGTTATTGCCGATGAAGGGCTGGCCGTGCCGCTGATTAGAATCGGTATGAAAGATCAATTTGGCGAATCCGGCGACCCGGAACAGTTAATGCACCACTTTGGCCTGGACGCCCAGCACATTAGATTAGCCGCACACGCCGCTGTAGAAAGGAAAAAATAATGCCCCAAAGCTTAGAAGAGATTAGAAAAAACTGCGCCCAGGCGCGTCGGCGGATGCAGCAGGCGCGGCAGCAAAAATGGGCCTTTGGCGCGTTTAACTTAGATGACCAAGCCACCCTTAAGGCCATCTGCAGAGCGGCAGCCAAACTGCGGGCACCCGTACTTGTAGAGGTCAGCCAGGGAGAAGTTGACGACATGGGTCTAGAAAACGTCCGCGACATGGTAGATAACTACAAAGAAGAATACGGCGTAGAAATGTACATTAACCTAGATCACTCTCCCAGCGTAGAGGCAGCCAAAAAAGGCATAGAAGCGGGCTTTGAATTTATCCATATAGATATTTCTCAAGCCAATCACGATGCTACCGACGAAGAGATTATTAACGCCACCCGCGAAGTTGTGGCCCACGCCAAATTAACTGGCGCATTAGTAGAGTCAGAGCCGCATTACTTTGGTGGCAGCAGCAATCTGCACAAAGAAAAAATCGACTACGAAGAGATCAAAAAAACGTTTAGCACGCCACAGGGCATGAAGGAATTTGTTGCAGCAACAGGAATCGATACCTTTGCGGCCGCCATTGGCAACCTGCATGGTAAATATCCGGTGCCAAAAAAATTAGACCTCCAGCTTTTGTCAGAACTGCGTGCAGCCTCTAACTGCAATATTAGTCTGCACGGCGGCAGCGGCACGCCCGGTCACTACTTTAGAAGCGCCGTTACCATTGGCGTAACCAAAATTAACATTAATTCCGATATGCGCTACGCCTACCGCACGGCACTAGAGAAATCGCTCAAGAAAAATCCCAATGAATACTCTGTGGCCAAGCTCATTACTCAAGATGTAGAACCGGCAGTGCAGAAAGTAGTAGAAGCCAAGCTGCATGACTTTGGCGCAGTGGGCAAGGCTCGCTTGTAGCGGGCTTCCGGATATGGCACAATATAAAGCATAAGCAATTACAAAAAGGGTGGACAAAATGGCACGACAAACTGACCTGTTAGCAATCGGAGACATCGTAACAGATGCTTTTATTAAGCTAATAGACGACCAGGCGTACGTAACAGAAAACGACCAAGGCAAATGGCTAACCATGCAATTTGGCACCAAGCTGCCGTTTGACCATGCAGAAGTTTTAGAAGGCGTTGGCAATGCCAGCAACGCCGCTGTGTCGGCTAGCCGCCTGGGCCTAAAGACGTCGTTTGTCACCAACGTGGGCGACGACAAAGAGGGCTTAAGCATGATTAGGGCCCTGCAAAAAGAAAAGATTGACACCAGTCTGGTCCGCGTCAACGCTCGCAAAGTCAGCAATATGCACTATGTGCTCTGGTACAAAGAAGAGCGCACAATTTTAATCAACCACGAGAACTACAAGTACTATTGGCCCCACCTGCGCCCAGATGAAATCCCGCGTTGGGTGTACTTTAGCTCTATTAGCGAAAACGCCCTAGAATACCACGATCAAGTTTCTGACTGGCTCGACAAACACCCAGACGTTAAATTAGCCTTCCAGCCTGGTACGTTCCAGATGAAAGCCGGCACAGAACGCCTAAAACGACTCTACGCCCGCTCTGAAGTCATGGTGCTCAACCGCGAGGAGGCAGAGTTTGTCAGTGGCGGCAAGCGCGAGGACCTGCATGGCATGTTTGACCGTCTGCACGCTCTGGGGTGCAAAATCGTTGTTATTACCGATGGCCCAGACGGCGCCTACGCCTCTGACGGCAATCAGCGCCTCAAGATGCCCCTCTACCCAGACCCCTCTCCGCCAAAAGAGCGTACGGGCGCCGGCGACGCCTTTGCTAGCACCTTTGTAGCTGCGCTAGCTAAGGGCAACAGCCTTGAAGGCGCACTGCAGTGGGCGCCTATTAACTCCATGAGCGTGGTACAGCAAACCGGCGCGCAGGCCGGACTCCTAACAGAGAAAGAGCTAGAAGAATGGCTGGCCAAGGCGCCGGAGTGGTATAAGGCTACGCCGTTCTAGCATTGCATCGACTTCCGTCCTGAGGCCAAAATCAAGAAGTCCACGGGACGGCCATGCTTGGTAGCATAGAAGACCCACGGCGTGGTCTGCTAGAAATCAGCCATTTTTAGAGACATGACCCCTTGCGGTTAAGGCAACGCTTATGCTAATCTAAAGATAACAAACGAGACACAAAAACATGACCCGGATTTTGTCAGAACTCTTAAGCGTACAGCAGCCACAGTTTAGACTGCAGCTGGGTGCGTTGGAGCGTGCCAGTGGCCATAATAATCAGGATATTAAGTTGTCTGTAGATGTCGTGCAGCAGGCTCGACAAAAGCTGCGGCAATTGGGACTAGACGGGCAAGACACCACCCCAGAAGAGCTATACCACGCGCTCAAACAGCGCACCACCGATGATGACAAGCGCTTAGAAAAGGCCTTGCGCCTCCGCGCCGGTAGTCACGTTAACGCAGAGGCTAATCTTATGGACGGGCTGGTGCACGCCCTCCGGGCAGAGGCTCAAGACCACAGCACGTTCATGGTCAAACCGGTGGCCGTTAAGCGACTGCTCAAATTGCATGCGCCTAAGAGACTACAGAAAATGCTGCGTTACCGTTCCCTGGATGGCATGCTTAGAGCGGAGTCGCCGGCGCTACTGGTGGCTGCGGCGCTCAGCCTAGAAAGTCAGAGTTGGGCTAAAGCCTGGCGCGAAGGTTATAAGAAGCTAAAGCCGGCCGATTTTGAGACAAAATCGCCGCAAATTCTGAGCACAACAGATAAGCGCTGGCAACAAGTGTCCGAGCAGATTACCCAAAACAAAGCTCACACCGTTTTAGGGTTGCCAGAGCTAGGGGCGGTGGCGCTACTGCCCATGCCTAAAAACAAACCAGCTGGCATGGTACTGGCTACCGCTGCGCTGGCAGTGCACGAGCTCAACGCCATTGCTGCTGCTGGTAATTATCTAAAGGCTGCGCAGGTGCACGGCGATTTTGCACATCGGGTAGAGTCTGTTTCCCTGGGGCGGGTGCAGCTTAACAATGCGCTCATGGAGCAAGCCTTGCCGTGGCATGTGGTGCAGCAGTATTTTGCGCGTGGGCAGCAGGCCGTAAACGAAGATATTTTTGGTCCGTATGTTCAGGCAGCAGATTTCTACTGGCACGATGCCTGCGCTGTGCTGAGCAAATGGGCGCCCAGTCTGGCGTTCTGGGAAAACTCGGATTACTTGAGCTTTATGCACCAAGGCAAAATTGTGTCTCTGAACCTTTTGGACAGTGCCATTAATGCCTGTAACCATCTGGAATATCAGGCGCGGCAGTTTAGTAATGCGCAATCCGCGCTGTGGAATGAACTAGCCCTACGGTACTTAAATCACGATAACCTAGAGCAGGCGGTGGCCGATGCGCTGCAGCCTGCCAAATTGACGCTGCAAGAGGAGGCGGCAATCGTATGAGTCAATACCAAATCGCTGTTTCTGGCGCCGCTCGCGGCGTTAGTGTTGAAGATGGCAAAGAGATGGCCATTGCCATGGGTGCTGCCATTGCCAAGGCCGGCCACTCCCTGTTAACCGGCGCCACTATTGGCCTACCAAACTACGCCGCAGAAGGCTACAAAGCTGCCGGTGGGCGCATGAGCGTGGGCTTAAGCCCAGCTGCCAGCAAGGTAGAACACGTCATGAAATACCGCTTGCCCACAGAAGCCTATGACACGATTCTCTACACCGGCCTGCACTACATTGGCCGCGACACACTGCTGATTACGTCTGCAGATGGCGTCATTAGCATCGGGGGTCGTCTGGGCACCTTGCATGAATTTACCATTGCCATGGAATCAGAAACACCCATTGCTTTCTTGCAAGGCGCGGGCGGCGTCAGCACAGAAATAGAAGGGCTGCTGGAGCTTTCTAAGCCGCTCCGCAATGCCGATGCTGTGATGTTTGGTGACAATTCAGAAAAATTAATCACCCAGCTAACCAAATTTCTTGACAAAGAAAACGCCAAGTACAAACATATCTATAAAACTAAGTAGCACTAGAGTTATAAAAAGGCTGTTACAATGTAAAGATGGCAAAATTCCATCTTAGAAGCGATTACCAGCCCACCGGCGACCAGCCGGCGGCCATTGCTCATTTGACCGATGGCCTAGCTAAAGGAGAGAAAAATCAGACATTGTTAGGCGTGACCGGATCAGGCAAGACCTACACCATGGCTAACCTAATCCAAAACACCGGTCGCCCCACGCTGGTTTTAAGCCATAACAAAACCCTAGCAGCCCAGCTGTACGGGGAGTTTAAGCACTTTTTCCCAGATAACGCGGTGCATTATTTTGTATCCTACTTTGACTACTACCAGCCGGAGGCCTACATTGCCCGGTCAGACACATATATAGAAAAAGACAGCCAAATCAATGAGGAAATTGACCGGCTGCGCCACGCAGCTACAGATGCGCTGCTGCAGCGCCGGGATGTGATTATTGTAGCCAGCGTGTCCTGTATTTACGGCATTGGATCACCCAGCGATTACAATGATTTGTCTGTCCGCGCTAAAACAGGGGAGCGACGCCTGCGCGATAAGCTGCTCCGCCAGCTCACAGATATTCAATATCAAAGAAACGACACGGACTTCCACCGCGGCACCTTCCGCGTCCGCGGCGATGTAGTCGATATTTACCCTGCCGGAGAGGAGCTGGCCTACCGCCTAGATTTCTTTGGCGATGAGATTGAGCGCATCACCCAAATAGACCCGCTAACAGGGGAAATTTTACGCAAGCCAGACAGCATAACCATCTTCCCATCCAGCCACTACGTGACGCCGCAAGATAAGGTTAAGCTGGCCATTGGCCAGATTGAGCAAGAGTTGGCGGAACGCCTAGCTTGGTTTAAACAAAACGATAAACTGCTAGAGGCCCAGCGCCTAGAGCAGCGCACGCGTTTTGACCTAGAAATGCTGGCAGAAACCGGTTTTGTAAAAGGCATAGAAAACTATTCTCGCTACCTAACCAACCGCGAGCCAGGCGAGCAACCGGCCACGCTGCTAGATTACTTCCCGGACGATTATCTGATGCTCATTGATGAATCGCACATGACCGTACCGCAACTGCGCGCCATGTATAACGGGGACCGCGCCCGCAAAGAATCGCTGGTGGAGTACGGCTTTAGATTGCCATCGGCGCTAGATAACCGGCCGCTGACCTTCCCGGAATTTGAACGGCACGTTAACCAAGTCGTCTACGTCAGCGCCACTCCGGCGGAGTATGAGTTAAGTCGCTCGCCGGAGCCAGCCCAGCAGGTGATTCGGCCCACCGGCCTGCTGGATCCGCCCATAGAGGTCCGCCCGGTGGACGGTCAGGTGGACGACCTCATCGCAGAAATCCGCGCCACCGTTAAAAAGCATCAGCGCGTACTAGTGACTACTCTCACCAAGCGCATGTCAGAAGACCTAACTGAGTACCTGCAAGAGCTAGGTATAAAAGTGGCCTACCTGCATAGCGATGTAGACACCCTGGACCGAACAGACATTTTACGAGACCTCCGCCTAGGCGTCTACGACGTCCTAGTAGGCATTAACCTACTCCGTGAGGGCCTAGATTTGCCAGAGGTCAGCCTGGTAGCTATTTTGGATGCGGATAAAGAGGGCTTCCTCCGCTCTGAACCGGCGCTTATCCAGACCGTGGGCCGGGCCGCTCGTCACGTAGAAGGTCACGTCATTATGTACGCCGATGTGGTTACGCGCAGCATGAAAGCCACTATGGACGAAACCTCGCGCCGCCGTAAAATCCAGGAAGCCTACAATAAAGAGCACGGCATAACGCCGCACACCGCCGGCCGGGCCGTGGAAGATCGGCTTAACCAAGAGCTGCCGGAAGAAGCCAAGCGCGCCAAACGCGAAATCAACAAAATCGCCAAAGAAGAATACCCGGCGCTTATCCGCGACCTGACGGCCCAGATGGAGCTTGCCAGCGCCAACTTGCAGTTTGAAGAGGCGGCGGAGCTGCGGGATTTGATCCAGGAGATAAAGAGCAAAGCATGAGGAACAAACAGC
This sequence comes from Candidatus Saccharimonadota bacterium, assembly GCA_020428025.1. Taxonomy (GTDB): domain Bacteria; phylum Patescibacteriota; class Saccharimonadia; order Saccharimonadales; family UBA4665; genus JAGQNO01. The sequence goes on along the minus strand of JAGQNO010000004.1, from coordinate 731 downwards.
TTGTTTTTATCGATGACAGTGGCGATGCCGGCACAAAGCCAAGTAGTAGCAGCCATCTGGTTATGGCCGCCGTTGTATTCAATGACGATTTGGTCGCCGAAGAAACTGCACTTGCTATGCGCAAGTTTCGGAGACAACTGGGGTGGACTGATGACCATGAGTATAAATTTAACAAAACCAAGAAAGATTACATAAAACAGGTACTACGTCTGATAGCCCAATATGATTTTTGGGTCTATGCCGTGGTGATACATAAAAAGCGCCTCAAATTAGCTCCAAAGGGAGTTTACAACGAGACTATCAGCGAACTCCTCAAGATGATTCCTCTTAAGAAAGCAGCTATAAAGATTGATGGCCACGCTGGCACAAACTATACTAAGCGTGCCATCTCTCTAATAAGAAAGAATGCTCATGTTACCGCAGGCAAGATTGCAGATATTAAATTTGTAGATAGCAAAGAAAATATACTGATTCAGTTGGCCGACTTAGTCGCAAGCTCTATTTTTCGCTCGACCCAAACGAGCAAAACTGACCATAAAGAGTACGTTGCAATTCTGAAGAAACGAATTGTTGACATTCAGCAAATTTAAACAGTAAAAAATCAAAAACAGCCCCTATCCTTTCGGAAAGAACACCATACGGCGCCAGTTTGGGACTGCTTTCTTTGTACTATTAATCTAACACGGACATAGTAATTTTGTCAATCCCATAAGCTACTGCAACTAAAGGTG
>JAGQNO010000049.1 GCA_020428025.1 Candidatus Saccharimonadota bacterium | reverse complement strand
TAAAAATAGTCTTTTCATATCTGTATGATAACAAAAATTGCGGGCTGCCCGGCATCTATTCAGTTTCGGCGTCCCGCATTTGTTCTTTGAATATACTAATGCACACGATTGTTGTCAAGAATCTGGTGCAGGGAGAGGGATTCGAACCCCCGAAGGCTGAGCCAACTGATTTACAGTCAGTCGTGTTTGACCGCTTCACTATCCCTGCACGCATTTAAAGAACTATTCTATGGTAGCAAATTGTCTCTGTTTTTGCTACACTTATTTGGAACTTATTTGCCGCCTTAGCTCAGTTGGTAGAGCGCCAGTTTTGTAAACTGGATGTCGCCGGTTCGAACCCGGCAGGCGGCTCCAAGCAAGACACTAAAGCTAGACTATAAATACAAGAAATGCGCATTTATAATCTAGCTTCTTTTATTTAGAATTTAGATTTTAGACAACAACCCGTCGTGGCCGCAAAATACGCTTGCGTCGCCCGGCCGGCATAATCAATTTATCAAGTTTTTCCTGCAACAAATCAGCCTCTGCGGCGCGGCCAGCAGTTTGATACGCCTTGAGCAGCAAGGAGTATGTTTCTCTGTTGGGCTCAAGCTCTGCCGCCTTTTCTAAGTGCTCAAACATTAGGCGTAGGTTACCTAATTTTTCTTGGACTTTAGCGTAGGCTACGTGGCGGGCGGCTAGGCCGTCTTCTAGCTTTAGTGCCTGCTCAAAGGCTACAGCAGCTTTCTCGTAGTTTTCTGTCTCAAAGTAAATCAGGCCCAGGTTGTGCAAAGAGGACGGGGTTGCCTCTATGGAGCTGGCGATTTCAAAACAGTCTATGGCATCGCGGTACTCTTTTTGCTTGGCGTATAAAATACCTAGGCGGTTGTAGGCGGCGGCATTTTTTTCATCGATTTTTAGGATGGTTAGCAGGGCTTTTTCTGCGCGGAGGAATCGATTTTCGCGCATGCTCAGGTGGGCAATGTCCCATAGTTTGCCAATGCGCTCGCCAACCTTAATGGTGCCGGTGGTTTGCTCTTCGTTCTCTATGACGGCGCTGCGATAAGCAAGTAGGCCAAAGGCGGCTATTACAAAAAGTTCAAGCATATGGGTTTATTATACTACAGCGACAGCATAAACGTGGTCAGCAGCAATTTTGGCTGTACGCCGGCCCGCTGGTCCAGCTGCGCCTGATGCGTGGCCTGCGCCACCTTTTGCCAGCGCGCACTGTTCTTGCCAGTCAGGAGCGCGGCGTGTGCCATGTGCGACATAATCAGCAGCAGGCTACTAATCATGGCCTTATCTTTTACTATTTTCTCTATCTGCGTGAGCCGATTAAAAGCCGATGCCGCCAACAGCTCGCGGGCTATTCCGGCCGCCTGCACCAATGGATGCTCCTGATCTTCTGCCGCCAAGGCAAACGTTAAGCCCGGCAAGCCATCGGATAGCTTTAGCTGCTGAGCGGAAGCGTGCGGCGCTAATTGGCTGAGCGGCGGCTTCAGGAGTTCAATGGTTTGCGCGCGGGACCGTATGGTTGGCAACAGCGCCTGCGGCTGAGCGGAGGTCATCAGCAGCACCGTGCCAGTTGGTGGCTCCTCTAGCGTTTTTAACAGCGCATTCTGTGCCTCTACAGTCATGGTGTGAGCGTCAATAATAATACCCAGGCGGCTCACGGCTTGCGCACCCGGCACCGTTAGAGTCATGGATGCAATCAGCTGCCTGATTTGCTCAATGGTAATTGCCTTACCGGCTTCTGGCCTGACTACATGTAAGTACGGAAAGTTTGCAATATCCTTTGCGCCCACCAGCTCCGCGGCCAACCACAGCGCCACATGCTCTTTGCCCATACCAATTGACCCGCTGAGCACCAATGCATGCGGGGGCTGCCCTAGCGCCGCCTGGAGCTGCTGTTTAGTCCGGGGGTGGAGGATTGGTTCAGTCATTGTCTAACAGATTTGTAAACTCTGGTGGCAGCGGCGCGCTAAAGGTTTTGCGGTCGCCGCCTGGCAGGGTAATCTCCAGCTCTGCAGCGTGTAGGTACAGCCTATCGCGTTCTGTGCCGTAGAAGAAATCGCCCACAATTGGGTGGCCAATATATGCTAGATGTACCCTAAGTTGATGCGTCCTGCCAGTGGCGGGCTTTAGCTCTAACAGGCTAAAGTGCTCGCTTTCCTGAAGGACTTTATACGCTGTCTGCGAAGGCTTGCCGCTGGCGCCCACTCTAAACCGAGCCGGCGCCTTGGGGTTGCGCTCTATAGGTAAATCAATCATGGCCTCCGGCTGTTTTAGATGGCCCTCTACAATTGCCAGGTACGTTTTATGCGCCTTGCGCTGGGCGAATTGTTTCTGTAATTGGCTCAGAGCCTCTGGGTTCCGCGCGCCAATCATCACGCCGCTGGTTGGCCGGTCCAGCCGATGTACAATGCCCGCCCGCTCGCCACTTAAACCGTGCACGTAATGCCTGAGCCAGCTGGCCACACTGGCTTCCATTGTGCCCGTGCCGCCGCGGGCGTGTGTAATAAGCCCGATTGGTTTGTTAATAACAATACAGTTGTCGTCCTGGTACAGAATTGGCAAATCGATTTCTGGTGCTTCCGCCCCAGTTACGTCCGACATATCTGGTACAGAAACGCTGTGTCCGGTCCGCAGTTTAAAGCCAGCTTTTTCTGGCTTACCGTTCACTAAAATCTGGTCTTCTTTGCAGAGTTTTTGGATGTATGCTCGGCTAATAGTGGGGTGCAAATTGCACACAAAGACGTCTAGGCGCTGACGGTCCGCAGCCTCTGGTACCGCGTGGACTGTGTGTCCCATTATGGGCGAAGTCCTACCGCCCGTTGTACTTGTTCTAATTTCTGATTAGCTGTCTTGTTGGCGGCAGCCTCTCCGCGCTCAAGCGCGGCAAGCACCTGTTGGTGCGTTACTGCTGCTAGCTTAGTCTGTAAGTCGGTTAAGAACTGCTGCACTTCTGCAGCTACTACGGCCTTTAGATCGCCGTAATTGGCTTTGCCGTCCCATTCTGCCGCTAAATCTTTACCAGATAGTAGTGAGCCAATAGTGAGCAGGTTGCTAACGCCGGGCTGGTTACTCCAATCCAGATGTATGACACCAACGGAGTCCGTTGTAGCGGACATCACTTTCTTGGCGGCTTCTTCAGGGGAGTCCGTAAGCAGTATGGTGCCGGCTGGGTCAGACACGCTCTTGCTCATCTTTTTGTCTGGATGCTTTAGGCTGCGGATACGCGTACCGGCACCAAAGCTAGCGGCAAATTCTAGCTGCTTAGACCACTCAAGCGGCTCACTTAACAGGGGCAAGCCAAATTTGTTATTGATACGCTGCGCTAAATCACGTGCGAGTTCTAGATGTTGACGTTGATCCTCACCCACTGGCACATAGGCCGCGTCGTACAATACAATATCTGCTGCCATGAGCACCGGATAGTCAAAAATGCCCACGCCTACATTGGCCTGGCCGTCTGACTTGTCTTTGTACTGTGTCATGCGGCTCAGTTCGCCCATGTAGGCAAAACAGTTGAGAATCCAGGCTAGTTCCGAGTGCGCCGGCACATAGCTCTGCCTGTAGACCAATGTGTCTGGCTGGTCTAGGTTAAGCCCCGCCGCAGTAAATACTTTAAGATTATCGAGCGTGTTTTGGTACAGTTGGCCGTGATCCACGGGTGTAATAAAACTATGCAGATCTGGCACAAACAGATTAAGCTGCTTGTCTCCAGCGTGCTTCTTTTGCAAATCTACCATGGGCTTAATAGCGCCCAAATAATTGCCCAGGGTCAGTTCCCCGTTACTCCGTATGCCGGTAAGAATCACCTCTTTACTCATAGCTCTAGTATACCCTAAAAGTTTACGATACTATCGAGTGTTGTCTTATTATAGAACTCTATTTGTTTGCTGCAGGCTATGGTACCAGCGGCCTGACAGGCATGACCAAACAATTTACTCTCCAGCATACCCAACGCCTCTTGTGAACGCTTATCTGGCTCTGAGAAACTCGATGGCAGAAGCAGCGGTTCAACTTTTGCCGCCGCCTGTATAATTTGATTGGTTACTGGCGCGCACGGACCACCTACTATATTCATAAGACAATTTTTGCATTCCAGCGCAGAAATCTGTAGCATCTCTGCTTTTAATTGATTCATGGTTACTCCTTATAGATATTAAAAAACCGCCTGCTTGGCGGTTTAGTCAATATCTTCCTGGTTTTACGAACACACAGAACAAACCGCCACGGAGGTGCCGGTAAACC
>JAGQNO010000048.1 GCA_020428025.1 Candidatus Saccharimonadota bacterium | reverse complement strand
TGTACGGCAATGAAAAAGAAAAAGTTGTTTTTAAAGATATTGCCGGTTCAGAAGAGGCCAAGCAAGATCTAACAGAGGTCGTTGACTTCTTAAAGAATCCCAAAAAGTTTGCAGCTTTGGGCGCTAAGATTCCCAAGGGCGTGCTTTTGGTAGGCCCTCCGGGTACCGGTAAAACCATGCTGTCCCGCGCGGTGGCCGGGGAAGCCAACGTGCCGTTCTTTAGCATTAGCGGTTCAGAATTTGTAGAAATGTTTGTGGGCGTGGGCGCCAGCCGCGTGCGTGACTTGTTTGCCAAAGCCAAAAAGAACGCACCCTGCATCATCTTCATAGATGAAATCGATGCCGTGGGCCGCAAGCGCGGCAGTGGTATGGGCGGTGGTCACGATGAGCGCGAGCAAACCCTAAACCAAATTTTGGTAGAAATGGACGGTTTTGAACAAGGCCAGAACGTCATTGTGCTGGCCGCAACCAACCGCGCCGATGTGCTGGATGCAGCCCTTCTGCGCCCCGGCCGCTTTGACCGACGCGTCAACATTGGCCTGCCAGACCGCCAAGATCGGTTCAAGATTTTGCAGGTTCATTTTGCTAAAAAACCATTGGCTAAAAACGTAGACCTAGACGCTTTGGCTGCTAAAACCGCTGGCTCTTCCGGCGCAGATTTGCAAAATATAGCTAACGAATCGGCCATTATTGCCGCCCGCAACAGCCACAAAGAAATCCATGCTACAGATGTTACGGAAGCGTTTGAGCGTGTGGCAATTGGCCCAGAGCGCAAGAGTAAAGTCATGACAGAAAAAGACAAGCAGGTCACCGCCTATCACGAGGCTGGTCACGCTCTAGTGGGTCACGTCTTGCCAGATTCTGACCCCGTCCACAAAGTTACTATTATTCCGCGCGGCGGCACCGGCGGCGTCACTTGGTTTATTCCACCGGAAGACCGCGTCTACGTCAGCATGGTGCAGTACAAAGACATGCTAGCCCGCGGCCTAGGCGGCCGGATTGCAGAAGAAATAATCTTGGGCCGCGACAAAGTTACCACCGGCGCTGGCTCTGACCTGCAAAGCGCGGCGGACATCGCCCGCGACATGATTATGCACCAAGGCATGGGCGACAAACTGCGCGACCAAGTCTTTAAAGTAGACGAAGGCATGATGTTAGACCGCCTAACGCACGAGCGCGACTACTCAGAAGAAACCGCTCGCACTATAGACAAAGAAGTTGAAGATTTAATCACTCAAGCAGCCAGCCGCGCTCGCACGGTCATTAAGGCCAACCTTAAATACCTAGAAGCCCTTAAAGACGCCCTGCTAGAAAAAGAAACCGTAGACGCAGATGAAGTCGCCGCCATCTTGCATGGTGCAGAGCTGCCAGCAGCCGCCAAACTGTACTAACTCTAACTGAAAACACCAGCTTTTGCTGCTGTACTCAGTGAGAGCGGCCGATGAGCAGGTGGAAATTGAAAATTGTTTGTATGCTGACAGCACACACCCTAATAATCAAAATCCACCGCTCACCGGCCGTGTTGCTCTCAGTACCAGTCGTCTTCCTCCTTTCTGTAGTAGGGCCAGGTGAGTGAGACCCAGAAGGCGATGATGCACAAGAGTGCACCAAAAACCTTCTGCCAATCACCTGGCATGTAGAGAAGAACTGGGATGATGAGCGCTGCGAAAATGGCAGCGATGACCTTGTTCATGCCAGGGTGTCCGTTAGCTCGTGGACGAACTCGACGAAGAAGACCACCGCGATGACGAATCCTGCCATGATCCAAGTCGTGCTCGAAAGCACGCCAAAGAACATCATTCCACCGCCGATCAAGCCAAGCAGGAGGAACATGAGTGCGCGCATGGCGAACTCCTTTCTTTAGGGGGACGACGAAAGATTTTATCCGTCTTTCCGCACACGTACTGGTGTAAGGGAAGACGGATAAAATCTGATACTGAGAGCATGTTAACGTGCATCGGAGCCAAAAAATCTAAGGCTCAACGACAGCTCAATTATTTTAGCATAAACGTTACAGATAGTCAAGATAGCCCGCAAGAGGTAAAAGTGAGACAATAAACAATAAGGTATAGGTGGGTTCGTGAGACAGATTGGACCAAAACGGCTGCAAACAGAAGTGCCAGCGCCCCAGGGCGCGCTGCTACTGCTGCAGGTACCGCGCACTAATGAAAAGAAAGAATTGGCCGCAGAGCAAATGTTTGCCAGCTTGCATGGTTTGTTAACGCTGCCGCATCAGTCCAAGTGGCGTGGGCCCATACGGGAGCGCCTTAGTTTTGAGATTGCGGTGCTGCAGAAAAGAATCGGCTTTTATGTGTGGGTGCCGGACTATCTAAAATCGTTTGTAGAGGAGCAGATTTACGCGCAGTACCCAAACGTGCAGATTAGCGAGGTAGCGGATTACGCTGCAGAAAAAAAGCAGTTTCCAACTACGCTGCTGTGCGACCTTAAGCTGACTGCGCCAGATCCGCTGCCTATTAAAACATTTCAGAGTTTTGAGGTGGACCCCCTAGCCGCCATAACAGCCACGCTGAGTCAGTTTGATGAAACAGAAGAGGCGTGGGTGCAGTTGGTGCTCAAGCCAGCGCCGCAGCAGTGGCACAGAAATAGTGAGAGGTATGCTCATAGCCTGCGGGGTAAAACCAAGTCTGCCAGTAACCCAGCGGCGATATTAAGCGCGCTTTGGACGCCGCCAGAAGAGGGCAAGGGTCCGCAAAAAGAGCAGCTGATGGAGTATGAAAGCGCGCGGGCAAGTGCGGCAGAAGAAAAGTCTCACAAGTTGGCGTTTGAATCGTCTTTAAGAATTGTCTACCGCGGTAGCACCCCAATAACAGCGGCCAAACTCCGGCTGCAGAGCATCATTGCTAGCTATAAGCAGTTTAATACCACCTACTTAAACGGCTTTGCGCAGAAGCGTACGGTAGAAAATCCGCAGCTCCAGGCGTATGAACATCGACTTGTTAACAGGGGTCAGATACTAAATATTGAAGAAGTCGCCACGCTGTACCACTTGCCGCACACCAATGTGGAGACGCCGTATATTCTGTGGGCGCTCAGCCAAACGGCGGAGCCGCCGGCTAATTTACCGGTGGTAGGGCAATCGCCACCGGAGTCGATTAGTCCTATTGCAACCACCAATTTCCGTGGGCACAACACTATGTTTGGTATGCCGCGTAGCGACCGTGGTCGGCACCTGTACATCATTGGTCAGACTGGTGTGGGTAAGTCTGGTTTGCTGGAGCTGCTGACTATATCTGATGTCTTTAGCCCCTACGGCTTTGCGGTCATTGATCCGCACGGCGATTACGCCCTGAGCGTCCTTAAGCGCATCCCGGCAGAGCGCGCCAACGACGTGATTTACTTTAACCCGGCAGACACAGATTTTCCGATTGCTTTTAATCCCATGGAAGTGCAAGACCCTAAGCTGCGAACGCACACGGCGTCGGAACTAATTGGTGTACTTAAGCGCATGTTTGAAAGTTGGGGTCCGCGGCTGGAGTACATTCTGCGTTACTCGCTGCTGGCGCTGCTGGATTACCCGGACGCCACCATGCTGGACATTACGCGGATTTTAACAGATAAGAAATTTCGCCAGGACGTTTTAAAGTACGTGAATGACCCAGTGGTGCGCAACTTCTGGGAGATAGAATTTGCTAGCTGGAACGATAAATTTGCGGCAGAGGCCGTGGCGCCGGTCTTAAACAAGGTGGGCGCTTTTACCGCCAATCCATTGGTGCGTAATATAATCGGTCAGCCAAAATCCAGCTTTAACATTAGGCAAATTATGGATCAGCGCAAAATTCTGATTGTTAATCTAAGCCGCGGCCTGGTGGGCGAAGACAACGCCGCGCTGCTGGGCGCGCTCTTAGTTACAAAAATTCAGCTGGGCGCCATGAGCCGGGCGGATATTCCGGCCAGCGAGCGCGCGCCGTTCTATTTGTATGTAGACGAATTCCAGAACTTTGCCACGGACAGTTTTGCCACCATTTTGTCAGAGGCTCGTAAATATGGCCTTAACCTAACGGTAGCCAACCAGTATATTGCCCAAATGAGCCAAGAGGTTAAAGACGCCGTCTTTGGCAACGTAGGCTCTATAGTTGCCTTTAGAATGGGTGTAGACGATGCCCGCAGCATGCAGCGCTACTTTGAGCCGCGCTTCCTGGAATACGATCTAGTGCACATGCACAACCGCCACTTTGTAATCAGCATGACCATAGAAGGAGAAAAAATTCCCGGCTTTTCCGCCATTT
>JAGQNO010000047.1 GCA_020428025.1 Candidatus Saccharimonadota bacterium | reverse complement strand
CTGACCAGTTGCGGCCAATCAGGCGCTTCATTTCATAGACGGTGTCTTTAGGGTTGGTGACCTGCTGGCGGCGGGCAATTTGCCCTACCAAACGCTCACCCTTCTTATTAACAGCCACCACGGACGGTGTGGTGCGCTGCCCTTCTGAGTTAGTAATAATTTCCGGCTTGCCGGCTTGCATAACGGCCATGGCACTGTTAGTAGTACCTAGGTCGATTCCAATAATTTTACCCATATTCTTTCCTTTCATTAGTAGCGGGCGAACGCCCATTTTTTAGATTCTAGGGCTGGCACTCTCTCGCACTGAGCGCCAACATATACTCAGTATAGGGGTATTAGCACTCACTTGTCAAGAGTGCTAATACCCCTGTAACTCAGCTGGTTCTTCAACAATATTATCAGAGTTAGTAACAATTTGGTGCGCCTGATTCATCAGTTCTTTATAATCTAGATAGTCGTAGGCGGCTGCATCTAAAAAATAATCCTCAACTGACTTCCAGTAGGTTTGAGCTGCAGCAAGGTCAGGTGTCGCCAGCTGTAAATATCTTTGCATACACAAAACCATACTGCCTAAGTCAGAGTCCCACATTTGTGTTGCCAGCCGCTGCTCTGGGCTGGTCATCTAGCTCTTAACCCGCACCATGGCGTGGCGTATGACGTGGTCGCCCAGCTGATACCCGGCCTGCAATTCTTCTGATACTACTTCTTTGCCATCGCCGCCGTCTTCCATGCTGACCGCGTTGTGCAATTCTGGGTTAAAAGGATTTCCCGCGGTGGCAATGCGGTGCACGCCAATATCGGCTAGGGTTTTTTCAAACTGTTTAACAATGCCCTGCACGCCTTTAACGTAATCATTATCTGTTAGGTCTTCTGGGACATGCTTTAGAGCGCGCTCAAAATTATCAATAATGGGCAGCAGCTGCTTGACCACGTCTGCTTTGGCGCCAGTTTTTAAGCTGGCTAAATCTACTGCGTGGCGACGCCGCAGGTTTTCTGCATCAGCGCGCTCGCGCTGGAGAGCGGCAGTAAGGTCATCTACTTGCTGTTGTAGTGGATTAGGAGTAGTTTTCTTAGTCATGATTTCCTCTTCACTTTTTATCTTCTTAAGAACAAGCCCTGGGATTATAAGGTGCGGCGTGGCAAGGACTGATATTTATTTCCTGATTATTTGCATAGTCCTCCAAAGCTCTAAGACCTGTCTGGAGATGGCATGCATCAAAGACACTGCGCCAAAAAACAGTATCATTTGTTTGTTCTTTTCTAGCGTGGCTACTCATAAAACCTCCTCTAGTGTCCGCCCGGCATGTGCTACCAACGCCATAACATCTTTGTAGCTTTGGCGGGTAGAGCCAATTACGCCAATGTAGCTGTGGTCAGAGAATGGGCTGCGGAATCGGCTAATAATAAGCGATGCGCCGGCGGAGCGGCCAATTGGGTTCTCTTGGCCAATGTAGACGTTGAGCGGCTGATTAGGTGCGGCCTCGCGCAGCCACGGCTCTAAATTGTCCAAAAGTTCTGCCACCTGGCGCGCCTGTGAGCCGCCAATAAATTCTGGCTGCCCAAACAGATTGGAAAGGCCACTCATGTACAACTGATTGCCAATGGTGGCAATGCCTAAATTGTGCGTTAAGTCCACCAGCGTGTCTACAGCATTTCTAATAACGCGTTCTGGATGGCCGCCGTCCTGCACGCGCGTGGCCAGGGCGTTTTCTGCCCGACTGGGTGCGGCCGCTACATGGCCCTCTGTTAAGGAGTTAACATAGAGCCGGTAGCCTTTGTCTGTGGGCACCCGGCCAGCACTGGTGTGTGGCTGTGCAATAAAGCCCAAACGTTCTAGCTCTGCCATTTCTGCGCGAATAGTGGCGCTAGACACGCCAAAAAGCTTGGCCAGCATGTTAGACCCAACCGGGCTGGCTACCTCTGCATACTGCTCAATAATGGCAACTAAAATTTGGTGCTGACGATCTGTCATAACAGATATAATTATAACGCTTTAGCAGTCCGGGGTCAAGAGTGCTAGTTGTTAAAATAACGGTTAACTGGTATAAATGATGCATGAACTCTTTGGAACATTTAGCCGAGTTTGAATCTGTTTTACAAAACTATACGCCTCACCCCGACGCAATTAAGGCGCTAGAAAAATTAAAAATGGTCTTGCTGGTGGGGCCTACTTCCAGCGGTCGCAACACCATTATTAATCACCTCTTGACCACTGGCGCGTACCACTCAATTGTCTCTGACACCACCAGAAAACCACGGGAAAATAATGGAGTATTAGAACAAAACGGACGCGAGTACTGGTTTAGGCCAGAGCAAGAAATTTTAGAAGATTTGCAAAAAGGGCTCTTTTTGGAGGCCGCGGTCATTCATCAGCAGCAAGTTTCTGGCATTAGCCTGCGAGAACTGCAACAAGTTCTGGCGGACGACAAAATCGCTATTAATGAGGTCCAGCCAGATGGCGCAGCCAACGTCCACAAGTACAGCCCCGGCAACAGCATTATCCTGTTTGTGTTGCCGCCTAGTTTTGACGAATGGATGGTCCGCATGACTGCCCGCGGCTCTTTGCCTGAAGATGAAATTACGCGTCGTTTAGAAAGTGCTGTAACAGAGCTAGAAACAGCCCTGAGTGCAGATTACTACACCTTTGTTGTTAACGATACGTTCAAGCACACTACTAAGCAAATCGATGAGTTTGTGCGTCAAGGTGTTGCAATTAACCAAGCTTCAGCACGCATCTGCGCTGAAGAATTGTTGCAAGAAGTAAAAGCGCATTTAGCTATTTAAATCGCCAAACACACGGCGTCTAAGTAGAATAAATCTAAAGCAAACAATGTGCAGATAAACAATAAAGTAGCCGAGCAGGGATGCCAACACCGCGTAGAATAGTGATGGCGCATCAAGATTATGGGCGGCGCTTGCATACGTAATCATCAGTGGAAGCAAAAACGACAGCGTCAATTTTAAGGCAATGAACCAAAAAATTAAGGCCCCGATCCTAACGCCAAGATGCAAAAAAGCATCTTTAAGGATTGCCGAACGTGACGTGTGCATGTAGCCCATTTCTTCTGTTAGGCTAAGGGCACTGCCAAACCCGCGCACAATCTTAATGGTAAACAGATAAATCATAAGGCCAAGCCCAGCCCACACCAGAAACAGCGGCGCCGCACCAATTACACTGTTGTGTGCCAAGTTTTCAGAAATAGTCTGCAGACTGGCTTTCTGCTCCACCGCAAATGATTCATGCCAGTTTACGCCCAGCAGATTTTGCTTTAAGGTGCTGTTTTGATATGTGCCAAGCCCAATAATAAAGCCGGTGAATAATATACCAAACGTAATGCCCACAAGATTGACTTGCCAGGATGGTTTAAGGAAGGCTTTGAGTTCTTTCATTACGTATATTGTACCGCTAATCGCGCTTAAGCATAACTGTAAATGCTTCCGCCGGGATGTCCACTTTACCAAAGCGTTTTAGGCGCTTCTTACCCTTGGCCTGCTTGGCCAGCACTTTCTTTTTGCGCGATACGTCGCCGCCGTACAGCCCCGTGGTAACATCTTTACGGAAGGCCGATATGTCTTCTCTGGCAATAAAGCGGCCACCAATGCCGGCCTGCAGCGCCACCTGGAAGTTTTGGCGCGGGATTACCTCTTTGAGCTTGCCCACAGTCTCCCTGCCCAGCCGGTCTGCCTCTGTTTTGTGCACCATGACACTCAGCGCATCCACCCGCTCTCCAGCCACGTAGAAGTCAACTTTTACTAGGTCTTCTGCACGGTAATCGGACAGCTCATAGTTAAACGAGCCATAGCCGCTGGTCAGGCTTTTGAGTTGGTCATAAAAGTCGGTTAGCAAGTTAGCGAGCGGCGCCTCAAAGCTTACCAGCGCCCTATCTTCCATGTAGCTCAGGTTTTTGTGTAGGCCACGCTTGCTGCTAATAAGTTGAATAACCGGGCCTACATATTCCTGCGGTACCACAATTTCACCTTTAATCCACGGTTCACGAATTTCCTTTATTTTTGCCGGATCTGGTAAGTCTGCGGCGGACTTAATGTCTACTTCTTCCCCAGAGAGCAGTGTAATTTGATAGTCTGTGGACGGATTGGTCACCACGAGCTCCAGGTTGTATTCACGCTCTAAACGCTCACGGACTATATCCATGTGCAGCAGCCCCAAGAAGCCTATCCGAACGCCAAAGCCCAGTACCGGCGAGTTCTCTGGCGCAAACTGCAGCGCGCTATCTGAAAGACTCAATTTTTCTACGGCGTCTTTGAGCTCCTGATAGAACTCGTTTGATTCCGGGAAAAAGCCGGCATAGACAAATGGCTGGACGTCTTTATACCCT
>JAGQNO010000046.1 GCA_020428025.1 Candidatus Saccharimonadota bacterium | reverse complement strand
ACACCAAGATTATTGCTACGGTCGGTCCGGCCACAGACTCGTATGAAGCAATCCTTGGTCTAATTGCCGCTGGTGCTAATGGGCTCAGGCTCAACTTCAGTCACGGTGATCATGCAGAACATGGCCAGCGGATTGAGTGGATTAGAAAAGCATCCAAAGCTCTGGAAAAGCCGGTCGCCATTATTCAAGATTTGCAAGGGCCTAAAATTCGGCTTGGCGATTTTCCGGAAACTATAGAAGTTACAAAAGGCCAGACGCTCAAGTTTTCGTTTAAGAAACAAGATGGCTGTATCCCCATACAATACGATTTAGCTAAAAAAATGAAGCGCGGCGAACGGCTTTATCTCTGGGACGGCAAAGTCCGCACCGTAGTTACCAGCATAAAAGATGGCGTTGTCTACGCCAAAGCAGAAAACAACGGTAAGCTCATGCAGCGCAAAGGCATTAACCTGCCAGATACCGATTTTGGCGGCGATGTCATTACCGCCAAAGACAAAGCCGACTTAGTCTTTGGCTCTACCCAGGACATAGACTACGTGGCCCAAAGCTTTGTGCAGACTGCCGCAGACGTCCGGGCCATGCGCCGCCTGATGCGCAACCTAAACATGTCTGCCCACTTAATCACCAAGTTTGAAACCAAGGCCGCAGTAGAAGACATGGAAGGGATTGTTTTGGAGTCCGACGCCATAATGGTAGCCCGCGGCGATATGGCCGTAGAAGTCCTGCCAGAAGCCGTGCCCATTATTCAGCGCCAGCTAATCGGCCTCTGTCAGCGCTACGCCAAGCCCGTCATTGTGGCCACCCAAATGTTGTTTAGCATGACCGATTCTCCCACACCCACCCGCGCAGAAATTTCCGATGTTGCCACGGCCGTTATGCTGGGCACAGACTGTGTCATGCTCAGCGAAGAAACTGCCGCCGGCCAGTACCCGCTAGAGGCGGTAACAACTATGAAAGACGTCATTATGTACTCAGAGGCGACTCGCCCGGTAGAGGTGCACTACCCAGCCTACCAGCCGGAGCACACCCGCCAGGTCGCCATTTCTAAAGCTATCCTAAGCCTGGCAGAAAATATCGACGCCGTGGCCGTGGTGGCAGAAACCAAATCCGGCGCCACCGCTCAGCAAATTTCTTCCTACCGGCCAGACGTACCGGTGATTGCCGTAACCAGCGATGACCGCACCGCTCAGCAACTCGCCCTAGTCTACGGTGTAAAATCGTACGTGCGTCCAGCTCATGCAGAAGCCGCCCAGCGCCTGACAGACTGGCTACTGCGCCACAAAATCCTGCACAAAAATGACACGGTAGTGACAGTTTCTGGCAAATACCCGGGCCGGGTGGGCACCACTGATACTATCAAAGTTCGTGTCTTAGAATAAGTAGACTCTACCTTTTGTACACATTTACACAAAAGGTAGAGCGTACTACTAGCGGAAGCAGCCCGGCTGCGCTATAGTTAAAACATAAGCAAAACCGAGTAGGTGGGATGTTTACCAAAAAAACCGTCAAAGACCTGAATGTAAAGGGCAAGCGAGTACTTGTCCGGGTTGACTATAACGTGCCCCTGACCAGTGGCGGCAAGATAGAAGACGATTACCGCATCACCCAATCGTTGCCCACCTTGCAGTATCTGCTAGACAAGGGCGCGGCGATTATTTTGTGCTCTCACCTGGGGCGGCCGGAAGGCAAAGTTGTGCCGTCTATGAGCCTACTGCCAGTTGCTAAGCGGCTGCACGAACTTCTAAAGCTACCGGTAGAATTTGCAAACGATTGCGTAGGCCCAGAAACGCTAGAGAAAGCTCAAGCGCTCAAACCGGGTCAGATTTTGCTCCTGGAAAACGTGCGCTTTCATCCAGAAGAAGAGGCAAATGATAAAAAATTTGCCAAAGAGTTGGCGGCGCTGGCGGACGTGTTTGTGCAGGACGCCTTTGGCGTGGTGCATCACGGTGCTGTGAGTGTGTCGGGGCTACCTAAGTTGCTACCATCGGCGGCTGGGCTGCTACTTGCCAAAGAGGTAGACACCATTACCAAAGTCATGCGTGAGCCTGAGCGGCCCATGGTGGCGGTGGTTGGCGGGGCTAAAATCGCCGATAAAATAGATATTCTTAAAAAGTTTATAGAAATGGCGGACATGGTCGCCATTGGCGGCGCCATGGCCAATACCTTCCTCAAGGCCACTGGCGTAGATGTTGCCAAGAGTTTAGTAGACGACGGTGAGCTCCAGATAGCCAAAGACATCATGGCGCAGGCGCAATCAGAAGCCAAAGAGCGCGATTTTGTCTTCTTCTTGCCGCGCGACGGGGTGGTGGCCCAAAAAGCGGACAAGAACACGCCTACAAGAATTGTGGACTGGGGCGCGTTGGCCGTGGCCGATATTGAGCATTACCCCAAACGCGTGCCAGCCTCCGCCTCTAAAGTGGCCGCCAATGAGAAAATTCTAGACATCGGACCGTTTAGCGGCGCATTTATTGCTGGCAGTTTGCAGCTGGCCGGTACGGTTATTTGGAACGGCACCATGGGCATGGCAGAAGTAGCTGGCACGCAAGGACCGGTGGGCCCATACGCGCATGGCACAGAGCTAATTATGGAAGGCATGCTGGGCGATTTTGGCCACAAACCATTTAGCGTAGTAGGCGGCGGCGACACTGTAGCCTATGTGCAAAGCCGCGGATTAACAGATAGTTTTAACCATGTATCAACCGGCGGCGGAGCCAGCCTAGAGCTCATGGCCGGCCGCAAATTACCGGGCATAACAGCCCTGGAGGACAAATGAAAAAAACACTGATTGTTGGCAACTGGAAAATGCATCTAAACACGCAGCAGGCCAGTTTACTGGTGCGCCGCTTGGGTGAGCGCGTGCCGCAGCATCGGGATATAGAAACAGTTTTGGCACCCAGCATGTTGACACTGCAGCCGATTAGTTTAGAAGTGGATCGGCGTAAGTTTAGACTGGCAGCGCAGAACGCCAACGCGCAAGACTTAGGCGCGCTGACGGGGGAAGTCAGCTTTGCCATGCTGTCCGGGTTGGTGCACTACGGCATCATTGGTCATTCGGAACGTCGCAAATATTTTGCGGAAACCAACAAGGATGTCCGCGCCAAAGTTGCGGCGGCCGTCAGAAATGAGATTACCCCAATTATTTGCGTGGGAGAGACGCGGGTAGAACGAACCAATCACGAAACCAAACAGGTGGTGCGCGAGCAAGTAGTCACCGCCCTGCGCGATTTAACCGGCCCAGAGGCGGCAGAAGTAGTTATTGCCTACGAGCCAGTTTGGGCGATTGGCGCAGGACGACCAGCCTCCGCGGCGGCAATTACAGAGGTGGTGGCCTATATTCGGCTGATTATAGAAGGGCAGTTTGGCAAGAATGTAGCCGACGCCGTTCGCATTTTATATGGCGGCAGTGTGGAGCCAGACTTTGTAGCTAACATCTTGAGCATCGATGGCGTAGACGGCTTCTTGGTAGGCGGCGCCAGCCTAAACTACCAGCAATTTGCCGATATCGTCACCAAAGCGCACCAGCTAGCAGCCGCAAAGGAGCAACATGCCTAGTAAAAAAGTTATCGATGTCAAAAAAGACGCCCCGGCAGAAGCGACGGCCAAACCTGTGATTGTGACTAACAGGCCCATAATGGCCGACCCCATGGTTAAGCCCGCTAGCTCTACTCCAGAAATGGAGCCAGAGACCAAACCCAAAGAGGCTCAGGCGCCTAGTGCCAGCAAAATCGTGATTCAGCCAATTGTGCACGATGAAGAGCCAACGCCAGAGGATCCTGTTACAGAAGAACAAACAGCGGAAGCCCCTTCTAAAGAGGTTCAAGAAACAGAAGCGCCCGCCACCGTAGAAGAGCAGGAAGAAGCAGAAGACACGCAGCTCCCGGCCGACGCCACAGATAAGCCCACAGAAGACCCCGACCCAGAAGACCCCGCAGAAATAGAGCGTCAAGCCAAGTTGCAGGCGCTGGTAGATAGTCAGAAATATTTCTTGCCCATTACCACGGCAGAGCAGCGCAAAAGTCGGCGCACCGTCATTTTGGGCAGTATTTTGGCCGTGCTACTCCTACTAGCCTGGGCCGATATTGCGGTAGATGCCGGCCTGATTAACCTGCCAGTTAATCTGCCGCACACAAATTTCTTTAGCGTCAAATAGTACAACATTTTTTGGTCGCCAAGGCCGCTATAATAGAACCATATGGACTTTGAATTTACCGATCCTTGGGCGGCTGAGGAGGCTGCCGCTGCGGCCGCTGATAATCTGTTAGAAGGACTCAACCCGGAGCAGCGCCGCGCTGTAGAAACCACGGAAGGTCCGCTGCTGATTCAGGCTGGCGCTGGCTCTGGTAAGACCAAAACGCTAACACATAGGATTGCCTACATTTTATCTACCGGCAAGGCCACGCCGTACAATATTTTGGCGGTCACCTTTACCAACAAAGCAGCGCGGGAAATGCGTGAGCGCGTGGCTACGCTCCTTGGTCGCAGCG
>JAGQNO010000045.1 GCA_020428025.1 Candidatus Saccharimonadota bacterium | reverse complement strand
ATATTAAAAAACCGCCTGTTTGGCGGTTTAGTCAATATCTTCCTGGTTTTACGAACACACAGAACAAACCGCCACGGAGGTGCCGGTAAACCAATATTGACTCATCGATAGTGTCATAACTTTACAAGAATAACACCTTTTGGAATACGCTCCAAATTAATCTTTTTACGTTGTGGGTGCTGTTTAGATTGTAGCTCTATGACCGATTGGCAGGTCAGAAAAATGTTTTAGGATTAGCCACCATTATAGCGGCTAATAATTGGCGCCCTGGAGGATATGGAATATAGCAAGCCTTCCCTTGCAAAATACTAATAGATCATAAAGCATTGTATATAAAAAATACCGGCAGGTGGCCGGTATTTTTTTGATACGCTCAAGCTTAACGCTTGGTAAACTGGCGTTGCTTGCGGGCGCCGCGCAGACCAAACTTCTTGCGCTCGCGCTCACGGCTGTCACGGCTGAGTAGATCAGCGCGTTTCAGCGTGGATTTTAGGTCTTCCTGAGCAACAACAAGAGCTTTGGCAATTCCTAGGCGGATTGCTTCTACTTGGCCTTCGTGACCCCCGCCGGTAACGCGGGCGGACATGTCATATTTGCCGTTTAGGTCAACCGCAGTAAACGGCTGGTCTAATTTGCCAAGCAGGTATTTGCTGTCTGCAAAATATTCTGCGGCGGGCTTGTCGTTAATCGTAAAGACACCCTTACCGCTAGTTAGGCGGACGCGGGCCGTTGCGCTCTTGCGGCGGCCAAGGGCGTAGTGATAGTGTTTATCAGCCATTATTTGGCCTCCTTAAGTTTAATGGTTTTTGGACCTTGAGCGGCGTGGTTGTGGTCTGGGCCAGCGTAGACTTTTAGACGAGCCAAGCGGCCATCGCGTAGCTTGTTAACTGGCAGCATACCGCGCACTGCTTTGACAATTGGCATGCTAGGGTCTTTAACCATAACCTTGGTTAGGTTGGCTTCCTTAAGACCGCCCGGGTAGCCAGAGTGCTGGTAGTACATTTTGTCTTCCATCTTTTTGCCGGTAACCTGCAGATTGGCTGCATTGATTACTACGACGTAATCGCCACAGTCGATGTGCTTGGTAAATTGAGGCTTGCCTTTGCCAATAAGCAGCTGAGCGACCTCTGTGGCCAAGCGGCCAAGTGGTGCTTCTGAAGCATCAACAACGTACCATTCGCGTTTGACGTCGGTGGGTTTTGCGCTATAGGTCTTCATTATTTAGTCTCCTTCTTGGCGGTGGCTGCTGGCTTTTTAGCAGGGGCCTCTGCCTTGGGGGCGGCATTAGCTTTAGCGACTGGCGCCTCCTTAAGGTCGTCTACAAAGCTAACGGTTGCTAGCTGGGCATTGTCGCCGCGGCGTAGGCTAGTGCGGGTCACGCGGACGTGGCCAGAAACGCGGCCTTTCATTTTGGGGGCAAGCTCATCCACTAGTTTGTGGGCGCTTTCTAGGGTTTGCAGGCCGGCAATGACTTGGCGGCGGTTGTGCAAATCGCCCTTCTTGGCTTTGGTAATCAGCTTTTCAATGTAGGGGACAACTTCTTTTGCCTTAGGCAGCGTTGTCTCAATTTTTTCGTATTTAACCAGCGAGTCGGCTAGACCCTTAATGAGGGCGTTGCGCTGATCGCGCTCGCGGCCAAATTTTCTTCCTTTATATCCGTGGCGATGCATATTAAAGCTCCAGTTCCGCCATCTTATCTTTAACTTCGTCTAAAGCCTTAGAGCCAAAGCCCTTTAGCTCGCGCAGCTCAACATCGCTCAGGGCAAACAGGTCCTTAATGGAGTGAATGTCGTTGTTGATGAGTGCGTTGGTGGTGCGAGCGCTCAGATTTAGGTCCTCAATGGGCGTGTTAAGCGCGGTAGGCTCTTCGCCAATCATGTCAGTGTCAAAACCGTCGCCAGAGCTAGCGGCAGCAGGCGCAGCAGCGGCTACTGGGGTAGCCACGCGGGTCTGGCCGGCCAAGGCGGTGTACTGGTTGACCAAAATTGCAGCAGCTTCCTCAAACGCGTCGCGTGGGGTGATGGTGCCATCGGTGTCAACGGTAATCAGTAGTTTGTCTAGGTCTGTAGCCTGGCCAACGCGGGTGTTTTCCACCTTGTAGCGGCAACGCAGCACTGGGCTGAAGATGGCGTCTAGGGCAATCATGTCGCTGCCTTTGCGAGCCGTCTCTTCTTCTATGGTGCGGTAGCCGCGGCCGATTTCTACGGTTAGGTCTACAGTTAGGCTGCCCTTGGCGTCGTCTATGGTGGCAATGACGTGGTCTGGGTTAACGACTTCTACATCAGCGTTGAGCTGGATGTCTTTAGCGGTAACAGTGCCCTTGCCTTTTTTAACGATGCGCAAAGTTTGTACGTCATCGCCGTACACGCGGAAACGGACGCCCTTTAGGTTTAGCATGATATCAATGACGTCTTCTTTTACACCTGGAACGGTGGTAAATTCATGGGTAACGCCATCTATCTTAAAGCTGGTAACGGCAGCACCGGCAATGCTAGAAAGCAGTACGCGGCGAAGGCTGTTGCCTAGGGTCATACCGTAGCCAGAGTGAAGCGGCTCAACGGTAAATGTAGCGCTTGTGCTGCTATGATCATCTACTTTGACAACTCCGGGCTGGTGAATGTTGTTTGACATAGTCGCTCCTTCCTTAGCGTGAGTAGTATTCTACGATTAGTTGTTCTTTAATGTCTGGTTCAGCATCGTCACGCGTAGGCAGGCCGGTGATTTCTACGGCTACTTTTTTGCGGTCAACTTTTAGCCAAGCTGGGGTAGCGCTGGGCGCTGGACTAATGTCGTCTAGCTGCTTAAAGTAGCCGGAGTTCTTGCTGGCTTCACGCAAGGTAATTTTGTCGCCAGCTTTTAGACGAATAGAAGGGATGTCAACGCGGGTGCCATTTAACACAAAGTGACCGTGGCTGACCAGCTGACGGGCAGCCCGACGGCTAGGGGCAAAACCGGCGCGGTAAATGGCGTTATCTGCGCGTTGCTCCAGCAGCTGCAGCAAGTTAGCGCCAGATTGGCCTTCTTTGCGGTTGGCTTCTTTCATGAGGTTAGAGAATTGCTTCTCTAGCAGACCGTACAGACGCTTAACCTTCTGCTTTTCACGCAGCTGGATAGAGTACTGGCTAGCCTTAGCGCGGAAACGCGAATTTTGCGCCTGGCCGGGCTTAGCGGTGCGCTTAACCAACGCCTTGTGGGCCTTGGGGTGCAGCGCATAGCCTTCGCGGCGCGACATCTTAACAATTGAGTGAGTGTCTCTTGCCATGGATTAGACCCTCCGAGCTTTCTTAGGACGAACACCGCCGTGAGGCACGCCGGTTACATCTTTAATACTTTCTACTTGAATGCCTAGGGTGGCAAGTGCGCGGATTGCTGCATCGCGGCCCATACCAACACCTTTTACAAAGACATCTGCCTTAGCAAAACCGTACTGCTGCTTAGCAGTCTGACCGGCTTTTTCTGCGGCGACCTGGGCGGCGTAAGCCGTACCCTTTTTGGAGCCGCGGAAACCGCAAGCGCCTGCGCTGCAGGCGGCTAGCGCGCCACCAGCAGAATCGGTAAAGGTAATGATGGTGTTGTTAAACGTAGCCTGCACGTGCACCTGACCGGCGCTAACTTGCCGCTTGTTCTTCTTTTTCTTAACAGTTGTAGTTGTAGTAGTTGCCATTATGTCTTACTTGCTACTTTCTTAGCGGTACCGCTCACAGTGGTTTTCTTGCCACGACGAGTACGAGCATTTGTCTTAGTACGCTGGCCACGGCTTGGCAGGCTGCGAGCGTGGCGATCGCCGCGGTAGCTCTTGATGTCCTTTAGCCGCTTAATGTTGCCAGAAACAATGCGCTGCAATTCACCTTCTACGGTGTAATCAGCGTTGATAATATCTTGAATACGAGCGATTTCTGCGTCTGTTAAATCTTTAACGCGAGTGGTTCGCTCTACCTTGGCGCCGGCCAGAATGTCTTCTGCACTCTTAGGGCCAATGCCGTGAACGTAAGTTAGCGCAACCCAAACCTGCTTCTCAGTTGGGATAGTTACGCCGGAAATTCTTGCCATGCTAACTCCTAACCTTGGCGCTGCTTGTGGCGCGGCTTAAGTTTGTTAATAACGTATAAACGCCCCTTACGACGTACTATCTTGTCGTCGGGGCTTATCTTTTTGACACTTGCACGCACTTTCATGCGGATCATCGCCTCCTTTACTATGCGGTGACACACTGCCTTAATTTATTAAATCTACGAGCGCTTGTCTGGCACTCTAGCCTTTGCGATAGGTGATTCTGCCCTTAGTTAGATCGTAAGGGGTCAACTCGACCGTAACGCTGTCTCCGGGCACAATACGGATAAAATGTTTCCGCATCTTGCCGGCGACGTGAGCTATAATTTTATGGCCGTTTTCGAGTTCGACACGGAACTGGGTCCCTGGAAGGGTTTCCACAATCTTGCCCGTTAATTCGATAACCTCTTTATTGCTCGCCATAACTATAACCTACCTAGTGTAGC
>JAGQNO010000044.1 GCA_020428025.1 Candidatus Saccharimonadota bacterium | reverse complement strand
AGACCAAGTACGGCCTAAGCCGCAGCAAACGCCAGTCAGAAATCCAAGATGCCCTAGACCCGGTGCTACAAAAAATCATTAAAGAAATTAAGCGTCTGGTTCGCTACCACAGCGAGCGTTACGGTGCAGACCGTCCAATTACTCAGGTGATTACTCTGGGCGGGGGCGCCAACATGCCCGGTTTATCAGAATACTTCACTAGTAGCCTACGCTTGGCGGTACGCTCCTGCGACCCCTGGCTCTACGTAGACTATCAACGCCTCCAGCCACCCTCCGCTGCAGATAGAACTATGTACGCTACCGCCATTGGCCTAGCCCTTGCCCCGGAAACAGAGGTATTTAAAAATGATTAACCTACTGCCACCGGAAACAAAAAAGGCCTACCGCTACGCATCGTACAATAGGCGTTTGCTGCATTGGAGCTTTGCTATGCTAATTGGCCTGATTGGCGCTGGCCTTATTGCAACCTATGGTCTGTTATCTGTGCAGCATGCTATATCTACGACCAATCAGCATGTTAAAGACACGCAAATTACCCTAAAGAACGCTCGGCAAGCAGAGACCGCTCAGCAGGTCGCCAGTATTAGTGATAGCCTAAAATTAACCCAAAAAGTCCTTAGCCAAGAAATCCTGTTCTCTAAATTACTGAAGCAAATGGCCGTAGCGCTACCAAGCGGCGCAAAACTTACGGGGCTTAACATTACCCAGCTGGCCGGTGGCAGCGGTCTAGACGTTTCTGCAGAGGTAGCCAACACTACTACCGCCACCCAGGTGCAAGTCAACCTAGCGGACCCCGCCAACAAGATTTTTGCCAAAGCCGATATTCAGAGTATTACCTGCAACGCAAAAAATGCGCCCGACCCCAATTACCCCTGTAGCGTCACAATTCGTGCTCAGTTTGCTCAAGACAACCCCTTCCTATTCATTAACCAAAAGAAGGCCAAGTCATGACGCCAAAACGACTTTTTTGGAGCTTAATCGCCCTACTTCTCATTATGGTAATCGGCTTATTTAGCGGTGTCTACATGCTCAGTGGGTTACTAAAAAATAAATCCGCTGATTTAGTAAAAAGTCGCCAGGAACTAGCAATGCTAACCGCCCAGCAAAACGGTCTTGCTCAGGCTAAGTCGCAGATAAAAAAATATAGCGAACTCCATAAAATTACCAAGGCAATCGTGCCACAAGACAAGGATCAGGCAGAAACGGTGCGGCAAATTTCTGCCATTGCCACGGCCAACAACATAACGCTTAACTCTATAACCTTCCCCATGTCTACGCTTGGCACGACCAAAGCAGCAGCTGCCTCTAAGAGCGCGGGCTTATCGCAGCTGGTTGCCGTACCAAGCATTCCTGGGGTCTACAACCAGCAGATAACCATTAGTAATAATACAGACAGCTTGGTATCGTTTGAGCAATTTGTGGCCTTCTTAAGCGGACTAGAAAACAACCGGCGCACGGCAGAAGTCAGCAGCTTATCTATTCAACCGCAGCGCGCCAACCCAGGCCAACTTACCTTTACTCTAGTACTTAATAACTATATAAAGCCAGGACAATGAAAAGCATAAGTCTATCATCACTCTCTAAACAACTACTGCAAGTCTTAGGACAACTTGGCCGCTATAGCGTTCTGTTTTTTGTCCTACTTTTAGCTGGCCTGTACGCCTTTCTGATTTTTAAGATAGATCAAGCAACGAACGTCCAGGCTAATCAAGATACGACAGCGGCCAGCACGCCGCATATTGATGAAAATTTGGTCAAGCAGCTTATGCAGCTTAAAGATAACAGTGTGGGCGTACAAGCACTCTTTAGCGAATCCAGAACAAACCCGTTCCAGTAAATCACACTCAGGCTGATTGACCGGGCTGGGGCGGATATGGCGGCTGGCCGCCTGGACCCTGCTGCGGCGGCGCCTGCGGGTCATAGAACTGTTGCCCTTGTCCGGGCAGCGGCTGGTCGCTACTCTGACGAAGCGGCTCATAGCTACCCTGAGCGCGGTATAAACGCTGCTCGTGGCCGTGCACGCGGCCTTGCTCAAAATTCTCTCTGGCAGCCAGGATTTTTTGGGCGTAACTATCTGGGTCCGGGCAATACGGGAACACAAACTTACTCCGCTCTCCGGCTGTCTCTACTTTGAGCATGCCATAGTTAAAGATATGGGGCAGAATACCATTTTTTTCTGATGTTACGTCCTCTAGGTTGCCCAGGCTTAGCTGGCTGGATTGCTTATCAAATAGGCTCAGTTGGTTGACTTGGGTTAGACTGTCATCGGTAATAATCCAACGGTTGCCGTTGTAGACAATGGTAGCAATCCAGGCAAACAGTGAACTAAAGGTGGCCGCAACAATAACCAGCGCCAGGCCAATCCGATTAACTGACCCCTTATCAAACGTAGTTAAAACATTAGGAGCCATAAGGATGCCCACAAGCACCAAGAGCATGAGAGCGCCAAACGACGCGTAAATTGCAATCAGGCCAATAGGATGACGCTGGATTTCACAGATAATCGTCTCGTCCTGGCGCATGGTGGCCAGGGGGTTTTCTACCGGTCCTTCCAACTGATTTTGCGGATGATCTGGGTGGAGCGTAGGGTCGGGTGTGTGTTTAGAACTAAACTGCATGCCCTGATTATACCAGCTTACTCTGCTGGTCAACGTCTATTTTCTTACCCAAATGCTGATACGCCTTAGGCGTCACCTTACGGCCCCTAGGCGTGCGCTCTAGTAAGCCGATTTGCATCAGATACGGTTCAATAAAATCTTCTATAGTCTGCCGCTCCTCCGCCGTCAGTGCAGCCAACGTTTCTACGCCCACCGGCCCACCGCCATAACTATCAATAATCGCGTTTAGCAGATGTCGATCCGCCGGGTCCAGCCCCAGCTCATCAATTTCTAGCAGCTGCAGCGCCTGTTGGCTAATTTCTGTGTCTATGATCCCGTCGCCGTTGACATCGGCGTAATCCCGCACCCGCTTGAGCAGCCGATTAGCAATCCGCGGTGTTAAGCGCGCCCGCTCTGCCAGCTGCGCTGACGCCTTAGGCTTAATTTCTGCTTTTAATATACTGGCAGCCCGCTGAATAATCTGCTCTACCTCTGCTGGCGTATAAAACTCTAAGCGGTGCACATGACCAAAGCGGTCCCGTAATGGTCCGGCCAGTGCGCCGGCCCGTGTGGTGGCACCAATAATGGTAAACTGCGGCAAATCCAGCCGCAGACTGCGCGCACTTGGCCCCTTGCCCAGCATAATATCCAGTTTAAAATCTTCCATGGCACTATACAGTACCTCTTCTACAGACCGGTTGAGCCGATGTATTTCATCAATAAACAAGATATCACCGTCCTGCAAGTTGGTCAGCAGACTAGCCAGGTCCCCGGCCCGCTCAATGGCCGGTCCGCTGGTGATTTTAATCTGCGCCCCCATTTCATTGGCAATCACGCTGGCCATCGTCGTTTTGCCTAGGCCCGGCGGGCCATACAACAGCACATGATCCAACGCTTCCTGCCGCTTTTTGGCGGCCTTAATAGCCAGCTGAATGTTCTTTTTGAGTCGCTCCTGACCGATGTAATTAGCAAAATCCTGCGGCCGCAGACTGTTTTCTAACTGCAGCTCTTCTGGGGCCTCTGGCTCTGGCGCACTGGCGTCGACTATGCGGTCTATCATATCTTTATTATAGCCTACGGCACGTGCACCGGGCTCCAGCAGGTCCGCAGGTCCCGGTCTTGGGCCGTCAGCTGCTGCATATCTTCCGCATCCAGCTCAAAATCAAAAATGTTCATATTTTCTTGTATGCGTGACGATGTCACGGACTTTGGCAGCACCACCAAACCCTTCTGCAGGCACCAGCGCAGCATGATTTGCGCGTAGGATTTTTGGTGTTTGGCCGCAATATCGGCCACAACTTGATTATCCATATCCTTGGCGTGCGCCAGCGGACTATACGCCTCCACCACAATATTGTTTGCGGCGCAGTACTCTAGTAGCTCCGGCTGCTGCAAAAAGACGTGCAACTCCACCTGATTAACCACCGGCATGACACTAGCGTACTGTTTCATTTCTTCCAGATGCTTAACCGTGTAATTACTCACGCCAATGGACTTTGCCCCGCCCGTTTTTTTGATTTCCTCTAGCGCCAGCCATGATTTCTTACGCAAAATTGGCACTGGAAAATGTAGCAGCAGCAAATCCACATAGTCTGTTTGCAGTTTCTTCAGCGATTGTTGAAATGTCTTTTGGGCATTATTGTAGCCAAAATGTTCCACCGCAATTTTGGTAGTTACAAACAGGTCCTCGCGCTTCTGATTTTGCATGGCCGCGCCCAGGAACTGCTCGTTATCGTAGGCCTGCGCGCTGTCAAAGTGCGTGTAGCCGGCTTTGATTGCTGCCGTGAAAGCTGCATCAAATTCTGACTTGTCTTTGTTTTGCCACAGACCTAGGCCGATTTGTGGTATGCGATTGCCGTCGTTTAGTTTTATGATTGGGATGGTCATCTGCCCCCTTTGAGCGCCTGTTTAATC
>JAGQNO010000043.1 GCA_020428025.1 Candidatus Saccharimonadota bacterium | reverse complement strand
TACCGGGCTGAATAATGCCGGCTTTCTGCTGAGCAATTTCCACCAGCGTATCGCCTAAAATTTCTGTGTGGTCCAGACCTATATCTGTTATAAGACAAATTTTATCCCGCCTAGAAATGACGTTTGTGGCGTCTAGCAGGCCGCCTAAACCAACTTCCATAACGGCTGCATCTACGCCCCGGCGAGCATATTCCCAAAACGCCATTGCCGTCAAAAGCTCAAAGTACGATGGCTTGACCGGAGCATCCTTAATTGCGTTCAGGAACTCGGTGAGTACCTGGCAAAACTCGGCCTCTGACAGCGGCTGGCCGTTGATCTGCAGCCGCTCGTTAATCTGGTCCACATGGGGCGACACACTCAGGCCAACCTGTAAGCCGGCGGCGCGCAGCAGTGCCGCGGCGTAGTACGATGTAGACGTCTTGCCGCTAGTCCCCGCCACATGCACCACCCTAATTTTTTCCTGGGGGCTGCCTATGTGGTCCATGAGCGCGCACATATTGTCCAGCGTGTACTTGGTCTGCGCATTGGCGTAGTAGGTCCGCAGCACCTTTTGTGCATCGGCAAACGTAGTAAGCAGCGGCACCTCTGTAGTCATGATAGAATAGTATACACGCACGCAGCGCGCCCGCGTAGCTCAGTGGATTAGAGTAGCTGGCTTCGAACCAGTTGGTCGCAAGTTCGAGTCTTGCCGCGGGTACCATTCTAGACGGAGAGCCTCAAGAAGGCTCTTTTTCATCTGTTGAGACATTGTTCTAGCCTCGTTTAATTGTGCTACAAAATGTTTTCTATTATCACGCAATGGCAGTAACCAATCGCGTTCATGAACTTACTAATTAGACCCGCCGTATACTCGTACCAGTCTTCGGTATGTTCGTTAGTCTCTGCTTGTTGCTTATGCAGTTCTTTAAGCTCAGCCTTGAGTTTGGCAGACTTTTCAATAAAGGTTTCTTCATCTACGAGTTTACGAGTAGACATATCCAGCAAGGTATCATACTGGTCTTTTAAGGTCTTGAGAGCCTGTGCTTGCATACTTTCTACACTCTTAGGTTCAGGTATTTCGGCTTGAGCCTTTTTGTAGCACTCAAAGACGGACAAGCAATAGTCATAGATGGCTCTGTTGAAAAGTTCATTGAATAAAGCAATAGCATTATTTAGAATAATGTGCTACAATATATTTTATGAAATTGAGCAACAATTTCTCATCAGTTAAATCAGTCGTTGCTCTGCACCTCTTTCCCTGGGCTTAGTCCCTAATTGTTTTAATTACTATCTGAATCTATATAATTTCTTAAATCTAGGAGACTATTATGTCCGCCATAGGAATACTTGGAGGCATGGGTCCACAAGCCAGTGCAAAGCTGTATGAGTTACTCATTAAAGGTACGCAGAAATATACACCTGCTGCTGCTTTAGATGATGACTATCCAGAGATTGTCCTGCTTAATGTTCCCGTGCCCAACTTCATATCAAATGAAAACGAATTACCAAAAGCAAAGCAAATACTACTTGACCGTACAAAGCTACTCGAAAAAGCTGGCTGTAGCGTTAGTGGTATTGCTTGCAACACTGCGCACATCTTACTGCCTGAATTACAAGCTGTAACTAAAGTGCCGTTTCTACCGATTCAAACGATCGTTGCAAAACGCGTTGAGATTGCTGGCTTCAAGCAAGTAGGCTTATTGGCTACCCCCACAACTTTAGGTTCAAGGCTCTACGACGATGCTTTATCTGGAATCGCTGATATAGTTCGTCCAGACATAGACTTTGCAAAGCAAATTGAGCAGTTCATATACAAGCAGCTCAATGATAAGCTAACGGAATCTGGGAGACGACTGTTCAAGGAGCAAGTTACAAAGTTTAAGCTAACCAATAATCTTGATGCTGTAATCCTAGGATGCACCGAATTGCCGCTAGTTTATGGTGAGAGCCTGAATGACGAAACTGTACTTGATACGCTTCAAATCCTATCAGACGGACTTCTAGCCAGTTACTTTGATACTAACTATATAGGTTAGTTGGTGGGTGGTGTTTTATAGGGCGGTTAGGTTATGATAAGCGAGAAACAGTGACCTAACCTGCTCTATAATGCTGTACCATATTTTTCCATCGTAGTGTATAGTTTTTTTATGGAACGGCCAAAACCAAAAGCACCAAAAATTGAGCCACTGATTGTTGTGCGGACCAAGATTATCGACCCTAGCACGGGTCGATTTTTACTTTGTAAACGAGCAAAGACGGGTGAATGGGAGCTGCCCGGTGGCAAAATTGACCCGCTAGAAAGCCTAGATGCAGCCGCGCATAGAGAAATTGGCGAGGAAACAAACGCTGTAATTAATTTAACCAGTCCCTTCCGGATTTATGAACGAATAATTTTGGGTCCAAAGCCAGGTAAAGAACATCTTGAAGGCAGGTTACGCATAGGTCACGTTGCAACTGCGGAATTAGTCTGTGACCCAGCTGTTTTACAGCCCAACCCAGATGAAGTAGCGGATATGAAATGGCACTGCCCGGGGCAACCGCTCAACCTACCACTGCGGCGCGAGATGCCCAACATTTTAGCAGTAGCTGCACGCCTAGAGCTACAACAAATCGCGCTAGCCGCTTGAGAGCCTACAGCACGCTGCAAGCCTGCATTGTGCCCTTGCTAAACCCGGTCTTAAGGGCGCCCACGCGCTGGGCGGAGCTGCCGTGCGTAAAGCTATCTGGCCGGACAGTGCCGGTTTGCTCCTTCTGAATATGATCGTCGCCCACGGAGCTGGCAGCGCTAATGGCCTCTTGCATTTCTGCCTGCGTAATAATGCCGGCGTCAGCGGCGTACTTAGCCCAAATACCAGCGTAGCAGTCTGCTTGCAGCTCAAGGCTAACAGAGCTAGCGCCACTTTCTAGCGTACCCAGTAGGTTTTGGATATGGTGGCCGACTTCGTGACTGATTACGTAAGCTTGGGCAACATCGCCGGTGCTGCCGCCAAACTGTTTGTAAATCTCATCAAAAAACGTTTCATCCAGATAGACAGTCTGGTCTGCGGCGCAGTAGTTTGGGCCAACCGCAGACGATTCATAGCCACACGCGGCGTTGGTAGCCTGCCTAAACAACACTAGCTTGGGCGCACTATACTGGCCGCCGTTAGTCTGCTGCTGGAAAATACCAGGCCAAATACCGTTATTAGAGGCCAGGACTTTGCTGGCAAACGTTTTGTAGGCTGCCTCAGATGGCGTTAAGGTGCGCGTTTCTGTAGTCTGAGTGCCGCTGTTTTGTGCTAAGCCGTTTAGGACGGAATCCAAAAGCGGGTCTTTGCCGCCCAAAAACATAAAAGCCAGTACTAAAATTAGACTGCCTACGCCGCCAATTACCATGCCAGGTCTGGCCGTGCGCCGGTCCTCTACATTGCCCTCGCCCGATACTTTATCCCAGTTAGCCATGTACATTTTTCTCCATTCACAGTTAGTCTAGCACACGCCGTCCGGCAATTTTGTGAGCTAGTTCACGCTGCTTGACTGGTGGGGCAAAATCATTATACTTATGGTTAATGGATATACAACAAACACTACAAAATAAAATGCTGCTTATTTTTGGCATCTCTGCCTTGCTGGTTACGGCCTATATTAGCATTACGCTCTACCAGTGGCGTAATGGCGACTTAGCCCAGTACAGTATCCCTGCAAGCCACCTTTCTACTACCAACCCAGAGCTATCACGCTGATAAACTAGCCACGGCATTAATGGTCGTGGCAATTATTGCTGTGCCAAATACATACGACAAAAGTGCCTGCCGCAGCACGGCGGCCCTAATATGTCGGCTGCTAATAACGGTGTCCGACACCTGGAAGGTCATACCAACCGTAAACGCCAGGTAAGCAAAATCCTTGTAGCTAGGCATGGCTTTGTCGTTAAAATCGATTCCGCCATGTGCATGACCATAGTAGAGCCGCGCATAACGCAAACCAAACAAGCTATGCACTAACGCCCAGGACATAGCAATAACACCCAGACCCGCCAGCACCAGCAGCATTTTTTGATTGCCATGTGCCTGGCCGGCCTCAACCAGCAGCAAAATAAGTGCACCCAGGCTAGCAAAGCTAGCAATCAGCAGCAAGGTGTCCCGCAGCGCCCTACCTGTATCTTCGCGCTCCACGTGTGCTTTGGTCTGTGGGCCATCCAATCGCCAGACGCTCAGCCATATCATAGCCAGCAGGCTACCAGTACCAATAATCCAAGCCCCTGCAGTTGCCAGCTTTGGTGTAGTTTGTAATTGCAGCCCTATGTAGCCGGCGACTCCAATGAGGCCTGCAAGCAACAACTGCCTAAGCGCATCAGAGCCAGGCTTGTCTTTCTTCTTGACCATAGTTCCTCCTTGTTGCTGGCAGTATACCACCGCCGGGGCGCCTTAGGGTATACTAAAAGCGATGCGCGCGTAGCTCAGCTGGATAGAGCGTTGGTTTCCGGTACCAAAGGTCGGGGGTTCGACTCCCTTCGCGCGTACCAAGAACGAACTTTTCGGGAAATTTGGGCGCATTTGCGCCCAGTTTCCGTATTTTGTCCTGATTTGGTGGAGTTTTACAACTCCGCTCGAACCTATTTTGAGGAAAAATGCTGAATTG
>JAGQNO010000042.1 GCA_020428025.1 Candidatus Saccharimonadota bacterium | reverse complement strand
AATGTTAGTTATCTTTTTCCATGGCAAGCCGAGTGCCCAATCCTGATACCACACGCCTGCTACGATCATGCTGGCAACAGTTGCAGTGATGACCGCGAGCCAATTGATACTTAGTTCCATGCGCCTCCTTCATATTTGTTATCTATACATGTTATATCAAAATGTGAGTATAAAGTAGTTTCATGGCTAACGCGCATTCGATTCTTCAACGGTATAATAATTCACTGAGTGAAGTTTTTTATTGGCAGGGGCACGTGGAATCGAACCACGATCTAAGGTTTTGGAGACCTTTATACTAACCGTTGTACTATGCCCCTAAAAGTGCTAATTCATAATAGCATGAATCGGCATTTTGAAACTACCGGAATTGGTATATAATATCTGTCACATGGGAAAGATTGTTCCAACCAAGCCATTCCTGATTCTTCTCTACGGTTTTCCGGGGGCCGGCAAGACCTATTTTGCGCGTCAGTTTACAGAGAATGTCCAGGCTGCGCATTTGCAGGCAGACCGCATTAGGGCAGAGCTGTTTGAGAAGCCTCGTTACGACAAAGCAGAGAACGATGTTGTCACCCAGCTAATGGATTACATGACCAATGAGTTCCTAGCCGCTGGCGTCAGCGTGGTGTACGATGTTAACGCCCTGCGCGGTGCTCAGCGTCGGCAGCTGCGAGATTTAGCCCGTAAATCCAAGGCGCAAACGTTGATTGTTTGGTTCCAGATGGATCCAGAAAGCGCATACGTGCGCGGCACCAAGCGGGATCGTCGCCGCATAGACGATAAGTTTGCAGCCCAGCACGATCAAACCACCTTTGGCAAAATTATTACGCACATGCAAAATCCCTCTCCTGCGGAAGATTATGCTGTGGTCAGTGGCAAACACGTCTTTAGCACACAGTACGCCGCGGTTATGCACAAACTGCGCCAAATGGGCTTGTTGAGCCTAGAAGATGGCGCTCAGCATAAAGCAAAGCCAGCCCTAGTTAATTTAGTGCCTAGCCCCTCCGCGGGTCGCGTAGATATGTCGCGCCGCAACATTCTTATTAGATAATATGTCCAGCAAAACCTATGAAATTGACGGCGTGGGTCCGGTTGTGGTTACCAAACGTGCTTCTAGCCGCAGCCTCCGGCTGAGCATTAAGCCCACCGGACAGATAACAATTAGCATCCCGCGCTGGGCCAGTTTTGCCAGTGGACATGCTTTTGCCGTGCAAAAGGCGGATTGGATTAGAGCTCAAAAACCCAGCATAGAGCTGCTAGTGCCGGGTCAGGCCGTTGGCAAGTTCCATCATCTTATTGGTCTGACCGCAGATGTTGCCGCTCCAAAAGCAACGGTAACAAAAACCACTATCACTGTGCGCTATCCAAAAAGCCTAGACTTTTCTAATGCTGCTGTGCAAACTGCAGCCGCCGCGGCAGCGCAGCGTGCGCTCAAGAAGCAGGCAGAGCAGTTGCTTCCCGGCAGGTTGGCGGAATTAGCGCACAAGCATAACTGCTCCTATCAAGACCTGCGCATCAAGAGACTGACCAGCCGTTGGGGTAGTTGCGACCAAAAGCAGCGAATCGTGCTAAATAGCTACCTGATGCAGTTGCCGTGGGATTTAATAGATTACGTGATTTTGCATGAACTGGCGCACACCAGAGTTATGAATCACGGCCCAGAGTTTTGGGCGGTACTAACAGCCATGCTGCCGGATGCAGCCCAGAAACGAAAGGTCATGCGGCGCCAAAAGCCAGTTTTACAATCTGGCGCCGTGCCCGTACAATAAAGCCTGAATATGGCGCTAACGCTTAAGAGTAAAAAATCAGCCGAACAATTAGATCACGGCCGCTTAACCAGCCTTATTAATAGCATGGCCGATGCAGTTATTGCCGTGGACGACAAGCACAAAGTGGTGGTCTACAACGGTGCCGCGCTGGACATTTTGGACGTCAACAACATTAGGGCTGGAACAGGAATTGACAAGCTGATCTACCCGATTGATTCAGAAAATCAGCCTGTCCCAATCTGCGACCTAGTCTCCGCTGCCACGCATCCTACCACCAACCGCGATCTGCGTCTAAAATACAAAGACGGAAGCACCATTAACCTCTATTTGAGTATTGCGCCAGTGCATCTTGGCTATGGCGAGGCGGGCCAGCAGGGCTATGTGCTCCTACTGCGCGATATCACTCGGGAAAAATCGCTAGAAGAAGAGCGTGACGAGTTTATTAGCGTTGTTAGCCACGAGCTTCGCACGCCCATTGCTATTGCAGAGGGCAACATTGGCAATGCGGAATTTATTGCCGGTAAAACTGGCGATATTAAAGCAATTCAGGCCGCGCTTAAAGAAGCCCACCACCAAGTTCTTTTTCTGGCAGATATGATTAACGATTTAGCAACGCTCAGCCGCGCTGAACGCGGAGTACTAGAAATCGAGCCGGAAGGCATTAATGTGCATGATCTCTTAACTGAGCTCCAGAGTAACTACACGCCGCAGGCGGCAGCTAAAAATCTGACATTTAAACTAGAGCTAGATCCAAAATTGGAGCTTTTGCAGTCCAGCAAACTCTACGTGCGGGAAGTACTGCAAAACTTTATTACCAACGCGATCAAATACACTCAGCGCGGCGGCGTGACCTTAAGCGCAAAAACATCGCCAAAAGGCGTAACGTTTTACGTGACAGACACCGGCATTGGTTTAAGCAAACCAGACCAAGAAAAGGTGTTTGATAAGTTTTTCCGCTCCGAGGATTTTAGAACCAGAGAAACGGGCGGCACCGGCCTAGGGCTGTACGTAACCGCCAAACTAGCTCGGCTCCTGCACGCAGAAATTAACCTAGAGAGCCAGCTGAATCATGGCTCCACGTTTAGTATTTTTATTCCTAATTTGCAGTAGTTGTTTCTTGGCGCATGACTGGAAGGCAAATATTGCGGTCTTTCCATTCTACGCGGCCAAATTCGTAGGCGAGCATGGACTTGTTAAGCAGCCACAAATCTACCAATGGTAAGAGTGGCGCTAGCGCCACTGCCAGCGGCCTGAATCGGCCATACATAACGGCGGTGATTTGCAGAGCCACAAACATTAAGAGAACCGTAGACACGAGCCCGGCAACGGCCAGCAGCCAAGCGCCGTGCCACGCAATAATCAGGCTGAGCGGCAACGGCAGCACTAAGACCAATAGTTCTATAACGCTCAAGAAGGCTACTAACTCTATGCGGCGATGCAGCTGCGGATAGCGCAGTCGCAGGCCAGTACTGCGCTGCTCGGCCAGGTTTTTGTGGCTGACTAAGAGATTGCTCCGGACAAAGCTGTATTTATCCCCCCGCACGCTACTGCGTGCCAAATAACTCTCTGGCGATACTGATCGGCAGGCCGCTTTAAAGCCACCAGCTTGCTCTAGCGCGGTACGATCAATGATAAAGCAAGAGCTCAACACCGGTGGGCGATTAAATGGGCGGCGCGGTAGACTGAGCTCCCAGCCATAGCGTACGGGTTGTAAAAGATAAGAGCGCCAATCGTCTGGCGGTTGATTGTGCGGCAGCACGCTGAGCATGGTCTTTTCTTTTTCTAGCAGTGTGGTGACTAGTTCGCGCAGGGCGCCAGGGGCCATTGTTAGGTCTACGCCACAAAAGACCAGCAAATCGCCACTTGAAGCCTCTACCAGCTGCTGGTAGGCAAAGTTTTTGGCTAGCCATGATTCATCCGGCGCCTTACCGGCCACAAAGCGAACGCCTTTGTTGGCGTAGCCGCGGATAATTTCTGGCGTGCGTCGTTCTTGAGAGCAATCGTCTAGGACTAGGATTTCCAGCTTGGGGTAATCGCTGGCCACTAAGGCGTCTAGACAGGCGTGCAGCTCTTCTGTTTCATTTCGGGCCGGGATAAGCACGCTAATACTTGGGAGATCTTTGTCCGCGTAGTGCTGGGTGGCCTGCAGCGTCTTTGTGCTTTTTAGGTGCTTGGCGGTGGAAAGGGCCATCATAAGGGCGCCCAGCAGCTGGGCCGTTACCACAACAATGGCCATTTGCTTGAGTGTTAAGTGTGAGTTTTGCTGGAAGATAGCAACAACTGCAAAAACCGATTGCGCCACCGTTAAATACTTTATGGCCCGCAAGCTGGCTCGGCGCAGAAAATCCACCTGAATCGCTCCGCGTCGCACGCGCAGTAGATTGATTATCTGGTACATTGCCGCCGCAGCATACAAACCGCTCCACCACCCAGGCGCCAGCGCCACAAATAATCCAGCTATGCCAACCTGCCAAACAATGAGCGCCAACGCCACCTGGGACCGGTGTGGCCATACAAAGGGCAGTATAAGTACAAAAGACACAAGCGGAAGCAGCGCTAGAACAAGTA
Organism: Candidatus Saccharimonadota bacterium; assembly: GCA_020428025.1. Lineage (GTDB taxonomy): Bacteria > Patescibacteriota > Saccharimonadia > Saccharimonadales > UBA4665 > JAGQNO01. The sequence continues at coordinate 526 of JAGQNO010000042.1, read as the reverse complement.
GTGCTAAAGTCATTACAACTACTATACCACGCGCTAGTCTTGACGATGCCGTGCTAACAGTGGTATGCTTGACACAGTCGCCTACAGCTTAATGTAGGCTTTTTTAATGGGAGAAATCATGGCAGACAGAGAAGAATCCAAGCCAAAAAAACGACGTCTAAAGCCCGCGCCCACCATCCGTGAGCAAGCGGCTAAAGCACAGGCTGCAGCCACTGCCCCAGAGAAACCAAGTATTCTGGGCCGGCTATCTAAGTTTTTGTGGCTTATTGTAAGCTGGCCGTTTATTAAGATTGGCACGTTCTTAGCGCCAATGTTTAAGTATCAGCCGTTCAAATTTATTGCTAAAGTGGCGGGTTGGGTTGGGCTGATTTTAGTGCCGCGCTATATTCGCAGCAGCTTTAAAGAGCTTAAGCATGTTACGTGGCCAAACCGCAAAGAATCCCGCGCCTTAACGCGCGCAGTGTTGATTTTTGCCATCGTATTTGGAGCCAGCATCGCCCTGGTGGACTTTGGCCTAGACAAACTA
>JAGQNO010000041.1 GCA_020428025.1 Candidatus Saccharimonadota bacterium | reverse complement strand
CTTGGTGGCGGTACCTTTGACGTCTCTATCCTAGAACTAGGCGACGGCGTCTTTGAAGTCAAATCCACCAACGGTGACACGCACCTGGGCGGTGCCGACTTTGACCGCGTCATAATCAATTACTTTGCGGATGAATTCAAGAAAGAAAACGGCATAGATATTACCGATGACAACGCTGCCATGCAGCGCCTGCGCGACGAGGCAGAAAAAGCCAAAATTGAGCTTTCCACTGCTCAGGAAGTAGACATTAACCTGCCATTCCTAACCGCCGACGCCGACGGTCCCAAGCACTTTGAAATGAAGCTGACCCGCGCCAAGCTAGAAAGCCTAGTGGGCGACCTCATCAAGAAGACCGCTGTACCATGTGAGAAAGCCCTTAAAGACGCCGGCCTTAAAGCATCGGACATCAACCAAGTAGTGCTGGTGGGCGGCATGACGCGCATGCCCGCCGTACAGGAAGAAGTCAAGAAAATCTTTGGCAAAGAGCCAATGAAGGGCGTCAACCCGGATGAAGTCGTTGCCATTGGCGCGGCCATCCAGGGTGGGGTGCTGCAGGGCGATGTTAAAGACGTGCTGCTGCTAGACGTTACGCCGCTGAGCCTAGGCATAGAGACCATGGGCGGCGTCATGACTAAGTTAATTGACCGCAACACCACCATTCCAACCAGTAAGTCAGAAGTGTTTAGTACAGCCGCTGACAATCAGCCGCAAGTAGAAATCCACGTGGCTCAGGGCGAGCGAGACATGATTGACGGCAACAAATCACTGGGACGCTTTGTGCTAGACGGCATTGCGCCGGCCCCACGCGGCATCCCGCAAATTGAAGTGACGTTTAACATCGATGCCAACGGTATCCTAAACGTGACCGCCAAAGACAAGGGCACCGGCAAAGAGCAAAACATCACCATCCAAGGCTCCGGCTCTCTGGACAAAGCAGAGGTAGAAAAAATGGCCAAAGAAGCAGAGGCTCACGCCGATGAAGACAAGGCCCGCAAAGAAGCCGTTGAGGCCCGTAACTTACTAGACTCCGCCGTCTACCAAGCCCAAAAGCTAAAAGATGAAGAAAAGGTCTCTGACGATGACAAAAAAGCCATTGAAAAAGCCATGGAAGAGGCCAAAAAGGTTGTTGCTGATGACAAAGCCAGCAAAGACGACCTAGAAGCTGCGGCCAAAAAACTGAACGATGTTCTGATGCCCATTGGTGCCAAGATGTACGAGCAGGCCGCCAAAGAGCAGCCCGCAGAAGACAAGGCCGCCGCAGAAGACAAGGGTAAAAAGGACGACGCCGTTGAAGGCGAAGTCGTTGACGAAAAATAAGGCATATTAGGATAGTATGTCCAAAGAAAAAGCCCCGAAAGATTCAGAGGAACTCAGGCAGGTCCTTGAACTTTCGGGTGCTTTTTTGGTGGACGAAAAACCACACCCTGGTCATTTCTACCAAAAAGTGCCCAGCCTTATCGGTGCAATTTTGGGCAAGCCAGCCACATACAAACTCCAAGAGGGCTCAATCTCTGCTGGCCGGGACTGGTGGTTCTTTGTTGGCAACTCCGACGCTCCAATAATACGAAAAGTACAGAGTCTTTACGGAACAGCCATAATCAGGGCGCACAGGGCGGAGTATCCGGTTGGCAATTGGGCTGGAAGCGTTAAACTTTCTGAACTAACGCCAGCAAATTTAATGGACGGCCAACTTATCCCTGACGACAATGAAGAAACTTTATATGACTTACAAGTTCACCAATATTCTTTCGATGGCACTAGTGCGAACGAATACGAACGAATAATATTTGGGGTTAAATCTGGTGTTCTCGCATATGACATCTCAGAAACTCTGGGTGTGGATGCAGCGCCGCCACTACAGAAAGCTGCTCTTTATCTCGCAAAGGACAAAATGTAATCAGTAGGTTAACGCCCATCAAAACGAATTGCCGTAAGCCAGCGTTTGGAACGGACTCTATAACCACGATCGAAGAGTCCCTTCCCGACGCCGCTGGCGTGTCCAGCGCCCCAGAGAAGTGATATTTCTTGCGTGATAGCATTATCGGGCGCGTGTAGCTTGTCTATGGTTTTGAGGATGAATTCATCACGCATTGCAGAGACTTTTTTGGCTGTTTTATTATTGGCGGAGGCTCCAAGTGCTAAACGGACAGCATTTGGAAAGTGCAGCGCTGCAGCCAATCCAATCTTATCGGCAAGTTTTACTGCTAGGTTGGGTGGGGCTAAATAATCCTCTATGTCTGCTGAATCAATACTGTAGGCTGCAGCATGTTGTCTTAGGGCGGCACGGTCCATATCGCAGAAGCTTGAGTTTGGGGGCGGTGTTAGCATGTGCTGACCAGCCAGGTTGTATCTTTGAGCAAGCCAAGCGAGCTGAGGGCTGCGCTTACTGGGGTCCGGCCAGGTAACCGGGCCCGTTTGCGGCCCAATAGATTCACACAACGTAACGGCACCAGCATTTGAACGGTCCAAAAGTATACTGCCAACAGATGCATAGTATTCTGGCCGACCAACATGTGTCACGCCAACAAAATTGACCCGTGTATCATTAACAGGGTGCTCAAAATGTATCGCTGCAGTTTCCAGTGATCCGCGCAGTAATGACGACCTTGAGCCATCTAAGCTAGACATTATGCAATTATAAAATATTTCCCTAAAAAATACTAGGACTAGACAACTTTTGTTGGCACTCTAGACATCGGACTGCTAAACGAGTATAGTAGTAACAGATGACAAAACGTGATTATTATGAAGTCCTTGGCGTATCCAAATCCGCCAGCGCCGATGAAATCAAAAAAGCCTTCCGCCGCAAGGCGGTAGAGCTGCACCCGGACAAGCAGGGCGGCGATGAAGCCAAATTCAAAGAGGTTAACGAGGCCTATGAGGTCCTAAAAGACCCTTCTAAAAAGCAGCGGTATGACCAGTTTGGTCATGCTGGCGTGGGGGGCGCCGGTGGCGGCGGTAATCCGTTTGAAGGCTTTGGCGGCGCCGGCGGTCAAAACGTACATTTTGACTTTGGCGACATGGGGTTGGGCGATATCTTTAGCCAGTTCTTTGGTGGCGGCACACCGGGTGGCGGCCAAGGCAGGGGTCAGCGGCAAGCCCGCGGCCACGACGTAGAAGCCCGCACGGACATAACCTTTGAACAAGCCATTTTTGGCACAGAAATATCTTTAAAACTCAACCTAGAAGATATCTGCGAACACTGTAAAGGCTCCACCGCAGAGCCGGGCTACGAGCTCAAGACCTGCCCCACCTGCAAGGGTTCCGGCCAGGTGGTGCAGCAGATGCGGACCGTTTTTGGCAACATCCAGCAGGCTGCCATCTGCCCGGAGTGTCACGGCGCCGGTAAAATTCCAGAGAAAGTTTGTTCTGTCTGCCAGGGCCGCGGCACCAAGCGCAAAGAGCAGACCATCAAGCTCAAAGTGCCGGGCGGCATAGACGATGGCGCCACCATCCGCCTCCGCGAGCACGGCGAAGCTGCCAAAGGCGGCCACAAGGGAGACCTATATGTCCACATCCGCGTGCGGCCGCACAAAGAATTCACCCGCGAAGGCGATTTAATCCTCAGCAGCAGCCACATCGATATTGTCACCGCTGCCCTGGGTGGAGAGATAACTGTTAATACCGTTGACGGCCCGGTGACCATGAAGGTGCCAGCCGGCACGCAGTCTGGCTCAGACTTTAAGCTCAGCGGCCACGGCGCCCCACATATTCGGTCCGGCCAGCGCGGCGCACAGATTGTCACGGTAATTGTTGATACCCCTGTAAAACTGACCAAAGAACAGACAAAAATCCTCGAAGAATTCCGCGCCGCCAGCGCCAGCAAAAAGGGCTTTTGGTCTTAGGCGCCGCAGCGTTATAATCATAAGCATAATGCAGCGCACGCCTCTGAATCAGCGCGGGTTCATTCCCATGATAATTATGCTGCTGCTGATAATTGCGGCTGTTATTATGCTTGTCTATTTTAGAGTGGCGCACAACTAGCTATTTATGTAAAAAATCTGCAAGCGATTGAGTATATTTATCAAAGTCCACTTTACCAATATCAGAAGATGGGTGGCCATAACTGTAATTGACTTCAAAAAATATGTGCTGTTTGAGTGTGTCAGAGTATACAATGTCTGTTCCGGCAATTTCACGGTTACAGGCAGCCGCCATTGCGAGGGCATACTCTGCGACCTCGTCTGGGAGTGTGGTAATCGTTTCTCTTCTACCGCCCCGAGCGATGTTATTTTGATAACTAATCCCTTGATTAACCTTCTTGTAAGCAAGAGCGACCTTGCCATCAATTGTGATAACCCTGTATTCATAGGTGTTTGGCACGAATGACTGGATTACGCAAAGGGATTCAAGCTGAGATGGTAGTGTGTCAGTTTTGTAATTGTCATTGCCATTGCTGCCAGAAATAGACTTCACGACATACGTGTCCGTATCTAAGAATTGTTTAGCCAGAGGGATGAGTGTATTTTGGGAGCAAAAGAATGTACGTGGTATTGGTATACCCATTTGCGCGGCGTGAATGTATTGTGATAGCTTTGACGCCAGCGGCAGGCTCATATTTTCGCTGTTTACAACGCGTATACCTCGCAAAGCACAATAGTGAGCTATGGCAGCACGGATAGACTCATCTTTGATACTGCGCAAGAAGATAGTATCAAATGTATCTAATACTAATTTTTCAGTACCTTTTACTATGTAGGCATTGATATTAGAGGTGGCTAGCTCGAAAACGACATCTCGATAGCCTGCATGCGTGTAATCATCTAGATCATTATTCTGCAGCATGAAAAGTGTTTTGGCGTGAGCGGTGTCTGCATCAATATCTGACGCCGACCCGAAGATTAATACCTTTTGTTTTACTGAGTTCATATTATGCTTCTTTCCGTTGTCTTCTATTATTGACTAACAGATGTAATTATACTATAATCCCTCAGTTCCTGTTACTAATCAAGCTTATAGGATACAATACGCACATGTCTACATTTGACGAAGCTCTTGAGCGCAATATGGTACTCTTTGTCGGCTCTTATTTAAAGGAGCAAGAGAGGGCTTTGGTTAAAATTGGTAAACTGTTAGACAAACAGATTGACGCCCTGGTATTGTTGGATGAGTCTGATATGTCGGCTCGTGTCGGCTTGCCTGTTAATCACAAAGCTATCGTTATTGACTGTGATTTTAGCAACGATACGGCTTTGCAAAAAGCGCTCGCACCATATAAACACAGACTTTTGGCGGTCACCTGTCGTGCAGAGC
>JAGQNO010000040.1 GCA_020428025.1 Candidatus Saccharimonadota bacterium | reverse complement strand
GAAATGGTGGTGTTCGCGGTAATAGCCGCGCCGCCACTGGAGACGGTCAGCTGACCGGCCATGCTGACTGCGCCGGTGTTGCAGACGCCAAACAGCACAGAGCCTAAGCCAGCGGCGCTGTAGGCGCGGAGGTTTAATAAATCAGCGGTCTGGCCGCTGTAGGCCTGAATGTCCACTGTGGTGCGAGTGTTGTCTAGCACGATTTCTGGAGTGGTGCCACCCAGACTGTTGGCATATGCCGTCTGGAGTGTGTTGCCGCTGCCCGCGCCGGTACAAGTAGTCCAGGTGGGGGCGCCGGTGCCGCCGCTGGTTAGACATTGGCCAGATGTGCCCGCTGCGCTGAAGGCGTAGGCTGTACCAGTGCTGTAGGCTACTGAGCCGGCGGTGCCAATAGAGGTGGCATTGGTGCCGCCCTGCCCCACGCTGAGCGCAGTGGTCAGGCCGGATAGGCTGGTGATATCGCTGTTAGCACCGCTAGCGGCTGCACCCAAGTTGGTGCGGGCGCCTGCGGCGGTGGTAGAACCGGTGCCACCGTTGGCCACAGCAAGCGTGCCGGAGACATAGGTGCTGGAAGCTAGGTTAATGGTGCCGGAGCTTAGGTTGCCGGAGGCATCGGACAGGACTGCGCCTGCGGTCAGGCCGGTGTCTCTAATGCTAGAAGCGGTTAAGGCGCCGGTGCTGGCCGCGCCGGAGACAGTCAGCGTACCTAGGGTGCCGACCCCTGTTATATTGCCGTAGGAGCCGCTGCTTAAGTTGCTGTTAGTAATGGTGCCAGAAGCAATCTTTGCGCCCGTAATCGCGCCGTTGGCTACGGTTAGCACGCCGCTACCGCTCACGGTGGCGTCGCCAGAAATCGACTGATTAACCCAATCGGTGCCGTTGTACTGCAAGAAGTTGCCGCTGGTTAAGCTAGAGATGGTCAGCGTGGTATTCTGAATTTTGCTTAAGGTGTTAGCGCCTAGAGAACCGGTAACATCGCCAGCCAAGGTGCCCGATGCGCTGGCACAGCTCTGCCAACTTGGTGCGCTGCCAGTAGTGGCCACCAAACATTGGCCGGTGGTGCCGGCGGCGGTGGCCAAAATCGCGCCAGAGCCGTTGCCGTACAAGACGCCGTTAGAGGCAAACGATGTAGCGCCGGTGCCGCCGTAACCCGTGCCTACGGTGGAGCCGTTCCAGGTTCCGCTGGTAACGGTGCCCACAGCGGTGATGTTGGTCAGGTTGCCGGTGGTAATAACGGTGCCAGAGGCGTTTGGCATGGTAATTGTCTGGTTGGCGGTCAAGGTAGCCGATTGCAGCGTCTGCTTATAGCCGCTGTTGGCAATGTACCAGTTGCCGTTGGCATCAACGCCGCTTACAGGGGTGGCTGAGCTGTTTTGGAACTGCAATAGGTCGGCTGTCTGGCCAGCAAATGCGCGAACAACGCCGGTCACATTAGTTGCGGCGTTGCTGGTGATATTAAAGTTGGCATTTGTCTGGTTGGTGAGGCCGTTCTGAATATAGCTGCCTGCCCCGCCGGTTGCACACGCGCCCCAAGTAGGTGCGCCGATGCCGCCGCTCATCAGACATTGGCCGGTGCCGCCCACGGCGCTAAAGGCTAGGCTTGTGCCGTTACTGTAGGTGATGCTGCCGGCGCTGCCAACAGAGGTAGTACCGGTGCCGCCGTTGGCTACTGGCAGACTGGCTACGGTGCTTAGGTTGCCACTGGCATCGTTGACCACAATGCCGGCTGTGGTTAGACCGCTCAAGGTCAGCCCGCTAAAGGTCGGGCTAGCCACGGTGCTCAAGGAGCCACAAGTGCCGCCGCTGCCTAGGGTAATTGTGTTGCCGCCACCGGTTAAGTTGCCAGTGCCAGTTGGGCAGGTCAGCGTGGTATTGCCAGCTACTGCGGTAGTTGCAGTGGAGCCGTAGGCTACGTTTAACGTAATGCTGCCGCCCAAGGCTACAGAGCCACCACCGGTTAGACCGGTGCCTGCGTTTACAGTCAAACTGGAGTTAACTAAGTTAGCGTTTGTTACAGTGCTGGAGGCGATATTACTACCCGTAATGGTAGCGGCATCAATCTTAGCACCAGTAACTGCGCCGTTGGCAATCGTGGCCACTCCGGCACCGGTAACCGTTAGGTCACCACTTAGGGATGCATTCACCCAGTTTGTGCCGTTATATATAAGCATGTCGCCGCTGGTCAGCGAGCTTATGCTCAGAGCCGTGCCACTAAGGCCGCTCACCGTTGGATTGGGGTACGTGCCGCTTAGGTCGCCGCCAGCTGAGCCGCCAGGCGTAGAGCCGCCACCAGCGCTGGCACAGCTAACCCAGCTTGGCGCACCGCTTGTGTTGCCAACTAGACACTGACCTGTCGTGCCAGCCACCGTAGCCTGCAGTGCACCAGTACCATTGCCGTAGACTACGCCGTATTGGGTAAAGGTAGTAGTACCAGTACCACCAACAGATACACCTACGGTACCGCTGGTGATGTTAGTGCCGTTTAGGTTGGTTATACCGGAGCCGCTGCCCTGCAAGGTAGTGGCCGCCAGAGTGCCAGCTACAGTGACGGTGCTGCCGGATTGGCTGAGGATACTGTTAGCAATTGTTTGGGAGCCAGTAAACATGGCAATGGTACCGTTGGTGCCACCGCTGGTAGTGACGCCGCCGCCCGTGCCAGCGCAGTTGCCGGCCGTGGTACAGATGTTGTAGGTACCTGCGGCAGCGGTGTCAAACAGGTAGCTGACATTGGCAGTTGGTACTGCAAAGCCAACGCTCGTGGTAAAGCCGCTGTCTGTGGCACTCAGGACAGTAGAAGCATTCCCTTGCAAGGTCAAGGCAGCGCCGGTAGAACCAACAGACGTTGTATTAGCCAGTGATGTTATGTCTGTGTTAGCACCAGAGGCAGCAGCACCAAGGTTGGTCCGCGCACCGCTGGCGGTACTGGCACCGGTGCCACCGTTGGCCACAGAAGTTTGGCCGGTAAACTGAGCTGAGTTGCGATCTATTGTTGCACTGCTTACAACGCCAGAGGCGTTGGTCTGCACAATGCCGGCGCCCAGGGAGCTCAGAGTTACTGCGCCACTAAAGGTGCCGGTGGTCGCAGCCACGCCGCCGTTGGCGGTCAGCAGGCCGCTAAAGGTTGGGTTATTTACAATCGCCAAGGTGTTCGTGCTAAAGCCGCCACCGGCCGTACCACTTACGGTGCCAGTCAGGTTGCCGCTGCCAGTAAAGCTGAGTGCTGTGTTGCCCTGGGCAGCAGTGCCTGCGGCTGCGCCGTAGGTCACGCTTAGGCTCGGCGTGCTGCCTGCGCCGCTGTTGCCAGTGGTTGTTAGGCCGGTTAAGGTGCCCAAGGCGGCAACGTAGGCGCCGCTAGTATCGGTGCCCAGGGTAACGGTGCCGGTGCTCAAAACACCGCCGGTGGCCTTGACTACGCCGGTGCCCAGGCTGCTGAGCGTAACCGTACCAGAGCTGGTAATGCCAGTGGCGGCCGTTATTGCGCCGGTAGCGTCTACCGTAAAGGTGCCAGAGCCGATGCTCAAAGTGTTACCCTGCAGCGCGGCGGTGGTGCTAATGGCGCTGCCGGTGCTAATGGCGCCAAAGCCAGTGCCGATTGAGCCGCTGGTTAGCGCGCCGGTGCCAGTTAGGCCGCTGTAGGTGCCGCTGATGCGACCAGTCGGCACTACGCCAGCCGATAGGTTGGAGGCGTTGGTGTAATAGCTGGGGGCTTGCCCGCCCAAGGAAACTGCATCCACGTTAGTGACTAGTGCGCCATCACCCTGCAACGTGGTAGCAGCCAGCGTACCTGCCACGCTGATCGTGCTGCCGGACTGGGTCATAATGCTGTTGGCTATGGTGTTGGTGCCAGTAAACATGGCGATGGTATTGGCGGTGCCAGAGCTGCTGGTAGTTACGCCGGCGCTACCGGAACAGCTGCCCCAGGTGGGGGCGCTGCCGGTGGTGGCAATCAGACACTGGCCGGTGGTGCCCGCCGCGGTGGCCTGCAGTGCGCCTGTGCTATTGCCGTAGACTAGGCCGTTGGCCGTAAAGGCCCCCGCGCCGGTACCGCCGTTGGTCACTGGGACGGTGCCGGTCAGGCCAATCGTAATGCTGCCGGCCGCGTTGGTAATAGCTATGTTTGAACCTTGGGTCAAGTTGGCCAGCGTGTAACCGCTGCCATTGCCGATTAATAACTGCCCGTTGGCCGCAGTGGCGCCATCGACCCCTGTACCACCCTGCCCGGCTGACAGCATAGTGGTCAGGCCAGATAGGCTGGTGATGTCGCTGTTAGCGCCGCTGGCCGCTGCGCCCAAGTTGGTGCGAGCTCCAGCTGCAGTAGTAGCGCCGGTGCCGCCGTTGGTTAGGCCAAGAGTGCCGGAAACATAGCTGCTGGAACCTAGGTCAATCGTGCCGTAGGTCAGGTTGCCGGAGGCATCGGACAAAACCGCGCCGGTAGACAGGCCGCTTAGGGTTAAGCCAGTAAAGGTAGGGCTGGCAACAGTGCTCAAGGAGCCACAGGTGCCGCCCGCGCCTAGGGTAATAACCGTGCCGCCGCCGGTAAGGTTGCCGGTGCCGGTTGGGCAGGTCAGCGTGGTGTTGCCGGCCACCGCTGTGCCGGCGGTAGAGCCAAAGTTGACGTTGAGCGTGGTGCTGCCGCCCAGCGACACTGCCCCGCCGCCAGTCAGGCCAGTTCCAGCCGTAATGGTAAGACCGCTATTCACCAAGTTGCTGTTGGCAATGGTGCCACTGGCGATGTTGCTGCCAGTGATTGTGCCGGCGGCAATCTTAGCGCCAGTGACTGTCCCAGCGGCAATCGTACTGATGCCAGCGCTATCTACGGTGATGTCGCCAGAGAGCGCTGCGTTGACCCAGTTTGTACCGTTATATATAAGAATGTCCCCGCCGGTTAAGCTGCTTACAGATAATGCGGTGCCGGCCAAGCCTGTTACGTAGGGGTTAGGATAGGTGCCGCTCAGGTCGCCACCGGCTGACCCACCGGGAGTAGCGCCGGCTGCCGCGCTGGCGCAGCTGACCCAGCTAGGTGCGCCGCCAGCGTTGCCCACCAGACAATCGCCGGTAGTGCCGGCCACAGTGGCCTGAAGGGCGTTGGTGCCATCGCCATATAGAACACCGTACTGCGTAAAGGTGGTAGCACCAGTACCACCAACGCTCACGCCCACGGAGCCGCTGGTGATGTTAGTGCCGTTTAGGTTGGTAATGCCGCTACCTGATCCCTGCAAGGTAGTGGCACTGAGGGTACCTGCAACAGTTACCGTCGTGCCGGACTGAG
>JAGQNO010000003.1 GCA_020428025.1 Candidatus Saccharimonadota bacterium | reverse complement strand
CGGTTTTAAGCCCGTTGGCAATATGACTTTGTACTGCGTCATATTGCCTTATCCTCATTAGTTGGCAGCCACAAACGGTAGCAGTGCAATGTGCCGCGCGCGCTTGATAGCGATAGACAAACGACGCTGCTGACTCTCTGTTAGGCCAGTCTTTTTGCGAGTTTCAATCTGCCCGTAGACATTTACGTAGCGCTGCAAGGTCTTGAAGTCCTTGTAGTCAAAAAACGCAACATCTGTCCGGTGCTTAAAAATCTTTGCCATTATTCAAATCCTTTCTTCATGATTTATCGTTTATTTAACAATTTTTCAGCAGTGCAGTCTGGAGTCAGAACCGAGCACAAAACTTGAGCCGTATAAAAATACAGTGAAAGTTTTTGACGCAGGTTCTGGCCCAGAATGTGCGCTGACAAATTTGTTAAAACGGGATGTCGTCCAGGTTGATGGGCTCTTCGCCCGCATCCTCTATAACAACATCATCCTTCTGCTTGCTGGCAGCTGGCTTAGCTGCTGGAGCAGACGCCTGAGCGCCATCCCCGCCAGGGCCACCGCCCAGGAAGGTAACATCGCTGGCTACAACTTCTACTTTAGAGCGCTTCTGCCCTTCTTGTTCCCAAGAACGGGACTGTAGGCGGCCGCTAACTAGGCAGGGCCGACCCTTAGACAGGTACTGCGCCACGCGCTCGCCCAGTGGGCCCCAGGCTACAACATCGATGTAGTCCGTGGCCTCTTGCCAATTGCCATCCGCACCTTTGTACGAGCGGTTGAGCGCCAGGCTAAAACTGCAGACGTTCTGGCCAGATGGTGTCTGGCGCAGTTCTGGATCGCGCGTTAGGTTTCCCATTAGAACAACTTGGTTAAAACTACGTGCCATGGGGCATTCCTCCTTTTATGTGATGCCTTCACCGTATCGCTGATGCCATCAAACCGCAAGTCCCAGTTCATTAACTTTTAATTATCTAGGACCAAATAACAGGGGTGACTATTTTTCGTCAGAATCGTCAGATTCTTCGTCTTCAGAATCACCGCGAGCAGCGCGCTTGGCGGCCTGCTCTGCCTTAACTGCCTTGGCGGCATCGGCTTTGGCAATGGCTTTTAGATCTGGCTTGGTGATCAAAAAGCGAATCACCTCATCCGTGATGTTCAGCGTGCTTTCTACTTTGCCCACAGCCTCTCCTGGCATGTCGGCGGTGTAGAACACGTAGACAGCGTGCTCGTTGCCCTTAATGTTGTAGGCCAGCTTGCGCTTGCCCCAGTTGTCCGTGGCCGTAATTTTGCCGCCAGCGCCCTCAATAATTTTGGTGACGCGTTCCTCGGCCTTGGTTAGGTCCACTTCTAGGTCAGGGTGATATAGCACCGCAATCTCATACTGAGCCATATGTGACTTCCTTCCTTTGGTTACCAGCCCGTTTCCAGGATGGTCAGCCTACGCGCACTAAGTCGGCCGCAAGCTGAAGTTAATAATGTATCTGTTATTCTACGCTATTTACCTCTGTTGGTCAAGATTGGCTTGCCATAATGCTTATGGCTGGTATACGATTAAGCTATGATTGCGGCACGCGGCGGGCCAAACTTCTTTGAACTAGATGCCGCTGCTTCTGCCCAAAATTCTCCCTACCTCATTTTCACCGCCGATGGCCCGTTCCCAAAAGAAATAGACGATGGGATTAATGTAGAACCCCTGCCTTCTGCTACCGAGGCTTACAGGGTCAGGATTTGTATTGCCGATACCTCAAGTGCATATTACAGAGACGAGGTAGTGAAGCATGCGCAAACTCTTGTAGAAGCACGCTACCTGACCCCACAAGGCTCAGAGGGCTACACCCCACTGCTGCCAGAGCCCTTCATCAAGCAACGTGAACTCAAAGCTGGTCAGACTAAAAGTGCCTTGGTTATAAGTTATATTGTTGGAGAAAATTGTCCACCCACTGATGTAGATGTGCAATTTGGCAATGTAGAGATTGCCCACAACTACACCTATCGTAGGTTTGGCAGTAAATGCCGTTTTAGCCCTGAAAAACAGCCGATTGCCAGAGCCGCATCTCTAACTCGAGCGCAACTGGGAGTTGGTTGGAATTCAGCCAGCGTTTTAGAGGAAATGCACAGTGGCTCATTCTGTGAGAGCAGCAGCACAAAGCTACGAGATGGTGAACGAATCACATCAACCTTCATGGTTGGTGGCTGTCATCTAGTAGGCCGCTGGCTTAAAGAGCGTGATTTATTGGCAATCTACCGTATCCATGACCCATCCGATACCACGTTAGCCGAGTTTATAGACACCAGCGTAGCTAGATTTAGCCAATCTCCCGGACGCCATGTTAGCCTAGGTCTTGAACCATATTGTCGGGTGACATCTCCCCTGCGCCGCCTGGAAGATTTTGTTATGAACGGCCTCCTGAAAGTCTACGCTGCTGGCGATAGAAATGTGGGTACACGTGATGAACGAGTAGTGCTGGAGACTGTTCGCGCCCTGAACCAGCGAATTGCATCGGCACAACGCGATAGCCGCAAGAGACAGACCACTGCGTGGCTGGCACATGCCATAGCTAAAAATAGTAGCGCCGCCTAAAAAGCCCGGCCGTAGCCGGGCTAAAAACGTTTTTGTTATGCTTTTACTGTAGCGCACTGAGCAAGTTTTGCAAGACTAATTAGTCAAGACTAATAATGGGACACCGGAAGCCACCCGTCACGGCCATAACTGCTAAATCTGCTGGGGAGGCGGCAATGTCGTCTCTGCTTGGCGTTAGCCCAGATTGATATAAATCATAATCAGACACACCCGCTTGCCAGCGTCTGAAGCCAGGATCATTGTGATGTTCTGGCTCTAAAGCATCTGTGTCGTGCAAATCAACAAATCGGCCAAAGGGATATAGCTCAAAAACATCTTTATCTGGCTGTACCGTCATGATGAGCGTATCCCCATAGACTTCTGGCCGAGCCTGCATGACTGCACGGTCTATGCCGCAGGTATGGAGCGTGGCAAAAGCCTTGCCGCTCTGCGTATCTGGCTGCGGCTCCCCTGTTGTTACCATGGCTATGACATGACTAAACTTGTGGTGCACTGCTTTCTGTAATGCTACCCGCTCAGCGCAAACTTTGGTGGGGTTATCACCTGGCGCAAGATTCTGGTTAGCCCCTGTAAAAATACCGATGTTGTCTGTAGCATGAGAATAGGCCAACACAACACTGCCAACATATGGGCCTTTGGCGTAATGCCTGGCCTGTCTCCGCGCATCCCTGGCCTGCTCCACCAAGTTTGGGCCCTGGGCAACAAAGAGCCGCCACGGGTCAATGCCGCCTGGCCGAAGCACTGTTCCAGGAATTCTTGGCCCTGTCATATTACAGATATTATAGTATATTTCTAGAGGATTTACTAGTACCCAGCGTTGTCAGGATCTGGTGGCTCCACCAAACCGCTACTGGTGCGACCCTCAACAGGCCCAGCGGTTGCGGGCGCAGTGGCACCAAAGACATCGTCCAAAGAGCTCACTAGGACTTCACGCGGACGGGAGCCATCAGCGGCGCCAATAATGCCCTGCTCTTCCATTTCTTCCATAACGCGCGCGGCGCGGCCGTATCCTATGCGCAGCCGTCGTTGCAACAGGCTGGTAGAAGCTTTGCGGGCTTCTATAACTACCCGAACAGCATCTTTAAACATGTCGTCATCTGGGTCGGAGCCACCGTAGTCCACAACGGCGCTGCTGTTTTTGCCGCCGCCCAGGACCACCGGAATGCTGACCACTTCATCATCGTACTGCGGGGCCCGCTGCATTCTAATAAAGTCGGTGACCTTAGCGGTCTCTGCCTCTTCTATAAGGGCGGCCTGAACGCGCTTAGGCTTAGGCATGTCGGCCGTTAGCAGCAGCATGTCACCGCGGCCCAGCAGTTTCTCTGCACCCATCTGATCAATAATGGTGCGCGAGTCCACCTGGCTAGCCACGGTAAAGGCGATTCGCGCCGGCACGTTAGCCTTAATCAGACCGGTAATAACATCTACGGACGGACGCTGCGTGGCCAACACTAGGTGAATGCCGGCGGCGCGCGCTTTCTGGGCTAGGCGGACAATCAGAGCTTCCACGTCGCGGGCGGCCATCATCATTAGGTCGGCCAGCTCATCGATTACCACCACAATATAGGGCATGCCCTCTTCCTTCTTAGCGGCGTTGTAACTGCCAATATCGCGCTTGCCCTCTTCTGCCATGGTGCGCAGGCGGCGTTCCATTTCTGCCACAGCCCACTTAAGCGCGCTGATGCACTTTTCTGGCTCGTTAATAACTGGTGTTAACAGATGCGGCAAGTCCGCGTAGGGCGCCATTTCTACCTGCTTAGGATCCACCAGAATCAGCTTAAGATCAGACGGGCTGTTGCGGTACAGAAGACTCGTCAAAAAGGTGTTAATCATAACCGATTTACCAGACCCAGTCTGCCCGGCCACCAGCATGTGCGGCATCTTGGCCAGGTCCGCCACGATGGGTTTGCCGCCAATGTCTTTACCGATTACAAAGCTTAAGGGTCCTTTCATGTCGGACCACTCTTTGGAGCTGAGTAAGCTACTAATGCGCACCACAGCCGGCACAAGGTTTGGCACTTCTATGCCCACGGCGCGCTTGCCGGGAATTGGCGCTTCCATTCTAATGCTGGTGGCGGCCAAGTCCAGCGCCAAGTTGTTCTCTAGCGCGGTAATTTTAGTCAGTTTTACCCCTGTTGGCGGCTTGAGCGTGTACTGCGTCACGCGCGGACCAATGTTGGCGCCTTCCATGTCCACGTCTATGTTAAAGTTGGCAAACGTGTCATGAATAATTTGGGCGTTGCCGTTGACATCGCCGGCATCGGCCTTGGCTTGTTTTTGGTTTAATAAATCAGTAGATGGCAGCTGCCAGTCCGGGTCATTGGTGGTAATAAGCGCCTCGTGGTTCTCTGTTGGCGCCAGTTTCTGCGCGGTGTTTCTTAACGAGCTCAGACGGACTGATTCAGCTTTTTGTTCAGCCACACCGGCGCCGTGGTGCACCACCGGCACGCCCTCATTAAGCGTAAAGCTTTGCTCCGTCTTGAGTGCTTGCAGGTCCTTATCTGCCTCTGTTTTCTCGCGTTTTTTGGGCTTGAGTTTAACGAGCATGTCGCGGATATTTATGCCAAAAGCAAAACAGGCTGACAAAATTGTAGCAATTAAGAACAGTAGCGCCGCCGGCACTTGATCAAGCGCGCCCAAAATGCCACCGCCAAGCAGGCCGCCAACTTCCCCGCCGCTCTCACTGACCCAACCAGGGCCATCGACCTGATGGCTGGCCGTTACCACCGCTGCAAAACAGGCCGCAAAAATAAGCAGCAGCGTCATGCTGACCAACTTAGCTAGAGGAATCCGTCGGTCTTCGCTGTTAAATTTGTGGATTGCCCAGTATACCAGCGCCACAGATGTTAAATACGCCCCCCAGCCAAACAGCCAGTAGGCGCCGTGGAATAGGCTAACTGGTAATTTGCCGCCAGCTCCAAAACCACCCAAAAACAAAAACACGGCCAGCAGGCACATGATTATGGCTGCGCTATACGCCCAAAAGGGCGACCGCTCATAACTAGCGGCTTTTGGGGCTGGTTTTCTTTTGCTTGATTTTTTCTTTTTGGCTGCCATATCGGAGCTAATTATATCCTTTATTCTGCCTGGGGTCCAGTCTGGCTGACTTGCAAAAGTGCCGCGCGCCGCTCTGCATAGATGGCGTCTAGCTGGCGATTGTACTTATCTAATTCGGCTATGCCTGTTCTATCTTTTGGATGGTAGTGTATATACGCTTCTAACAGAGTTATGCGACGCTGCAGAATAGTATCACGGCTGTCTTGAGGTACTTCTGACATGTAAATATTATAGCAATATTTACATCATTTGTCAATCTAGATGGCTTTTAGTTGCTTACGATTGTTGGGTCGCGCGGAATCTGTAGATTTTCTTCGTCGCGGCTTTTGAGCAGGAATACAACTGCTGCCAAGACGCCAAGACCCAGGGCTAGGACTGAGCCAACAATCAGAGCATAGCGTCCGGCACCGGTATCAGCCAGCTGACCACCTGATGTTGCCTGCGGAGCTGGTGTTCCATCTGCGCCTACGCCCTCATTTGTGCCTGGTGTTGAGACGGTGGGCGCAATGCTAACAAAGACTGGGTCCACAATTTTACCGTTTGCGGCTTTATCGTCATCGCCAAAGCCACCATCTACCAGCGTATACATAATGGTTGTGACTGGTTTGCCGGCGACATCCACGTCTTGGAGGGTAACGTCGCCAGTAACATCAGATGTCTGGCCAGCAACCTGCTTAAAGACGCGGATCTTTGCGTTATCGTAGACTTTGCCCAAATTGATTGTGACCTGTGCCGATGAGCCCGGTGAGCTACAGTTAAGGCTAAACCCGGCGCCCGCAAGGACACTGCCCGTGACTTCTGCTGGGGCCGTCTTGCTCTCCGAAGTTGCTGAGGTAGCTGCGCAGCTCCCTGTTGCGGAGAAGCCAATAGTGGATTCAGTGCCTGGAACTGTGAATGTAACAGGTGCTGCTTGGGTGGGGTTATCAATTGTTACTGGCACTGCTGCACTAGTTGTATGGTTGCCAGCAGCATCATAGGCCACAGCTGTTAGATTGGCACTGCCGTTAGTCCTGGTGGTGGTAAGCCACGCTAGAGTGTAAGGTGCAGTTGTATCTTCGCCAAGCTCTGTAGACCCATCGTAGAATCTAACTTTTGTGACACCTATGTTATCTGCAGCAGTAGCAGTCAGCGTTGCATTGCCAGTTAAAGTTGCGTTTGCTGCTGGTGCGGTCAAAGATACAGTTGGCTTCTCTGTATCAGTCGTTCCGGCAGGGTTGCTAACCGTGATTGCGACTGCAGTTGAAGTAGCAGGATTGTTTGCCGAGTCGTAAGCCTTGGCTGTTACAGTTGTGTCGCCGTTAGCTACAGTGGTACTGGGCCAATCAAAGGTGTATGGGGCAGTAGTATCTTCACCTACTTTTGAAGTACCCACGTAAAATTCAACTTTTGTTACTCCTACGTTATCTGCAGCAGTGGCGGTCAGCGTTTTTGTGCCTGTTATGATTTCATTGGCGGTAGGAGCTGTGACGCTTACTGTTGGTGCTTCACCATCTGTGGAGGTTGCTGCTTTGGTGATAGTAAAGTTATCGGTAAATCCACCTGTTTGGCCTACTCCTGGTACAAACGAACCTGTGATTGATGTGCTTGTTATATCAAATTTGGAGAACCCAAATGTTGCATTAGGCGAGTTGCTGCCCATAGCAGAAGCCAGATACGGAGCATCCGGATCGCCATAGTTAATACCGTTCATCTTGTTGCCATCTTTTTCATTTCCGCCGGCTGAACCAGTAATGATCACGATTGATCCAGCGCCAGCCTGGTAGGTGGTGTTAGAGTCATTTGCAACGCAGGTAGGAGTGTACACATTAAAGTTGTAGCCTGCGCAAGCTGCGCCCCCTATCTGTTTGGTTCGCTGGTAGTTATGGTCGTGAGCGGCCAGGATTAAGTCTACCTTCTCAGAAAGCAGCATGTTAAAGAATGGCTTGACACTTGGATGCTCAGTTGCGGCCATATCCTGGCTGCCGTGTGAGGTACCTGCATTAAGGTAAGGAATGTGCTGGTTTACAACCACCCACATACCTGCAGCCTTAGCTTCTCTAATTTTAGACTGGACCCAGTCATAGCGTGGCGTTCCTACGCTATAGTCATATATACCACCGTTAATGGTATTAATTCCTGGAGAGACAGAGATAAAACGCGCAGTAGGGCTAGACGTTGGGTAGTCAAAGTAATATTCGCGTCCGTAGTTAGTGGGAGCTGTGCCGGCAGTACCTGTAGTGTAAGGTGAGTCTTGGATATTGAGCGCCGTTGGTTTTGCTAGACAACTTGCACTGATAATAGTGTTTATGTCGTCCCCGTTATAGCCAAGGTGGCTGACTTCTTCATGGTTCCCGTTTAGGGCGACTTGTGGGATTGTGCCCAGCTTAGACTTAACCATAGAGCACCAGTTAAGTGCCCCACCATTCTCGTTATAGCTTAGATCTCCATTGGACTGGAAAAAGCTAATGCCAGAAGCACCTGCGGCTTGGAAAACAGCCGCGGACTCTGCGTGGTTACCGTGATCACCGGCAGCGCCAAAGGAAAAGCCGGCTTCTGCGGCTTTAGACTGGGTTTTGATCAATATGCCGGTTAGTCCAAAACCAATCGCTAGAAAAAGGGCAGCCAGTACGCCACTCCGCCTAACAAATTGTTTTTTTAGGCTCTTTATCTTTTCCGATGACGCCATAGAAACCCCTTTCTAAACTATTCTTAAGCTAATAGTATCGCAAACCAATATTAATCTGCAACTAATTTGCTAGTCCGGTTGGTCTTGACCCAGAAGACGGGCACGCATTTCCTGGAATCGTTTTTGTTGGTCCACAGCAATTTCTTCAGCAGTCTTGGTCTTAGATTGGTGCACTGTCTGCGCCTCTTGACCCTTACCGCTAATGATATTTACCACTGGAATAACGATGGGGCTACGCTGCGTTTGCTCAAACAAGTAGTGCGTAATGTGATCTTTAAGTTCTGCCTTAAATCGGTCTAGATCTACGCGCTTAAAGCGCTGCTGGACGGCGCGCTTGACCTCTAGTCGCAGACCATTCATGATTTCTTCGTTGTCACGCATGTAAATGAAGCCGCGGCTAATAATGTCCGGGCTGGTCAACAGATTGCCGGTCTTTTTGTCTACCGTTAGAATTACCGCCACCAAGCCTTCCTCACTCAAAAGCACGCGGTCTTTAACCACCACGTTGCTGACCACGGAGCCGGTTTGGTCTACTAGCAAGCTGCCGTAGGGCGCTTTCCCGCCCAAGGTCCAGCTGTTTTCATCAAATAGGAGCTGGTCACCGTTTTGAGCGTCAATCACGTTATTGCGCGGCATACCTTCTTCTATAGCTAATTCTTTGAAGTACTTGCGGTGCAAAGCGCCGGCATAAATTGGGATGAAGTATTTGGGGCGGACGATGTGCAATATCTCCCGGTACTCATCACGCGCAGCGTGACCAGACACGTGCATGGGGCCGACGCCGTCAATCTCATGCGTTGGGTGCCTAAAAAGCGTAACGCCGCGGCGGATTAGGTCGTTGCCGATTTCTTGGTAGCGGACCTCGTTACCTGGAATAGGCGTGGAGCTGACCACCACCGTGTCGCCCTCTTTGAGCTTAATGTGACGGTGCTCCCCTTCTGCCATGCGCTGCAGTGCGGCGCGTGGTTCACCCTGACCACCAGTACAAATAACGAGTACTTGGCGATCTGGAATGTTTGGCATCTCGTGCATTGGCAGCACGGTACCCTTTGGAATTTTTAGAATGCCCTGACGGACGGCGATTTCTGCGTAGCTCATCATACTGCGGCCGTCCAGCGCCACGCGGCGACCGGACTGCACAGCGGCATTTACAATCATTTGCACGCGGTTCATGTTGGAGCTAAAAATAGCTACAAAAACGCGGCCCTCAGCCCGGCCAATCATGTCGTGGAAGCTTTCCTGCAGGGTGTGTTCAGTTGGGGTACGACCTGGTTTATCTGCACCAGTGGAGTCACTCATCATGAGCAACACACCTTCATCACCCAACTGCCGTAGACGGGTGACGTCTGTAGGCATCTCGTCTAGCGGTTCTGGGTCTAGGCGCCAGTCACCGGTGTTAATGACGCGGCCAACCGGCGTATCCACCACAATACATGACGATTCCGGCACGGAGTGGGTAATGCGCACCAGCTCAATAAAGAACTCGCCCAACTTCAGGCGCTCGTGGTTGTCCATATTCATAATGACCAGCTCTGGCACAAAGTCTAGGCCAGATTCAGCGGCCGCATCTTCAAATGACTTGCCCACAACGCCCAACGTAAAGCGGCTGCCGTAAATAGGCGCCGGAAACTTGGGCACAATGTGCTTAAGGCCGCCCAGGTGGTCTAGGTGACCATGACTAATGACGTAGCCGCGTAGCTTGTGCTTAATGCTCTCTAGGTAGGTGGTGTCTGCAATGGCGTAGTTAATACCCGGCAGGTCCACACCCAGGTGGTTGCCGCAGTCCAGGATCAGGGCGTCGTTGCCAAATTCCAGCACCTGCATGTTTTTCTCACCAATCGCCTCTTGGCCGCCCAGGAAGGTAATCTTGAGCTTAGCGGTATCTTCTTTAATCACGTTAGCCCTACCGCGCTCCTGCGCCTGCTGGTACTGATTAGCGATTTTCTGCGCGTCCATCTGGGTTCGCTTCTGCGCCCGCACGGCTTGCCCGCGTGACACAGTCAAGTTACCGCCCAGCTGGTTTTGCTGGCCATTGCCAGCGGGCTTTCCGCCCCTGTTTTGTGGCCGACCGTTGCCTTGTCCTTGCGGGCGTGGACCGCGCTGCGGCCGCTTGTTATTTGGCCTCTGTCCATTATTGTTTTGTTGTTTCTGTGGTTCCATAAACGTATTTGTCCTTTCGTTTTATGAGACTAATTGATTTTCTTAATAATCGCCGGAATCTGCCCAAAATCGTCCAGTAGCGTCTGACGCAGACCCCCGTTATATAATGCTGCGGCCGGATGGAACAGCGGCACAATCACCACTTCCAAAACGTCCTTGGCATCGGATTTATGCTGCAACTTTAGGCGCTTTGGCTGCCCGTGGTCGCGGCTAATTTGCAAATCCGGCAGGAAACACGCGCCGCTGTGTCGCCCCAATGTAACGACAATCTTGGGCTGAATGATTTCCAGCTGGGCCTGCAAATACGGCAAAAATGCCTTCTTCTCCTCTGGCAACGGATCCCGATTATTCGGCGGCCTATATTTAACAATGTTGGTAATGTAAATATCCTCCCGCTTCAGATTGATGCTGGCCAGCATTTCATCTAGGAACTTCCCGGCGGCGCCCACAAATGGCACGCCTTCTAGATCCTCTTTTTTGCCGGGCGCTTCACCAATAAAGACGATTTTAGCGTCTGGGTTGCCATCGCCAAAGACGAGTTGGGTGGCCTGGGCGGCTAGCTCTGGGCAGACATTGTTGTTTATTATTTCTTGCTCAATGTGGGCAAGTCCTAAGCTTTTATCTGGCATACTACTGACCACCTTTTCTTTGCTGCTTATGGGTCCTTGCTTCTTCAATAATTTTCGCTGCCAGTGCTGATTGTTTTTGAGCCGTATAGCCATGAGCTCTTAAGATATTGCCCAGTTTTATGATATCCGGACACATCTTAATTGGTGCACTGATTAGTACCAATATCGGCAAAAAAGATACTATGGATAAGTGCTTGGTAGTAACTATTTTAAGGACCAGTATCTCCCCGGCAATAACAAATAGCATCACAAATACATTCATAGCAAAGATTAGCCATAAGTTATATTTTGGCAGACCGATAATTTGGTCCCAGCGGCGGCGGCCAGTCTGACTTTGACTACCATATGCAATCGTTACTAGAAAAGGCTGGTGAGCTAGCTCTGTTTGCTCCAAGACAAACCTGCTCATACTTTTTTTCTCCGCAAAAGGATACCCGCCGCCCTAAAAACATACTGGAGCCCGGCCACCCCCAACACCAGCGTCAACGCATACCACAGAAAATTCCCGCGGTCCACGGCCAAACAAAAGCAGCCGTAGGCCAGCCCCAGCGTCAGCGCCGCAAATGTGGCGGCACCGGCGCGGGTTTTGGAAAAGTGTTCTATGTTAAAGGGGGTTTTGTCGCCTACTTGCTGGTCGCTAACATAGTGCTCATAAGTACGAGCGTACACATTTTGTGCATTAAAATCCTCTTCATCTGGTAAGAAGAAGTGTTGGAGCATATCAGTTGCAACTTCCTTCTTAAATCCATACTGTTTAACAAGCGCTTGCACATGCTTGGGACTAACCTTCTCGTTGTGGTCTTGCTCCAGCTGATGCTCAGAAATCGAGTCACAATCAGCCACAGCGTGCACGTTTTCAATCGTAAAATTTTTAGTTTCCATCTTTATGACCATTATTGCTCTTTGCTGATCTAATGAAGTCATTTAGCTCCTGGAGATTGCTAGTCCGTGAATCTCTAATTGCTTTACGCTCCTTAAAATACAGCTGTATGCCACTCTCTCTTCTCCGAAAAGCATAGAGTCCAATTACGATTGCCCCTATAAAACCCGGAGCATAAAAAAGGAATATTAGTTTATTACCAGAAACATGCAATATACTGCCTATTAGAACCGCAATCATTGCAACGATGGTCACGACGAAACTAGCAATGAAATTAATTCGCCATTGCCGCCGCGCAGCTTTCTTTCGTTCTCCACTCAAGCCGTAACCATAGCCTATCTGCGCAATAACATTTGGGACACTATCTTGCATTAGCTCTTGAGGTACTTTTTTTATGAATGGACCAATCATGCTCTAGCTTCTAAAATCTTACTTCTTATCTGCAAGTTCCTTGGCAGCGGCTTTCATACTCAGCTGCAACCGGCCGCGGTCGTCAATGGCCACTAGTTTTACAGTGACTTTATCGCCCTCTTTGAGCTTGTCTGAGACTTTTTCTGTGCGCTCTTCAGAGATTTCTGAGACGTGCACCAGACCGTCTTTGCCAGGCAGGATTTGCACAAAGGCGCCAAAGTCCAGAACTGAAACCACGGGGCGGTCTTTGTATATTTTGCCCACTTCTGGCTCTTCTACGATGCTGGCAATCCAGTCTTTGGCGGCCTGAATGGCGGCGCCGTCTGGGCTGGCAATCATGACCGTGCCATCGTCTTTAATGTCAATTTCTGTCCCGGTTTCTGCGGTAATCTTCTGAATCGTCTCTCCACCTTTACCAATAATCTCCCGAATCTTGTCTGGGTTGATTTGGATAGACTCAACGCGAGGTGCGTATGGGCTCATCTCTGCGCGCGGCTGGGCCAGCGTAGTCAGCATGTGCTCCAAAATGTGGGCTCGGCCATCACGGCCCTGCTCTAGCGCTTGCTTAAGGACAGATACCGGCAGGCCGTGAACCTTCATGTCCATTTGCAGGGCGGTAATGCCCTTGCTGGTTCCGGTGACCTTAAAGTCCATGTCGCCGGCAAAGTCTTCTGCATCTGCAATGTCGCTTAGAACATAGGGCTTGTCGCCCTCAATCATCAGGCCCATGGCTATACCAGAGACGGGGGCCTTAAGTGGCACGCCGGCGTCCATAAGCGCCAAGCAGCTACTACAGGTAGCGGCCATAGAGGTAGAGCCGTTCTGGCTCATAATCTCTGTTACGGAGCGGATGGTGTATGGGAACTCTGCCTCTGTTGGCAGTACAGCGGTGAGTGCGCGCTCTGCTAGGTAGCCGTGGCCAATCTCACGCCGGCCAGGGCTGCCCAGGCGACGAACCTCGCCCACGGTCCAGCCGGGAGCGTTGTAGTGGTGCATGTACCGGCGCTCCGTGTTTTTTTCCATGGTGTCTACTAGCTGGGCGTAGCTGGTTGGCGCCAGGGTTACGATGTTCATGGCCTGGGTAACGCCGCGCGTAAACAGGCTGGAGCCGTGGGCTCGTGGCAAGAAGCCAACTTCTGAACTCAGCGGACGAATTTCTGTTAATTTGCGGCCATCGGGGCGCAGGCCCTTCTCTATAATTCCCTTACGGACATCTTTGTGAACGGCCATGTCAAAGGCGTCGTTATAGACGGACTTATCAAAATCTTCGCCGAGTTTTTCTGCAAAGTGGTCTAGGACTTCTTGGCGCAAAACGCCAATCAGTTCGTTGCGCTCTGGGTACGGTTTGTGCAGATCCTCACCCAGTTTGTTTTCTAGATACTTGGCGACTTCGTCCTGGATGGCTTGGTCTGGCAGGTCAAGCTCGTACTCCTGCTTGGTTACGCCAATCTTAGCAACCAGTTCTTCCTGTAAGGCGATTGCTGGCTGCATGGCTGTAAAGGCCCAGTCCAGCGCTTCTACCACCTGCTCTTCTGTAACTTCTGATGCGCCGGCTTCTACCATCATAATGCCGTTCTTGTTACCGGCGACTACGAGGTCTAGAGCGCCTTCATCCAGCTGTTCTGCTGGGAGGAAAGCTTCTAGCTTGCCTTCTTGGTTGTAACCCACGCGCAGACCGGCCACAGGGCCGTCAAATGGTGCGCCGGTGAGCATGAGGGCGGCGCTGGTGGCAATCATAGCAATCATGTCTGGACGGAAAGCCGGGTCCATAGACAGCACAGTGGCAATGCCCTGCACTTCGCAGCGGTAACCCTTAGGCCATAGGGGGCGGATTGGGCGGTCAATCAGGCGGCCAATCAAAACTGCGTCGTCAGATGGGCGACCCTCGCGCTTAATAAAGCGCGAACCGCTAATCTTGCCCGCGGCGTAAAACTTTTCTTCGTAGTCAATGCTAAGCGGAAAGTAGTCCATGCCGGCAATTGGCTTGCCAACCATGGCCGTGCCTAGGACCACGGTGTCGCCGTAGCGAGCCAGCACACTGGCGCTAGAGCGGAAACCAACGCGGTTCACTTCTAGTGTTAGTTTGCGGCCCAAAAAATCGGTTTCTACAGAAACGATTTGCTTACCGCTTGGGTTGATAGTTTGGCTCATATAAGAACCTCTCTTTCTACTTTGGTGGAATCTTATGCTCAGGGTGCAAATATACCCGCATCTTGTGCTAAATATCGAATATATCTGTGGCTCTGGTCATAAGATACCCATCTGTTTTAATGTGCACAAGCTTGGACGTCCTGTATGGACGCCCTGGTCTGAGCAAATTATTTGCGGATGCCGAGTTTCTTAATCAAGGCAGTGTAACCATCTGGGTTACGCTCTGCAATGTAGCGCAGCAAACGACGACGGCGACCAACCATTTGCAGTAGCCCGCGGCGAGCCGCAAAATCGTGCTTGTTAGCCTGCAAGTGCTCCGTTAACTCTTTTATGCGCTCTGACAGCACAGCCACCTGGGCGCTAGCGCCACCGGTGTCATCTTTGTGGACCTGCGCGCTCTTAATAGCGGCGGTCTTTTTCTCCGTTGTAATCATGTGCTAGGTATTTTAACAGATGTGCGCTCCTTGCGCAAGAGTCATTTGTACACGTTGCGCAAAGTTTTAACTGGCTTGTCTTAGCTCATGAGTAGTAGCACCCAGGGCGTGGAGCTCAACGGCTGTATATGTAACATGTAGCCCACTCACAATCGTCATTTCATCGGCTTGATAATCAACGTTCAACTTCCCCTGCAGCAAATCACCTTCAATGGTATCTCGTATCGGGGGTGGCTGATTCATGTACGACGCAAGGGGGAAGATTCTAAGGTTCAAAACATCACCCCCTACCGCTACGTTGGTTACTGCCTGCAAGGAATTGGTACGCTGATTAAACAGCCGCACTGCCCAAGTCAGGGGGTCATTGGTGTGTCCAACATACTTTTTATCGACTCGTAAAATCTCTGCCCCGTCTGGTGCTGCGCCCAAAAACACATTAAAGAAGCCGGGAGGCGCGTTCTCAAATATACCTCTTGCTGGCTCAAACATCCAATCTGTTTTTTGAGCTTCTTCTTTTATAGATCGCAACGACGATAAATAAGCAACTTCGCTACTAGTCATATTTGTTTTATCTCCTCCCTCTGTAATACTCCTTGGCAAGAAAAAACACAAGCGGAATTGCTACAGCTTAACGCAATTGCCGGTTATAGTATCAAGCGGGTTTGTTACTGACGAGCATCAATAAGTTGCAGGCCCGGCAGCTGGAGGGCCAGAATAGCCTTATCGCAAGTGATAAGCGGGAGCTGTTTTTCTTGGGCTTGGGCTACAAGCAACAAATCAAATGGATCTGCATGTGGTGCATTTTTAGCAGTGGCGGTCGCAATCGCTTGCTCTGCTGTCACTTCTAGAATAGGCACCTGCCTTTGTTTGAGTAGGGCTAGAGCAGCTGACGTATCAATGTCTGTAAGCTTACCGCGGCGCTGCTTAAGTTTAATCTCTAGTAAACTAATAGAAGACACTGCAACAGACTGATATTTCTCTTGTAGCATTGCCCAAGTTTTAGGGCCAATACTGCCCCTTTGACCCTCTAGAGCCCAGATTAGAATATGCGTATCCGCCAACATTAGATGTCCTTATCTAGCCAAACGTCCCAATCTTTAGCCATCAGTTTTTCTGACGCTTCCCAGTCTTCTTCAGAGATGTGGAACTGACCTTTCATGGCCCCAATCCAGGACTTTGGCTGCTTCTTTTCTAGCGGCATAATACGGGCAATAGGCTTACCAAACCGTCCCACGTAAATAGTCTGGCCGGCCTCTGCGGCGGCCAAATAGTGGCTAAATTTAGCCTTAACTTCATTAACAGGAATTGTTTGCATACTGTTAGTCTAACAGATTAGAAAAGTTGGTCAAGTAGGTCATACCTGAAAGATTTTGGCCAACAGCTCAGGGTCGTCCGGCGCCACGGCTTCAGCTAAATCATACTCCCCAACCGATGTCCGCCGCAAAGCCGACATATAGGCGCCGCTGCCCAGCTCCAGGCCAATATCTTCCGCCAAAGATCTAATGTATGTGCCACTACTAACTCGGCTGGTAAAACGGACGATTGGGTAGTTGTAATCTACAAAATCATTGGCATAAATGGTCACAGGCCGCGGCTCTAGCACTGGCTGCTCCCCTGCTCTGGCCAGTTGGTAGGCACGCACGCCGCCGACTTTTTTGGCGCTAAAGGCGGGCGGTGTTTGCAGTAAATCGCCAGTAAACTTTGCTAGAGCAGCCCGGACGGCCTCTTCCGTGGGAACAACATCAGAAACAGGGGTCAACGGACCTTCTGAATCACCGGTGGCGCTGGTTTGGCCTAGTGTTAATGTGACGTCGTAGGTTTTATCGTGCTTGGACATATCGGCTGCCCGGCGAGTGTAGTCTTTGCCTATCAAAAGCACTAAAAGGCCGGTGGCCAGCGGGTCCAGTGTACCGGTGTGGCCAACTTTGGTGTTCTTGGGTTTAGTGCCCTGCACGCGGGCAACGGCGCGGCGCACGTAATTAACCACATCAAAACTGGTCCAGCCAGATGGCTTGTCTACTAGTAGAACACCTTGCATGTAGCTAGTCTAACAGATTACTGACCAAAGCCGGGCGGCATCAGCGGCGGTGGCACGGGTGGCGGCGCTGTAGGGCCGGCCGCAGTGGAAGTTGGCGGTACTGGATTTGCGGGCGGTATAGACAGTGCTGGTGGAACAGTAGGCCCACTGGGGACTGGCAGCGTAAACGGTTGTTCAACCGGGGCGGTTAAAATGGGGTTTACTGGGGGTTTTGGCGGCACGGGGTCATTCATGACCTCAAATGCTGCTGGATTGAACTCGGTAGAAGAGGCGTCCTGCGCAGCGGGAGCCTGAGGCGTATCTGACACATCGGGCTGCTCTGGGGTTAAATCTATTGGCTGAGCGTTCAAAGCCTCTATTGGCTGAAGTGGCTCGGTACTACTCGATTCTCTATGTGCTGCCTCTACCTGCTCAAGGGCGGAATCAACGGATGACTCCTGGGGCAAATTTTGTAAATGCGGACTATCTACCGCGGCTTCAATTTCTGCCAAAGTACCCGCGCCTATGGGGGATGCAGGCTCTGCATTATGGCTCAGTAACGGCGACTCTTTGCCTCCTTCTAAAGGATTCACTGCTGCCGTTAGTTCTTCTTCCGGACGACTATTTGCGGTTAAAGTACCCCCTAAACTCGGCGGATTAATAACAAGTCTGCTACTACGACCTGCTTGCTTCTCTGTTGGAGCCGAGTCTGCGACATCACCTGTGGCGCGTGCCTGGCTAATAAGAGACTGTTCCTCTGCCGCTAGCTCGGTATCTTCTTCGTTGTCTGAAGGAGCGGGTAGTTCTATAGGCTCCTCTGGCGTTTCTTGCGATGCCGCGTCATGCTCAATCTCTAAAGAGCCATCGCTGTTCTCTGTCGACTGCTCGTCCCCTTCCTCTACAATTGGATGCGACTCGCTCTCTTCTGAGACATTGCCTTCATCTAGTTTTGTTGCCACCAGTTGTTGGTTTGCGCCATTACTCATAAGCTGCGCACTGATGCTCATAGTTTGCGGCGTGGTCTTTGCGTTACTAAAGCGTTCTGTCTGGGCCACAATACCCGTCAGAAGTGATGTGGCGATCTGCCCATCCAGCTCGTCCTTGGCTACCTGATTGCCAACATCTACTGCTAGCTCGCTCAAGCTGCTGGCGCTCGCGTCATCCCAGTTAATTGACCCAAGCTCACTGGCGCCGCCGTTGGTAATGGTAGCCACCGTGGCATCGTGTAAGATACGGCCGTGCGCGGTGACGGCAACATCAAGATCGGCCTGGCTGGTTACGCCCAGGGCCAAGACCATGTCCACATTAAAGTCACCCTGGCTAAATTCTAGGTCTTCGGCCGTCAGGCTGGTGCGATACGGCGTAATAAACACCTTAACCACACGGTCTTCTACCTTGTAGCGCAGCTTGTCCGCCTTGGACTTGTCTAGAGAGATGATAAAGTCGCGTAGCGAGTCCGTGTTCTTTTCTAGCGTGTCGGCGGGCTGCAAAAATTCTAGCGTGCTGGGCACATCGCCACTAAACACAGCCGTGGCGTGCTTGCCCGCTTTGTTGAGCCAAAGAGTTAAACCAATACAGGCTGCCAGTTGATCTACGGTTGGGTTGGTACTGACGGTAACCAGAATATTAGTCGACTGTTTTATCTTGTCAACAAGGGCTGTTTGCGGTGATTGGTTTTGTGTATCCATTTTTTGTTTATAACTTTCGCTTTTAATGTACCAGTCTTTTGCCCTAAGCGCAAGCGGATTGAACGGGTACTTTTGACAAAATAACCCTACCCCTGTACAATAAGCAGTCGAAACTAAGTTATTAAGTAAACAAGGTCAGAAAGAACACATGCCGATTATCAAATCCGCCAAAAAGCGTGTCCGCGTTGCCACTAAGGCAGCTATTCGCAACAGCAAAACTAAGCGCAGCCTAAAAACTGCCATGAAGTCTTTTGTTAAAAAAGCCTCCCCAGAGACACACTCAGAGGCGCAAAGCAACCTAGATAAAGCCGTTAAAAAAGGCATCATGCACAAGAACAAGGCTGCTCGCCTAAAGAAGCAGGCCGCTGCTCAGGCTAAAGCTGCCGGCGTTAAGCCTGCTACAGCCAAGAAAGCTGCCGCTAAGCCAGCTGCCGCCAAGAAGGCTGCCCCAGCTAAGAAACCAGCTGCCGCCAAGAAGCCCGCTGCTACTAAAAAGCCTGCTACAGCCAAGAAAGCTCCGGCAAAAAAGCCAGCTGCTAAGAAGTAATTAGCTACTGTTTGTACCTTAGAGACCCCTGGTGGGTCTCTTTTTATTTATGCGCTGAGCGCCAGCAAATAGTGCTGCAGAGCGGCATGCAAATCTAGATTTTCACGCTTAGAGCGGGCATCTATGTCTGCTAAGGCGCGCAGGCGCTGCTGCAACCTGGCGCGAGTCAATCCCCGCCCTGCCGCCCAGCTTTTATTAACCGTATACGGGCTGACCTTGGCCTGGGCAGCAACTTCTGTAGCCGACCTAGACTCCGCAGTAACAATCAGCGCCAAGATATGCAACTGCCAAGCCAGCATGGCAATCAGTTGCTGCGGCTCCACTTTTTGGGCCTGCTGCTCCGCATACAAATCCAGCACCTTTTGACGACGTCCCGCAAAGGCTGCGTCTAGTAGTTCAAAAATGCTGCTCTGGGGTGCGGCCTCTGTTAAGAGGTTAATGGTATCTCTGGTAATATCTGCGCCGTGCAGCACCAATTTGTCTAGTTCATGCGCCAGCAGTTGCTGATTGGTGCCCACTCTTTGCATTAAATAGGTGGCATTGGCTACGGATAATTTTCCGTCCTGCCCAGCAACATAGTCCACTGCCCAACGCGCCAGCGCCGAGCCATCTAGCGGCGCAAACTCAGTAAACTCCGTGGCCTTCTTCAGCCACTTGTAATAACTAAGCCGCTTATCTAGTTTTGGCTCAACAATCAGCACATCCGTAGTGTCCGGCATCTCTGTTAGAGACGATTCAAACTGCTCCACAAACTGCTTATTAGAAGATGGCCTATGAAGGACCACCAACTTCCGCTCCGTCAGAAACGGTGGACTGGCCAGGGCTTCCGCTATCTGGGGTAAGTCGGCTTCTGCGCCATCAATTTGTTCAACCGCCATGTCCGTGTGCTGCTGCACAAAATCGGCCATGTGCTGCCGCAAAGCGGCCTGCAAGGCAAAATCGTTCTCCCCCGTTAGCGTGGTTAGCATGGTTCTATTATAAACTGTTAGCTGGCTAACATCACCCCTGATTATTCCCTGGTAGACTAGAGGTACCATGGGAAACGTAGTTATTGCCTCCAACCGCTTGCCGGTGGCTGTCAAAAAAGTAAACGGTAAATTGGAGTTTAGTCAGAGCACGGGCGGTGTGGCTACCGGGCTTATGACGTACATGAAAAACCCGCGCAACCGCTGGATTGGCTGGCCGGGCATCGCCAGCGATGAGCTCACCAAAGCCGACAAACAAGAAATAACCGCCAGGCTTGCCAAGCAGCACTGTATCCCCGTTTTTTTAACTAAAAAACAGATTGATGATTTTTATAACGGCTACAGTAACAGTGTGCTGTGGCCCCTGTTTCATAACCTTCCTATGACCGCAAAACTTAAGTCTAGTTGGTGGCAGGGGTATTATGATGTCAACAAAAAATACGCCGATGCCTTGCAGACCGCAGCCAGCAAAAGCAGCCGCATTTGGGTGCACGATTATCAGTTGCTACTCGTACCAGAAATGCTCCGGCGTCATCTGCCAGCGGCAAATATCGGCTTTTTCTTGCACATTCCCTGGCCAAAGTTCTCTCAGTATAAAAAGCTCCCGGAGGCAGCACGATTGGTGCGCGGGATCTTGGGCGCCCAGCTGGCCGGGTTTCACACTAAGGGATACGTTAACAATTTTCTGGACTGCGTTGATGCCCTGAGTGCCGGTACTGCCACCGACAGCCGGGTGATTGTTGCGGATCGGATTGTCCGCGTGGCTGACTTTCCTATGGGCATTGATTACGACAAATTTACCACTACCAGCCAGTCTGCGGCCGTGGCGGCTGCTACACTTAAGCACAAGCTAAAATACCGCGGGCGCAGGGTCATTGCCGCGGTTGACAGATTAGACCCCTCTAAAGGCCTAGAGGAACGCTTGGAGGCCTACCGGGAATTCTTAGCCCGCAACCCTAAGCTGCACGGCAAAGTGGTGTTTGCGCTTATTGCCGCGCCCTCCCGCACGGACATTGCCGTGTACAAAAAACTGGGTCAGCGCCTGCAAAAATTAGCGGACGACATTAATCAGGCCTATGGCACGCTTACCTGGCAGCCAGTAGACTACATGCCGGTAGCCGTCCCCTTGGAAGAGGTCGTGGCGCTGCTACAGATTGCCGATGTAGCTTTTATTGCGCCTATTCGGGACGGCATGAATCTTGTTGCCAAAGAATACATCGCCAGTCGCCGCAAGCAAGGCGTGCTTATTTTAAGCCAAACCGCTGGCGCCGCCCAAGAACTGAGCGATGCCTTGCTCGTTGACCCCGCCCAGCGCTCCAGCGTGGTGGCCGCTCTTGAGAAATCGCTTACCATGCCCCGACGCGAACTAAAAAAACGCTTTAAAGCTATGCAGAAACAACTCAAAGAAAATACCGTCCACCACTGGGCAGGCCGCTTTATGGACACTTTGGCCCAACCCGCCAAACCGCCGCGTCAACTGCTTTACACGCCAGCCCTCTCTGAATCGGTGGCGCAAAGACTGGCCGCCCAGTACCGGCTGGCAACTAAGCGATTATTACTGCTGGATTACGATGGTACGCTGGTTCCCTACGCGGAGCGCTATATTGACGCCGCCCCGCCCCGTGCCCTGCGCCAACTACTCCAAAAACTTGGCGATGACCCACGGAACAACGTTGTTATCATCAGCGGCCGCCCCCAAGCTACTATGACCGAGTGGTTTAGCGATTTACCAGTTAGCCTGATTGCAGAACACGGCGCCCTGAGCCGTAGCCAAGGCCACAAAACTTGGCGCCAAACTTCTACTCTGGGTAAAAGCTGGAAGACTTTGGTTCTCCCGGTCCTACAAAAATATGCGGATTTAACCCCTGGCGCAACCGTAGAAGACAAGCAGTTCTCTCTGGTCTGGCACTTTAGACGCTCGCCCGCCTTTGCCGCCCAAAAAAACTTGCGCATTTTGCAGCACATCCTGCGTCCGCTGGCCGCTGCCCACGGTCTTGCACTGTTTAGTGGCAACAAGATTTTAGAGATTAAAGACCCGTTGGTTCATAAAGGCACCGCCGCCAGTCTGTGGCTCAAAAAAGATTACGACTTTACGCTCCTTGTTGGCGATGATTTTACAGACGAGGACATGTTTGCCGCTGCACCCCCCAGCGCCACCACCGTTAAAGTAGGCCGCGGACGGACCATCGCTAACTATAGACTCAGCAGTTCCAGTAAAGTATTAGATCTTTTGCGCAGCCTGTAGCCGCTGACAGTTTGGACAAATATGGGTCCCGCGCCCGGCCACGCGCAGTTTGGCAATGGTCGTGCCGCAGCGTGGACATGGCTGCCCGTCGCGCCTAAAGACATTGGCAAATTTCATGTAGCTACCTCTGTTCCCCTCTGCATCCACATAGGTGTGATTGCTGGAGCCCCCCTGATCAATGCTCAGGCGCAGCACCGCCAGCAGCTCCTGGTGCAGTCTTTGTATCTGCCTGGCAGATACCTGCCCTACCAGCGTGGATGGGTGGATTTTAGCGCCCCACAGGGCTTCATCGGCATAAATGTTGCCCACGCCAGCTAACACCGTCTGATCAAGCAGGGCCGACTTTACATTAGAACGAGCGCGCCGCTTAAGGCGCTCCCGCAAGACCTGCCAAGTAAAGCCCGGTTCTAGCGGCTCTGGGCCCAATTTTGCAATAAATGGCAGATCAGTAACGGTATCTGTGGGCAGTAGGCGCATCCAGCCAAATTTGCGTTGATCATTAAAAAATAATGAACTACCGTCCTCAAACCCAAGCGTAACGCGGGTAGATTTGTCCGGCAAATGAGCTACCAGGCTATCATTGGGATGGCCTGCACCAAAATGCTCTTTGGGCGAGTCAAACACCAGTTGGCCGGTCATTTTTAGATGCGTCACCAGCGTGTAGCCGCTGGTCAGGTCAATCAGCAGCACCTTAGCCCGCCGTCGCACTCTTAGAACGCGCGCCCCGCGTAAAAATTGGTTAACATCGGCTGGACTATTGGGAAAAGATTTGGGCGAGTCAAACTTGACGCTGGCCACCGTGTGTCCGGGCAATAATCGGTCTAACCCGCGCTTAACAGTTTCTACCTCTGGTAATTCCGGCATATCTCCCATTATACTAAGAGCACATGAATTCCCTGCACGACCTACTGCTAAAGAGAGATTTTGACATGCCTCCAGAGGTGGCCGCTATTAAGCAGTACGTCCACTCGGAATTTAATGCCGATGTCTCTGTGCAACTCCGTGAAAAAGACATTATTATAAGCGGCCGCAGCAGCGCCCTGATTGGCAGCTTGCGCCTGCATTTGCAGCAGCTCCAAAAGGCGGCCAAAACAGATAAGAAACTGGTGCTTAGGGTTGGTTAAAGGCTAAGAACAGTGCCGCTGTTTTTGTTGGCGTTATTAACCATGGTGTAGTAATCAGGAACCTGATTTTTAAACAGCGCGCGGGTGAGCGACAAGTTACCGTTGTAAGTGCGGGTGCCGCCACAGCTGGTGGCCCAGTAGCGCTGGAGTTCATTGCCGCCTTCGCTAATAGTAAAGATGTAGCGTGAGCCAAGGGGGCAGAAGCCGCGGTCGTCCTTGAGTTCTTCTGGGGTGTTGCCGCGGGTGTAACCGGCGCGGTCCAGTGCCTTTAGAAATTCACCAAAACTAGTCTGGTTCATTGGGTAGGATTTACTGTCTACCACGCTACCGTCGTAGCCTTTGTAGATAGTCATAACAGAGCTGCTATTAGAGACCGTAATGGTGGCTTGGTCGTGATTTTGAGATGCTTGCACCGGGCCAATAACAGTCTGCGTAACAGTAACTGCTGGGTTATCAACGTAGCTCATGAGGGTCTTTTTAGTCTCTTGCACTTTCTTAGAGTCGCTCCCCCCGCCGCGCACAATTAAAACGATGACTAAAAACAGCACCAAAATAACAACTAGAAAGCCTAGAAAGAATCGTAGTCCACGTCCTGATCCATACATGTCCATATAGTATCACAGTTTTACTAATTTTGCAAGCAGTTTTATACTAGTTGGTATATGAAACTAACCTACCAAACCGCAGCCGCAGGCCTGGTGCAACTAGGGGTCATGACCCTGCTCAATGTCTTAAACGGCGGCTACTCTGTAGTGACGCAGTGTCAAAAAGGCGGCAGCGATTGCGTGGGCAATCTTATCTTGTCCTTGCTCTACTTTATGCTGCTAACAGCTTGGTTCACCGGCCTGTGGTTTCTAGCTGTAGCCGCTCAAGAACGACGCAGCCCGCGGTTGGCACTCCTGTTGGCCGGCGCGGAAGGGTTAGTCCTACTGGTGGCAGTGTTTAACGCCCGCCATCACAACTACATGCTGGGCCTGGTTACCAGCATTGTCGACGCCCTCTTGGCGGCCTGGATAATTATGTTGGCTCTTAGGCTTGCCCACGCCCGCGGCGGACGCGTGCGGCGCCGCAAGATTACTCGCACTTTAGATTAAAACTAGTCGCCAGACTACTGCTACACAGCTGTTTTTCTAGGCTGCTACCACTGGTATTAGTAATGCTCTGCCAGCTATTTTGGACTTTGTTGATTTGCTGATACCCGCGCCACATAAAGAAGCCCATAACGGCCAGCGCAGTCAAAATCAAAATACTAAAGAAGCTGAGCATCCAGCTAATTAACCGTAGTTTGCGATTGATTTTTTTGGCTAGTTTTTCGTCCATTTTGTTTGGTTCTCCTTATTACTGATTGCTCTACCTTTTGTACACGTTTACACAATTGGTAGAGCGTGTTAGGACATCGATTCCACGGACTACAACTGGCCCCAATTATCCCCAATGGTCACATCCACGTCCAGTCGAACCGGCAAATTGTAGACCGATTCCATGGTGGTTTTTAAGAGGTCAGCAATGCGGTCCGCTACCTCTGCCGGGCACTCCACCAAGATTGAGTCGTGGATTTGCAACAGTTGGTGACAGTTGTTGTGCTGGGCGCGCAGCAGGTCGTCCACCTTAATCATGGCCAGCTTCATTAGGTCTGCTTCTGTGCCCTGGATTGGCATGTTAATTGCGGCGCGCTCGGCCGCTCCGCGGACCGCAAAATTAGACGATTTTATGTCCGGCATGGGACGACGTCGGCCCAGCAGTGTGGCCACATACCCCTGTTCTCTGGCCTGCGTGAGCAAGCTGTCCATGTATTCAAACAGCCGCGGGCGCAGCGCTTTGTATTTGCTAATAAAGTCGGCCGCCTGGCCAAAGTTCATGCCAGCCGCGGCCGCCAGGCCGTGCGGACTCATGCCATACAAAATGCCAAAGTTAATCACTTTGGCGGCGCGGCGCATATCTTTGGTGACGTCTTCTGGGTCGCGGCCGTAGACCTGGGCGGCAGTGGCGGTATGGATATCGGCACCCCTGTTAAACATATCGATTAGTTCTTCATCGCGCGCCAGCACAGCGGCTAGGCGCAGCTCAAACTGCGAGTAATCCGCGCTGACTAATTTGTTACCAGGTCCAGCCACAAATGCCGTCCTGATATGGCGGCCCAGCTCTGTGCGAGTCGGGATATTTTGCAGATTAGGGTCCGTACTGCTGAGCCGTCCAGTCTGCGCAATAGTTAGATTAAACGTGGTGTGCACACGGCCTTGGCCGTCTGTCTGCTCAGGTAGCGTGTCCACGTACGTGTTTTTGAGCTTAGTTACTTCTCTAAACTGGGTAATCATGTCTATGATTGGATGCAGGCCGCGCAGCTTATCCAATTCCGATGCCGCGGTAGAATAGCCGGTTTTACCCTTCTTAATGCCTTGGGTGGGCAGCTGCAACGTGCCAAACAAAATATCTGCCAGCTGCGACGGGCTGGCAATGTTAAATTCCGTGTCCGCCATGCCGTAAATTTGCTGCTGCAGGTCGCTAATGGCATCGTCAATTTGGGCGCTAAACAGCTTCAGGTATGGTTTATCCAGCAATATGCCGCGGTGCTCCATGCGCGCCAGCACCGGAATCACCGGCCACTCAATTTCCTCTGCCAATTTTTGGATATCTGGCAGGTCTTTAAGGGCCGATTCCTGCTGCTCATGCAGCCCCTTGAGCACCGCCATTATATCTGGCAGCTTGCCCGGGACTTCATCTGGCGCTAGGTTATCCAACGGGGATCCCTCGTAACCCAAATCAGAGGCGGCTAAATCCGTGAGCGATTGCTCCCGCCGCAGACTATCCAGCAAAAACGAGCCAATTAATACATCGTGATGTACCTTTGGCAGCTCCGTGCAGCCCAGCTCCAGCAGCATCTGCAGCGTATTTTTAACATCGTAGCCGATCAGACCATGCGCCTGGCTCAGCAGGTCGGCCGCTTTGTCTAGTGGCACCTGGTAAATGTTGATGCCGTCTGTGCTCACCGCCAGAAGCTCTGGCCGCGCTCCGTGCTTACCAGCCGCGCGCGAATACACGTAGACGTGGTGGTCTTTTATGTCTGGCAGCCCCCGCACAAGTTTGCCCGTCTTGAGCTTCTTGCCAGTGGCCACTTGTAAGTCTGCGGCCTCTAGCCCCGGCAAAATGTCCGGCAGCTGCCGGGCTAAGCTACGGAACTCCAAGCGCGTCAAAACATCGGCTAAAACCGACGGCTTTAGATTACGCCCATCCATGGCCGCAAGGTCCAGCGGCGTTGGCGCATCCAGCCAAATTTCTGCCAACTTGTGGCTCATGTAGGCGGACTCTTTGCCGGCCTCTAGCTTGCGGCGCACGGCGTCCTTTATCAGATGTAAATTGTCATAAATACCGTCCAGCGTCTTGTAGTCTTGCAGTAGCTGCACCGCTGTTTTTTCTCCCACGCCGGGCACGCCCGGAATGTTGTCGCTGCTGTCTCCTTTGAGCGCTTTTAGGTCGTTAAACTGATGCACATCAATGCCGTACTTAGCCTTAAACGACTCCGGCGAATACAGCTCAATATTGGTCAGCCCCTTCTTGAGCGCATACACCTTAACATTGCCGTTGACCAGCTGCAGCATATCCAAATCCGATGTCACCAGCAGTGTGTCTAAATCTGCTTGCCGGGCCTGCACGGCCAGAGTGCCCATGATGTCATCCGCCTCGTAATCATCGCATTCATACAGCGGCCACCCCAGCGCATCTAAGAGCTCATGCAGCACCGGAATTTGCTCATAAAAATCCTTTGGCGCCGGCTTGCGCCCCGCCTTGTACTCCGGATAAATATCCAGTCTTCTTCTAATATTGGTCTTGGGCTTATCCCACGCCACCGCCACATAATCCGGCTTGAGCTTCTTAATAATTTCCAGTGCCATACTGGCAAAGCCAAACACCCCACCGGTGGGCGTGCCATCCTTAGTAGACAGATTGGGCATGGCATAGTAACCGCGGTAAAAGACCGACTTGCCGTCTATGACGACTAGTTTTTTGCGCTTGTCAGCTGATTTTGCGGGCACCTCTGTTGGCATAGGTATAGTATACGCTACAGGCCCAGCAGCTCCTCAACATCACTCTTAAACGAGGCCAGGTCTTCCCCGGTGTTATCTATAAAAATGTCGGCCTTGGCTTTAACAGCCGCCATATCCAGCGTGGCCGCATCGCCGCCAAGGCTTTGCATTTCTGCAGCCTCTTCTGCCTGAAATTGTTCAAAAGTTTTGTTGTCTTCAGAGGCGCGGCCACGGGCGCTGGCGTTGGCTTGAATGCGGTCGTAGCGGACGCGGGGGTCGGCATCGATCCACAGCACAGAGCCGCCCAGGGCGTGGACGCGGTCTGCCTCGCCCGGGTTGCGCAAACTGGCAATGGCCAAGCCCTTGTAGTCGCCCACCTGATATTCTGCATAGGCTTTGTCTACCAGGACGCCCAGGCCTAGCTCGCGGCGCCATTCGGCGCTAATGGTGCGCAAAACTTCGCGCTCTACGGGCAGTCCGCGCCGGCGCGCCTCTGCCCGCAGCAGCTCCGTAACAGATACAAATAGGTAACCGTAGTGCTCGGCCAGCAGCTCGCCCACGGTGTCTTTGCCAGCGCCGTTGGTGCCGGCTATGCCTATAATTTGTAGCTTATTTGATGTAGTCATGCAGCTTCTTAGCATCCCGATGTTTGCGCAGCTTGGCCAGCGCCTTGGCCTCAATTTGCCGAATACGCTCGCGGGTCACGCTAAACTCCTGCCCCACCTCTTCCAGGGTGTGCGATTTGCCGTCTTCTAGCCCAAAGCGCAGCTTAAGAATTTTCTGCTCGCGGTCCGTTAGGGCGCCCAGCATATCCTTTACCTGCTCCTTGAGCAGCTGAGAAGTTGCGGATTCTTCCGGAGAAACAGTGTCTTCGTCTTCAATAAAGTCGGCTAGCACGCTGTCTTCTTCATCGTCCCTAATAGAGGCGTCCAAAGAAGAAATGTCCTGCTTAATTTTCATGATGTGCTCCACCTTGTCTACATCAATCTCCATTTCTTTGGCGATTTCTTCATTGGTGGGCTCGCGGTTGAGCTCCTGCGTCAGGCGACGCTGGGTGCGCAGCAGCTTGTTAATGGTTTCCACCATGTGCACGGGGATACGAATAGTGCGGGCCTGGTCCGCAATGGCGCGGGTAATGGCCTGCCTAATCCACCAGGTGGCGTAGGTACTAAATTTAAAGCCCTTATCTGGGTCAAACTTTTCTACGGCGCGCAGGAGCCCGGTATTGCCTTCTTGAATAAGGTCTAGCAAATCCAGCCCGCGGCCCACGTAGCGCTTGGCAATAGACACCACTAAGCGCATGTTTGCCTCCGCCATTTTGTCTTTGGCGTCTTTGTCGCCGGCTACCACGCGCTGGGCTAGTTCTAGTTCTTGCTGCGCATTTAACAGGGGGATTTTACCGATTTCGCGCAGGTACAGGCGAACGGAGTCATCGGCCACGTCGTCGTCCATGTAGATTTGGGTAGTGCCGTCATCGACCTCTTCTGTTTCTTCTTCCAGCACCCATTCGTCTGTAAAATTGGCCTCGTCCGGCTCTGTGGCGGTGATTTCTATGCTGGCGTCAGCCAGTGCGGTGTACAGGCTGTCTAGGGTGGTGGCGTTGTCTGGCGTGTCAGCAATGACTTCAAAAATGTCACGTTGGCTAATGTTGCCGTCTTTTTTTGCTTTTTCTAGCAGCTGCGCTTTAAGCGCTTCTAGGTCTGGTTTAGCGTCTTTAGGATCCTTGGGCACGGGCGTTCTCCTTGGTGATTAGGCGTAATAGTTCATCTAGTTCCCCAGCGCGGGCCAGCAGCTTCTCTGCATGCAGGCCGTCTGCGACATCTAATTCTTGAGCGATTTTGCTTTTCTGGTGTTTGACATATTGTTCTACCAGCCGGGCCTGCACACGAGCTGCTTCGTATTGAAGTTCTGATTGCTCAAGGCCGCTGTAGAGCTCTTCGTAGAGTAATGACAGTATTTTACCATAATCTGTCTTGGGCGTCATCTTAGAGTCCGGGTGAGTTAATAAATAGTTCATAATTTTTTGCGCATCTTTGGACGGTAACATGTCTTGTTCTAGCGGTGCCAGATACTCCCTAAGCTCCGGGACCTGTACCGTTATAGCCAGCAATCTGTCCTGCAATTTAACTAATTCCGATGGCGCTTGCTCTAGCGGCGCAGCCACCACTTTCTTGAGCCGCTTAGGCGTCGCATCTTGATTGCCCGCCGCCATTTTTTGGTCCAAAGCACCCCTGTTAATGCCGATTTTATCTGCAATCGCATTTAAGTAGTGATCCCGCTCCACGGCATCGTCTAGAGCCTGAATAACGGGCAGTAAAATGTCACTATACTGACGCTTGCCCTGGGCGCTCGTTAAGTCCAGTTGGGCCGCATAACGCGCCATGAGCCAGTCTAGCGCATACTCGTGCCCTTCAATGGCCTGGGTCCACAGCGCCGGGTCTTTTTTAATAAGTTCGTCCGGGTCTTTGCCGGCCGGAATTGTAATGACACTTAATGAAATTTTAACTTTTGAAGCAATTGGGATTGCTCGCTCTGTGGCCGCCAGTCCGGCGCGGTCCGCATCAAAAGCCAGCCTAACATCGCCCGCTAAGCGACTTAAGGCCTTAAGCTGGTACTCTGTTAGGGCTGTCCCGGCTGTAGCTACCACTTGCCGCACACCTGCCTGGTAGCTGCTAATAACATCCAAATTGCCCTCTGCAATCACGCTGTAGCCGGCCTTTCTAATGGCCTCTTTGGCGTGATGCAGCCCAAAAACATGACGCGACTTATCGTATAGCGGCGTCTGTGGCGTGTTGATATATTTAG
Source organism: Candidatus Saccharimonadota bacterium (assembly GCA_020428025.1). Taxonomy (GTDB): domain Bacteria; phylum Patescibacteriota; class Saccharimonadia; order Saccharimonadales; family UBA4665; genus JAGQNO01. The sequence continues at coordinate 17,780 of JAGQNO010000003.1, read as the reverse complement.
GTGCCTGCGGGTCGTCAGCTAGTAGCCGAGCCGTAAAGCCAATCACCTGGCCCGTGGCGTCGCAGAGGGGAATCATTAACCGACCACGGAACATATCGCCCAGACCCGACCGCCGCTGCGATGTCAGGCCCGCCAACTTAATTTCTACCTCCGTAAAACCCTTGCCGCGCAGGTAGGAAACCAGCGCCGTGCCCGTGTTGGGAGAGTAGCCCAGTCGCCAGGCCAAAACCGTTTCTTTATCAAATTGGCGCTTTTTAAACACATACTCCAGAGCTGTCTGATTTTTGCTAAATTGCAGCTGGTAAAACCTTGCCGCGGCATCGCAGGCCGCCAGTAAGCGCTTTTTGTCCGGCCCACTGCGGCCGCCAGCGGGTTTAAATTGCTCTAAATCAACCCCCGCCTGCCGCGCCAAATGCTCCAGCGCCGCCCTAAAATCCAAGCCCTCTACTTCCATAACAAAACTAAACATATCGCCGCCGCGACCAGAGGAAAAATCATGCCAAATCTGCTTATCCGGACTAACTACAAAACTGGGCGTTTTCTCATTACTAAAGGGGCTCAGGCCCTTAAAATTGCGGCCAGCACGCTTAAGCTGGACGTACTGCCCAACCACATCCTCCACACTTAGGCGCTGCTTTACCTCATCAACCGCATCCATGCCATTAGTATCCGTTATTCCGTTAGAACTCTCAAGCATATGCGGTATAATTAAGAACGATGGAACCCCAAACACCGCCTCAACCCCAACCGGACTACGATTTTATCCTAAACCCCGCAGCTCCTTCCAATAAGCCTGTAATTGGGGGTAGCTCTATGGCCGCGCGACTAGCAGTCGTGCTAGGAGGTATTACACTGTTGGCAATTGTAGCTTTGGTCGTCATGAAGCTCTTAGGCGGCAATTCGGGTTTTGATAAGCCCAGTCTGCTAAGTGTCGCCCAGGATCAGACTGCTATTACCCAGCTGCTTACAAGTACGGCCCAAAATACAAACACTGCCAGTTTAAAAAATGCAGTTGTTAGCACGCAGCTTACAATAGCAACCCAGCAAACAGAGCTGCTAAGCTACCTAGCAGAACATCGCTATAAACCAAAAGACAAAGAGTTGAGCCTTAAAGTGTCCGGGAAACTCCAAAAACAACTTCAAGACGCTCAGTCTACGAGCAATCTAGACAGCACCCTCAAGACCGTTCTAAACGACCAATTAGGAATCTACCAAAGAGACCTGTCCACAGCCTTTAATAAAGCTGGCCCTAACGGCAAAAAACTTCTTAAAAGTCACTACGAACAAACTAACCTATTGCTAGAACAACTCAACCAGCAGTAACCAAATTGTAGCTGAGCCTAATTAAATCCTGCACCTGCTCCCAGCTGAGCTGGCCGGTTAAAATCAGCGTATTCCAGTGCTTTTTATTCAAATGATACCCGGGCAAAACCGATTCATACTCTTCCCTGAGCGTCTTAGCCAGCAGCGGGTCGCATTTAAGGCTCAGCCGCACCGGCTCTTTGCCTTCCGCAATCAGCGCAAACATCTTGTCCTGCACTTTGTATACCGCCACACCCTCGCCAAACGGATACTCTAGTTTAGCGTTTGGAAAGCTTAAGATGTAGTCTTCAACGGTCTTGTGATCCATGCTTGCCTAGCCACTCTAAGTAATACTGCAATTCCGCAATACTGCCCTGAATATCTTCAAATGCCCGATGCGTCTCCGGCTTAATAAAATTAAGCCCGTATTTGGTCTGCATAACCACCTTCCAGCTGCTGACGTCCAGCATGCGGTAGTGCAGCAAACTGTCCACCTCTGGCCACCACTTTTTAATAAACAGGCGATCATTATGAATGCTGTTGCCGGCCAGCACCGCCGGCTCCTGGCCAAACTGAGCCTGAATAAAACCCACCAGCTCATGAATTACCTCTGTTTCCGCCCGACCCTCTGCTTGGCAACGCTCTGTCAGCCCACTGGCGGCGTGCTGCTTGGCAGCCCATTCGTTAGACCTATCAATCACCGATTGATCGTGCTTAATCAGTGCTTCATAGCTAGCCAGCGTCTTAAATTCTAGGTCCGTCACCTCTGCCGCTACCTCTATAATGACGTGCTGCTCAGGGTCCAGACCGGTCATCTCTAGGTCCACCCACAGGAATTTGGTGGGCTTTTTGTGCTTATCTATCTCCATCTTGGGTATGATTATAACACCTTACCTTGTTGGGCTCTAAAAACGAGTATCATTTGATACCCGTTTTTAGACGCACTTACACAACCGGATGTTAGGCGGCGTTCTTCAGAGCGTCAGCGTACCAACTAAGCTCCGTCAAAAGCCCTTCCAATTGTGACTGCGGGCCGTAAGGGTTTGCTAAAGCCTCTGCTGATAGCTCGCCATCAGCGTTTAAGACTGGCGGGAAACCGGCCACGCCGATTGTACCAATAACAGGAGTAGAAAGTTCAGCCAAAATCTCTTTCAGGGCCATAATGGCGCGGGCACCGTTAACCGAGCCGTGGCTGGCAATAGCGGACGGCTTGCGCACCAGTTCAAAGGTCAGGTAGTCAATTGCGTTCTTCAAAACAGCAGGCACGGAGTGGTTGTATTCTGGCGTGACCCAGAAGTAGGCATCATAACCGGCAACAGCGTCCATCCACTTCTGGACGGCGGCAGATGGCTTGCGGTCAGGGTTGTACTTGGGAGAAATTGGCTCGTCCATGAACGGCATGGGAAAGTCTGCCAAATTAATCACTGTAGACTCTACTCCATCCGCGTTTTGAGCGGCTTTTAGAATCCATTTTACCTGGTTAGCAGTGACGTTGCCGGGCCGAGTTGATCCGTTAATAATTGCAAGTTTCATGTTGTTACCTCTGTTATGTTGCTATACATTATATAGTACTATACATGTTATACTGGATGCAAGATGAAAATCGAGCCAAAAGTCGGCTGCATCCAATCGGCCATAACAATTCTAGGCGCCAAATGGACCGCCCTAATCTTGCGCGACCTCATGGATGGCCCCAAACGCTTCTGCGAACTTGAGCGCCTGGTAACAGGTATAAATCCGCGCACGCTCACCTCTCGCCTGCTAGAACTGGAAGACCGCGGCATTGTCACAAACGATGGCACCACCGGTTATGCCCTAACCCCTAAAGGCAAAGACCTGCTGCCCATCCTAAAACAAATGGCCACCTGGGGCGACAAATACCACGAACCCTGCTAGGATTTTTTCTTCTTGACCGGCTTGGCGTCCAGCTTATCCAATTTGAAAATGCGCACCATGGCGTAGACTGCCACTAAAACTGCAATAAAGTTAATTAAAATATACAAAAATTTACCCCACGCAAATTGCTGACCACCAAAGACCGTGGCCCGCTTGGGTAGCTCTGAGCCAATAATGATGTTGATCCAAGGAGTTATAAAGCTATCCACCAGTTGCTTTATGAGCCCCTGGGCCTGCTGACCAATAATAAAACCAACCGCCAGCCCCACCACCGCTTTCTCTTTTAGAAAAGTGACAAAACCGCCCACGCTCTCACGCACGACCTCGTCCGGCTGCTCTAGGAGCACGGTAACGCCGCGGTGTACGCCTTTGGGCTGCGTAATTTTTACGCTGCCGTCTTTGGATTCTGTTACTTTGACTTGGGGGTTTGTATCTTTAGACATGCGCCTATTGTAGCGCAATACGGCCAAAGTTTGCAGCCATGCTTGGATCAATCGGAGCAACCTCAGCACGATGTGCCTCAGGGTCGGTTAGCGCCATAAGCGCGTCGGCGCAAAACTTTATCCGAACGAGCTCATCAGGAGTTGCCTGGCGACTATGATCAGACACCGCAAAGTCATTCTCCCCAGCTGGACGAACAAAACGCTTGTTGTCTAAGAAAATCTCTACGTCGTTACCATTTTCATGCGGAGTAATCCGAATCTCTGCTGGCTCTGGTTGTTCCTTTGAAGCTAAATCATAAATTCTGGCACGAAGCATGCCACCTCTGTCTGTTGCCACAATTGTGGCAACATTAGCCGACCCGCTTCTGCCCGTTTTGGCAACCTGGTCATAAGGGCTTCTGATTCGTACGGCCCCATCCCGACCACGCTGAATTTCTGCACCATTATGGCCCATAAAAAGACCACTATCTATCTCTGATAGTTGTTGATTCCGCAGTGTTGGTTTTCTTTCAAAAGTCATAGCACTTAATATAGCATAAGCTTGTTGCAATGTCAATTACATGCGTTCTGGTGCGTGGATGCCTAGCAGATCAAGGCCTCGACGGAGGGTGTCGGCGTAGGCTAGGACTAAGCCGGCGCGAACTACTTGACGAGGGTCATCCACCACGCGGTTGCGTTCGTAAAATCGATTAAATTCCTGCGCCAGCTCGTATAGGTAGGTGCAGATGTGGTGCGGCATGAGCTCTTGCACCGACAAATCTACTACCTCTGTAAATTGGCCCAGTTTAGCAACTAGAACGCGCTCGTCTGGCTCTAGAGTGACTTCTGCCAGCGGCTGCAAACCGCCTAGTTTGGCCAGAATGCTGCGGGCACGAGCATGGGCATACTGTAAGTACGGGCCGCTGTTGCCTTCTAGGGCAATGGACTCACGCGGGTCATAGGCAATATCGCCGCCCATGCGGTTTTTAGTTAGAGCATATTTAACAGCGGCCAAAATAGTTTCTTCCGATGCCTCTGGCGCCGCCTGGCGGGCAGCCTCAAGCAGCTCCAGCGCTGTGACTACATTGCCCTTGCGGCTGCTCATCTTAACGCCGCCCGCCAGCTTAACCATGCCATGCGTCAGATGTTTGGTGCGCTCCGCCGGCTCTGGCGCAAACTGCTTAATAGCGGCCAGAACCACGCGCATGTACTCGGCCTGCTCATTGGCGGTGATAATAATGGATTCCGTAAAGTCCGGGTAATCCTGCCACTTGGTTAGGCTGAGGCCAACATCTTTGGCCTCGTAGGTCGGTAATCCCTGCTGGTTAATAAACACGCGGGTGTGCAGACCGTACTTTTCTCCTGGAAAGACCACAGCGCCGTCGCTCTCTGTAAATACGCCGTTTTGAAGCTCTTTCTGAACGGTTGCTAAACCCAGCGGCGTGACCTCGCTCTCTGGGATAAATCGGTCAAACGGCTTTACTTGCAACTGGCGGTACAGCTCCGCAAAATAATCGTAGCTCCACTGCCGGCAGGTCCAGTAAATTTGCGCCAGCGGCGACTCATGGTCACCCGTGGCCTGGATTTCATAGATGCGCCGATTGTACTCTTTGATTTCTGCCTGAGCCTCTGGATTATCTTCGTAGGCGTTATTGCCTTCTACGTAGCGCTCGCCCAGCCACCGGGGCCGATCTTCCACCTCTGTAAGCTTAGATGGGTCTTCCGCGCCCAACTCTTGCACTATCGCCCACATGCTTTTGGCTACATGGGGACCAACATCGCCGCCAAAATTAAGCCTAATAACCTGCGCGCCAGCCGCCTCTAAAATGCGGCTTAGGACATCCCCCACCAACGTGGTGTACAGATGCCCGGCATGGAGCGGCTTGAACGGATTGGGGTCTGAATACTCCGCCAAAACGGTCTGGCCGGCAAGTGTTTGGGCTGGCTGCGCCTGCAGGGCTTGAATTAGCGCGGTATCTGACAGATGAATATTGATAAAGCCGGGCCCGGCCACTGTTACTTCTGTTATTTCTGGCTGCTGGCGCAACTTGTTTGCAATGTCTTCCGCAATTTCCCGCGGCGGCCTGCCCTGCTGACCAGCCAGCTGCATAGCCACGTTGGTGGCAAAATCGCCAAACTGCGGCTCCGGCCGCGTCACACTCACTGGTGCGCCAACAACATCGGCCAAAATTTGTTCTAGTTTAGCTTTCACCGCGCTCCTTTGCCCGCTGTTCTGGCGTCTCATCTGGGCGAGAATAGTCGTCTTCTAGGCGCCATGTTACACCCCGCTCGGGCGTAGAACATTCTAAAATATCGCAATCCGTTACTCCCATAAGCCGATGCTTCTGTCCTACTAGCGTGTTATAGCCCTTGGATGGCTCTAACTCTGTTTCAACCATTTCACCACTGTTATTTTCCCAAATCAATTTAGCTTGGCCGTTCATGAGCGTCCAGGTTTCTTGTTTGGCATCGTGCACCTGCAGGCTAAAGCGCGCCCCGGCGTTGATGTGAATAATTTTCATCATGTACGGCGCGTGCGGTGGCACTAAATGAAGCTCGTAGCCCCACGGCTTCTCTATACGTCTAACGTAAGGTTCGTTAGTAAAATGGCTTGGATTAAAATGTGGAGCGTCAACCACGCGGCATACCTCTTGTGTTTACTAGGTCTTTACCGTTATAGTATAACCTAAAGAGCGACTAATCTTAGGGGGATGGGCATGTTTGGGATTCAGAACGATCAGACTAATAGCGGGCACCACGACAATCAACCAGTGGGCGATGTTTTAACCGCACCAGCCATGGACGCCGTAGTGGCGGATGCACCTGCTGCTGCCGACCCTGTTGCCACCAGCTTTGACGCCGCTGACCCTGTGGCTGCTAGCCCTGCACCTGCAGCCCCTGCTCAGGACCAACAGTCTGCCGATGACCTCCTAAACATAAAGCAGCAAGCCCTTAGTCAACTTTCCCCTCTTGTGGGTCACCTAGACCAGTCCCCAGAAGAGAAGTTCCGCACCACCATGATGATGATTCAAGCCACCGATGATGCCGCTATGATTCCTCAGGCCTACCAAGCCGCCCAAGCGATTACCGATGAAAAACTCAAAGCCCAGGCTTTGCTAGACGTAGTTAACGAGATTAACTACTTTACCCAAAAATCCGCCTAGCCTTTCCTCCTGGCAAGTATCTTCCAAAGCACTCTAAAAACGGATATCATTTGATACCCGTTTTACAAGGGTGCAAGTACTGTATAGTTAGTTGCACTACTACTATTGCGCCGCCAAAGCAAAAAGGAGCTTCTATGATTTTGCCGACGCAACTAGTCCACATCAGAATTTCAAAAGAATTACTGCATCAGGTTGATACTGCAGCAGACAGTCTGTACCTAAGCCGTAACGAATGCATCCGCCAAGCTGTGGCAGAAAAACTTAGAAAGACGGCGCGGCATAGCCTACTATGGCTACACACGTAAAACCTAGGGTTAGGGCTACATCATGCCCATGCCGGGGCCGCCAGCGGGAGCAGCTGGCTCAGCGCTCGGCACGTCAACCACTAAAGCCCCCATAGTCATAGCCGTACCGGCAATGGAAGCCGCATTCTGCAAAGCCTCGGCGGTAACCCGGGCTGGGTCAATCACGCCAGCGGCTTTTAGGTCCACTAGTTTGGTGGGGTTGTTTACATTAACACCGTAGCCCGGCTTGGCGGCGCGGACTTGGGGTAGCCATTCGTCTGGGTTTAGGCCCGCGTTGGTCAGCAAAATGCGGAACGGCTGCTCTAGAGCGCGGACCAGTAGCTGGGCGCCGGGGTCATCGGCGGATTTTACGCTGGAGGCCAGGTTAATCAAAGTCACGCCGCCGCCGGGTACAATGCCATCAGCCAGGGCAGCTTTAACAGCGGCCACGGCGTCATCCACGCGGAATTTCTTCTCTTCTATCTCTGTTTCAGTGGCACCGCCAACCTTAATAACAGCTACGCGGCCATCTAGGGCGGCGCGGCGCTTGTCGTACTCTGTGCGGTCATAGGAGCTAGTCGCGGCTGCGGACTGCTCCGCGATTTGCTTGATGCGGGCCGCCACAGCCTGTGGCCGGCCGCCACCTTCAATAATAGTGGTGGCATCTTTGGTTACTAACACCTTGCGGGCCGTGCCCACAACGTCCAGGTCCACGTTTTCAAAGGTCATGCCAAGGTCTGCAGAAATTACCTGCGCACCGGTTAGGATGGCGATATCTTCTAACACCTCTTTGCGGCGGTCACCAAAGCTAGGTGCCTTGACGGCCACGGTGTTAAAGACGCCCTTGAGGCGGTTTAGGATGAGCGTGCCCAGGGCCTCGCCATCGACATCTTCTGCAATTAAGACTAGGTCTTTTTTGCCGGTCTGCGCCAACTTTTCTAGCAGCGGCAAGAATTCCTGGATTGAGCTGAGTTTACGGTCCGTAATAACCACGGCCGGCTTATTGTAAACGGCTTCCATGCGGGCGGTATCAGTGGCCATAAAGGGGCTAACAAAACCGCGGTCAAACGTAAAACCGGCTACAACCTCTTTTTCTAGCGCCAGGCCCTGTCCTTCTTCCACTGTAACCACGCCATCGCGGCCAACTTTGTCCATAACGTCGGCAATTAGGTCGCCAATGGCGGCATCGGCGGCGCTAATGGTGGCCACTTCTGCCACACGCTTCTTGTTGCCCTCAATGGGCTCCGCCAGCTTGGAGAGCGCGGTAATAACCTGGTGTGCAGCCGTTTCTAGGCCTTTTCGTAGCTGCATAGGGTTGTGGCCGGCGGCGATTAGTTTGTTGGCTTCCTGCAAGATGTGATAGGTCAGCACCGTAACAGTGGTGGTGCCATCGCCCGCCACATCATTCATTTTGGAGGCGGCTTGCTTAATCAGTTCTGCACCGACTTTTTGGCCTAAGGTTTCATCGTCTACGTCGGCGAGTTCTACGCCCTTTGCTACCGTAACGCCGTCGTGCGTCACCGTTGGGCCGCCGTAGGCCTTGCTAATGACCACGTTGCGGCCTTTAGGGCCCATAGTGGTCTTGACGGCGTTATATAAAATCTCTGCACCCGCTAACACGCGGCGACGCGCGTCATCGTCATAAAAAACTTTTTTGGCCATAAATTATTTACCCTCCACCGTTGCAAGAACGTCTTCTTCTTTAACCAAAATGTACTCCGTGTTGCCGATTTTAAGCTCCGTAGGGCTATAGCTCTTGTACACAATCTGATCTTTAACCTTCAGCTGTTTGACGTCCGGACCAACGGCCGACACGATGGCGGTTTTAGGTTTTTCCTGAGCGCTATCTGGCAGATAAAAACCGCTGGCGGTTTTGGTTTGGGCCGCCTCTACTGTCGCGACCACATAATCACTCAAAGGCTTGAGTGTCTGCATGGTATGACCTCCTTTTTAATCTGTTTCTAGCACTCAGTGTAGCAGAGTGCTAATGTGGGGGTCAAGAGGCTAGAGTTCCGTTTTGCCACTAGGTCTAATATCAACTTGTGGGGTGGCATCAAAATTACCAAAAGATGTAAATAACCGGGCCATGACAGGTGCCATGTCTGGCATACGATGTGTTAGCACATACATTGCGCGTTTGGCACTAAAATCATCGTGTAAAATGTCTTCGCCAGTGTCCCAGGCACTTTCATAGGGATAAATTCGAAATGGCTGCCCAGGGCTTAATCCATCCCTGATTATTGCATATCTTATGGCTGGCTCAGCGGTGCGCGGATTTGGTGTATATTTTAGGAATGCTGATGGTGGCAAATCATCATCAGCAAGTGGCCCGGGATATTCATAGTCTGGCTGAACTGGGAATATAAGTTCCAGTTGATCACCTGCATGTTCGTCATCCTCTACTGCCATTGAGATAAGCTTTATGGAAAGTGCATCTTGCGGCTCACGAGTGTCACTCTCCCCGCTTTCAGGTGGTTCACCTGCCCATAATGCCTCAAACATAGTCGGAGAAACATATAGCTGAAGACCATTTATCTGCTGCTCGTCTTCATCTAGCTTATCGTAAGCCTCAAATCCCATAGCATCGATAGATACAAGTCTTTGCGTCAGTCTAAAACCATGTTCTATGAGGAGCTCACACTGCCTGCTTATTGCTTCATAGCTAGCTAAAACTACCTCTGCATTAATTGCAGCTTTTCGGTCTTCTAGGTAATTATCGGGTCTCCAGGCTTCAGCGGTCATAATTCAACTGTATAATAATACAAAAGTTGCATATTGTCAAAGTTTACAATCTGGTTTATACTGTTGGGGTCCGAACATCGGATGTAGTACCCCACCCACTCTCCGGAGTCACAACCCAAGGAGTACCACATGGTCCGTCAGGCTAAGCTCGCCGCACCGGCTCTCGAGGCACGCAAGCAGCGCGCCGCTGAGATCGCCAAGCGAGTCCGGGTGACCACCGTCGACCAGACCCTGCAGATGCAGGTGAACATCGTGGGCATCGTCCCGGTCGGCAAGATCAACAGCCTCAAGGCCAAGATCAGCGCGCGACGCGAAGTCAGTGGCGTCAGCGACGGTCGCGAGCCCGGCTGGATCATCATCCGCTACCAGATCGGTCGCCTCACGGGTGACAAGCGCCAGACGGCTCTCCAGAAGCTCGCCGCGGGCATCGCCCACGACGTCGCTTGGATCGCCGCCGGCGTCTGACGCGGACAACGCCGGAGGGGTCACTCGCAAAAGATAAAGTGGGAGCAATGCGCAAGCATCCACCTTACCTTGAGTGGCTTCTCCGGCCCCCGCAAGCGGACGAAAGGTCTGGGAAAAGTTGCAGCAGCCACTTGGCCGCTCCTTTTCTCAACAACACCTTTCTCCGCTTGCTCCACCCCACCCTGGTATACTTATAACCGTATGCAGAAACCCGTTATTAACCAAACCGTCCTCATGAGCGGCGCAGATTTCATGATCAATGCATCGCCCATTAACCCCTATATGCACCAGGGGCAGCCCTTTGACCGTCAAGAGGCGATGCGCGAGCATTCCTCCATCCAAAAAGCGCTAGAAGACGCCGGTATCAAAGTTATAAAAGTTGACCCGCCAACTGATTGCCAGGACGGCATTTTTACCGCCAACTGGGCGCTGACGCGTGGCAACAAGGCGCTGATGTCGCACCTGCCCAATGTCCGCCAGGCAGAAGAAGCCTACGCCGCTAAAGTGCTAGGGCAGCAAGGCTTAGAACTGCACTTTTTGCCAGAAGATATCCGATTTAGTGGCCAAGGCGATGCGCTGCCCTGCGGCGACTACGTCTTTGCCGGCACCACCTACCGCACAGACCCGGCCGCCCACACCGCCATCTCTGAAATCTTGGGCTACAAGGTTATTCCATTGCAAACCATACCCGCTCGAGACGCTAATGGGACCCCTGTTATTAACCAGGCTTCTGGCTGGCCAGACAGCGACTTTTACGATATAGACCTAGCCATTGCCATACTGCGCTGGCCCACGCTTGAACAAAAGGGCTTAGTGGCCTGGTGCCCAGAAGCCTTTGAGCCCGCAAGCCAAGCCACGATCCGCGGCTTAGACTTTGTGGACCGCATAGAGGTGCCCTTGCAGGAAGCTGTGGGCGTCAGCGCCTGCAACCTAGTATCATCTGGCTACCACGTGGTTATGAACGCCGGAGCGCCCACGCTACAGGCAGCTATAGAAAAGGCAGGCTTAAGCGTAACTACCCTAAGCAACAAAGAGCTGGCCAAAAACGGTGGCAGTGTGCGGTGCTGCAGCGTCACCTTAGACAACTGAACATACCAAATACATACCAAATGAACACCACCAGTTGGTATGACAATTGATAATGTATATCTTCTGTGTTACTGTGTGGGTATGGAATTTTTCCACATCTCCCAACCAGATAAAAAAAAGGTCAATTTCTCTGACCTCTATGAACGCTACATTAATAATCGGCCTGAATTCGATAATTTTGTGAAGCAAATAAGCTATCCAAAATATCTTCCCTGGGAAAAGGCACGTTTCATAAAACCGCCAGCTGGTTTTAATATCGAAGAGGCTTGGACTCTGGGCCGTGATCTGCGCACCAGCAACGCTTCTACCCTGCCAATCGAGACGCCAAACAAAGATTTTTTTAAGTGGTCAAGGCTGCCCTACATGGATAAATACTTGAACGATTTTGCGCTGTACATGGGTGGTGGTCAGATGTTGAGCGGCAAAGTTCAGTTGAGTACAAGTGAGCATCAGACGTACATGACCAGGGGCATCATTGAGGAATCTATTGCTTCTAGCCAGCTAGAGGGCGCCAGTGTCACCAGAAAAGACGCAAAAAATATGATTGCAGAGAATCGTCTCCCGCGCGATAAATCGGAGTGGATGATCCTTAATAACTATCGCATGATGACCAAAACCACGGATATTTATAAAGATGTTCCGTTGAGCCGAGAATTGCTGCTAGAAATGCACCAAATTCTGGCGGCCAATACCATGGATGAAAGCGACATTGGCCGCTGGCGACGTGATACTGACAATGTCACCCTTGGACCAGAATTGGACCCCCGCACTACCTACGTCCCACCCAAGGAGTCCTTTTTCTTGCTACAGCTTGATCGTCTGATAGCTTTTGCAAACGATGAAGATGATGAGCACTATCTCCACCCCGTCATAAAAGCCATTGTCCTTCATTTCTGGATTGGTTACCTCCATCCGTTTGCGGATGGAAATGGCCGTATGGCTCGAGCGATTTTTTATTGGTATCTCCTTAAAAAGGACTACTGGCTGGCCACCTACGTGCCAATATCGACCGTCATTAAGCGCGCGCCTATGCAATACAGCGATGCCTACGTCTACGCAGAGCAAGACCATAATGATTTTACGTACTTCCTTGATTATCACCTCCAAAAAATGAAAACTGCGCTGCAAGACTTTTTGGGATATATCCAGAAACAGGATGATGAAAATCGTGCCGTTGACCAACTTATTACGAGCCGTGCCCGACTGAACGAGCGTCAGAAGCAAGTTATGCACTATCTTTTGTCCGACCCACACCATCGCGTCAGTGCCAAATCACATGCTTCGCTGAATAACATCAGCAGTAATACAGCACAGCTTGACCTAAAGGAGTTACAGAAACACAAGCTTGTCTACCCGCTGCGGAGCGGCAAATTCATCTATTACTACGCTCGCTCGATAAAATAACATACCAAGTTTATTACGCTACTTGGTATGTTCTTGGTATGTTGCGTGGGTTATCGCTTCCAGCGCAGCCCCAGACTCGTCCCACGGCTCCTCTACCCCACCGTGCTCCTGCGTTTTTTCATGACCTTTGCCTAAGAATAACACCGTGTCCCCGGCCTTGGCGTGGTCTACCGCGTACTGCATCGCCTCGCGGCGGGAGTGAATTTTAACCGGCTCTTTGGAGCCAGCGCGGCGGACGCCTACGGCAATATCTTCTAGAATCTGCTCCCACGGCTCATCGCGGTCATCTTCCTCTGTTAAAATCACCAGGTCTGCGTACTTGCCAGCTAATTCGCCCTGCAAGGGGCGCTTGGCTTTGTCGCCGCCGCCTAAAGAGCCAAACATGACAATCAGCTTGCCCTTAACGCTTGGTTTTAGATCTGCAAATAGTTTCTCAAAGCTGTCTGGAGAGTGCGCATAGTCCACAATGACATCAAACGGCTGGCCCTGTTCTATACGCGTCATGCGGCCCTCTACGCTTTCTAGGGCGGCTATGCCGCGCTGCACCTGTTTAGGCGTTAAACCCACAGCTACGCCCACACAGGCGGCCGCTAGGGAGTTATAAACGTTAAATGACCCAGGCAGCTTGGTTGCAATATGGTAGTCCTGCCCGTTAATAGTTGCCGTATACGATGCGCCTTTGGGCGATAGCTGGACGTCCGTGGCGCGGATATCCCCGTGCTCCATGCCGTAGAGCATTAGGTTGTCTATGTCACGGGCAAACCAATCGGCATTGGGGTCATCGGCGTTAATAATACCTAGGCGGAGGCCCTGCTTGTTGGCGTTGGCCAGTTTGAACATTTTGCGCTTGGCATCGCGATATTTTTCAAAGGTGCCGTGGTACGCCAAATGCTCGTGCGTCAGATTGGTCAGCACGGCAATAGAGTATGGTACACCCCAGGTCCGATGCTGCGCTAAGGCGTGGCTAGTGGTCTCTAAGACCAGCCACTCTACCCCCTGCTGCTGCATGTACTTGAGCCGCTGAATCATCTCTGGCACGGCCACGTTGGTCATGTGGTGCATTTGCTGCTTTACATCGTTTCCCACACCCCATGCCACAGTGCTCATAAAGCCGGTTTTGTAGCCCGCTTCTGTCAGCATTTTGTGAATCATGAGCGTAGTCGTAGTCTTGCCGTTTGTCCCTGTTACGCCGATTATTTTCATGTCCTTGGCCGGCCTTTTGGCCAGCGTCTGCAGCGCTATGGCCTCTACTAAGTGACCGTACGGCTCAACCTTCTTAAAGGCCTCTTTAGGGATGGCTTTTTTGACTAGTTTGCGTGGGTTCATTGTTTACAGTATACAAAACTACGGCTTTAGAAGTGCGGATTAGCTTTTCTTAATTGTGTTGTCGTAGTGGCTTAGAATTTCATGGAGCTGTGCTTCTGAAAGCCACGGGATTCTAAAGCCGACAGGTAATTGTGTAGCCTGGAAGTCATTTACGCCTAGCTGGTCTTGCAGTGCATTTGTTACGGCATCTACGTTGGCATTGCCGTGGTCAAGGCCTGCCTCCTGCAGCATGTTGTGCGCTTCGTTCCAAATAGTTCCATTCTTTGGTAGCTCCACAGATGTTACCTGAGCTGTTACCTGCTCGGCCGCGTGTTCCTTGAGACCGTCGCCCTTAGATGGAGACAGGAAGTCATTCAGCGATGAGTGGTCCGTAAACGTCTCGTGGCCGCCGCTTGTGCTAACAGATGGAGACGGAGTTGGCAGCTGGTTAAGCGCGTCATTTGCAGCACCATGACCCTTGTTGCCAAAGTTCAAATGGCCTAGAAGTTCTGCGCCATTCTTAGTAGCAACATACAGACCAACGGCTGTTACAATGCCGGTGGCTGCCAAAACAGCAATGCCGATTTTGCGATTACGCTCATCTGTGGCCTGCTCCTGACGACGCTCATTCCAAGCGCCAATAGACTGTGCCAAGTGAGTAGGAGCCATGTAAACTTCTGCTTTGGTGCGCGACCCGGCAGAGTGGAGCCAATCAGCCGCCTTACGGGCACCGGCCACGCTTGCTGCTACCAACGCAACGTCACCAAGCTTACGTAGCTGCTTGTTGGGCTGTGGTTGTTGACGACGCTCTTTCCATGAATCTGCAAACTGGACAGCGCGGCTGCGTGCCATGCTTGCAATTGCCTTACCCTGGCCCGCTTTTTCTTTGGACTTCTGGACGGCCTTTTGAATACCAGCAACAACACCGGACACGCCAAACTTGTGCGATTTTGAGATTACTGAGTCAGCCTCTTGTTCCTGAGCAACCACCTCTTTGGGTGATTCAACCCCTGGAGTTGAAAGCACTAGGGGTACAAAACCTTTACCCTCTTCTAGCTTGGAGATGTTAGCACCTGACTTTGCATCGCCCACACCAACCAAAAAGACTTTTACGCCGTCTATAGTATGTTGCACAGCCATGGTAGTCCGGAGCGAGGTATCTGGCTCTGAGTCAGGGTGGGCTTTACTTACTTCTGACGGCAATTTGATAATGACATCTTGCAGTGACCGCGCAGCATCTTCTACAGAATCAGCTGTAGGCAACCCCTCTGCAAATCTATCCTCCAAAATCTTGACGGCGGCCTCAGGAGTGTCTTGGCGGCCATCATAACTGGTCACGACAGCTTGTACTTTCTTTAAGGCGAGCTTTGCCCTATTTGGCCGATTTTCTTCTGGGTTAGAGGAAGGTGTTTCTGGTTCGGCAAAGATAGGATCGTCATATAGGTCATGGGGGAGTCCGTCTACCTCGCTCTGGCCTTCTGGGCTCAAAGGTACATCAGGAGTAGCCATAGCCTCAAGCTGCGCTCTGGCCTCTGGTGAAATTGCTTCAGCAAATGTATTAGTCATAAACTCCTGACCTCTTATAGTTCTAGTTGACTATTCTAGCAAAACATTACCGTATTGTCAAGTATTTTATAATGATTATATATGATAGTCAAATGCTTGTCTTCGCTGTTACAATAGAACTGATGATAGTTCTGGGCATAGAAACCAGCTGCGATGAGACAGCGGTCGGCATCGTTAAGGACGGCTATGAGCTGCTTGCTAATCAGGTGGCCAGTAGTATGGACCTGCACGTGCAGTACGGCGGTGTGGTGCCGGAGATTGCGGCGCGCAGCCACATAGAAGCCATGACCCCTGTTATTCAAGCAGCTTTAGATCAAGCCGGTTTGGGCTGGCCACAGATTGATGCTATTGCCGTTACCTACGGCGCGGGTCTTGGTGGCTCGCTGTTAATTGGCGTTATGGCCGCCCGCACCTTAGCAATTACCCATAACAAACCGCTGTACGCCTGCAATCACGTAGAGGGGCACGTCTACGCCAACTTCTTAACCGTCACTGCCCTGCCCGGCTATGTTATGCGCGCACAGGCGCCGGAATTCCCCATGTTAGCTATTATTGTCTCTGGTGGTCACAGCCAATTGGTGCTGTTCCAAGACCATTTCAAGTACCAATTACTAGGGCGCACTCAGGACGACGCGATTGGTGAGGCCTTTGATAAAGTAGCCAAGCTAACTGGCCTGCCCTACCCTGGCGGGCCATCGGTGTCTAAGGCGGCTCTTAACGGTAATCCAGATGCCGTCCCGCTGCCTAAAGCCAAGGTTGGTAAGTATGATTTTAGTTTTTCTGGTCCTAAAACCGCCGTTTTGCGGGCTGCCCAGGCCATGTGCGGCCAAGACTTTAGCTTCCCTTCTTACAAATTGCCGGAGCAATTAACAGATCAGCAAGTAGCCGATATTGCCGCTAGCTTCCAACGCGTAGCATGTGAAACAATCGCAGAAAAGGCCGCCCTGGCCTGCCAAGAATTTAAACCGGCCAGTGTAGTTATTGCCGGCGGCGTGGCGGCCAATCAAGAGCTGCGCAAGCAGTTAACAGAGGCGCTGCCCTTGCCTATTACCTTCCCAGACCTTACACTATGTACAGATAACGGGGCCATGATTGCTACGTTGGGTTGTTTTAAGGCAATGACCGCTCAACCAAAGGCCAACCCATACACATTGGCTATCCAACCCAGCTTATCCATGTGAATGTAAAATTTCATTAAATTTTCATTAAATAATTATTAACTTTTCTTATTATGTCTCTAGAGCCGCAGTATAATCCACAACATTTTGAAACCAAGATTTACGAGTTTTGGGAGTCTCAAAATGCCTTTAAGCCCAGCGGCGGAAAACGTGACGCATTCAGCATGGCCGTGCCACCGCCAAATGCCAACGGCAACCTACACCTTGGGCACGGGCTGACCTTGGCCATAGAGGATATTATGTGTCGGCATCATCGGTTAAAAGGGGACTCTGTGCTGTTTGTGCCAGGGGCGGATCACGCCGGTTTTGAAACGTGGGTGGTGTATGAGAAACAGTTGGCAGCGCAGGGAAAATCTCGCTTTGATTTTAGCAGGGAAGAGTTATACCAGCAGATTTGGGACTATGTGGCCCAGAATAAAGAAAATTATAGGGCGCAGTTCCGTCAATTAGGCGCCAGTGTGGACTGGGATAACTACACCTTTACGCTAGACCCCAAAGTGGTTAAGCAGGCTCACGCCACCTTTAAAAAACTGTGGCAAGATAAGCTGATTTACAGAGATGAGCGGCTGGTAAACTACTGCACGCAGCACCGCACTGGCTTTGCAGATATAGAGGTGGCCTATGACACCGTAAAGACGCCGCTGTACTACATAAAATATGGTCCGTTTACGTTGGCGACTACTAGGCCAGAGACCAAGTTTGGCGATACCGGCGTGGCCGTCCACCCAGACGACACGCGCTACCAGGAATGGATAGGGAAGACCATTACCGTAGAGGGCGTTAACGGCCCGTTTGAGGTCCGCGTAGTAGCCGATGAAATGGTTGATCCAGAGTTTGGAACAGGGGTAGTTAAGATTACCCCCGCCCACAGTTTTGATGACTGGGAGGTTGCCCAGCGCCACAATTTGCAGCCAGTGCAGGTTATAAATCACGACGGCACGATGAATCATCACGCCGGGCCGT
>JAGQNO010000039.1 GCA_020428025.1 Candidatus Saccharimonadota bacterium | reverse complement strand
CGATGCCGCCCGCGCCCGTGCCGCCGCAGTAGATAAAGATCCCAAAGGTCGTCTAGCCGGTGTGCCATTTATTGCAAAAGACAACTTCTTAGTATTTGGCGCAGAGACTACGGCGGCCAGCAACATCTTAAAAAGTTACACGGCGCCGTATCAGTCCACGGCAATAGACAAGTTAGAGGCAGAGGGGGCCATTTGTGTGGCAAAGGCCAACCTAGACGCGTTTGCCCACGGATCGTCCACGGAAAACTCGGACTTCTTTACCACCCTTAACCCGCACGACAAAACTAAGGTTCCGGGCGGTTCATCTGGCGGTTCCGCCGCCGCCGTTATGCTTGATTTAGCGCCTTTTGCGCTGGGCTCAGACACCGGCGGATCTATCCGCTTGCCGGCCAGCTTCTGCGGCGCCGTAGGGCTTAAACCAACCTACGGCTTAGTTAGCCGCAGCGGCGTGGTAGCTATGGCTTCTAGTACCGATGTTATTGGCCCGTTGACGCGCACCGTAGAAGACGCTGCGCTGGTGCTGGATGTTATGGCTGGCCAAGACCCGCTTGACAGCACCACCATAGAGCGTCAAGAAGATTACACCGTCCAGGATACATCACTCAAAGGCAAAAAAGTTGGCATTATTACAGAGTACATGGCAGATGGTTTGCAGCCCGGCGTCCGCGCCCAAATAGACAAGGCCATCCAAACCCTCAAGGACCAGGGCGCAGAAATAACAGAGGTCAGTTTGCCCACGTTGCCGCTTGGACTAGCGGTCTACTACGTGCTGTGTCCGGCAGAAGTTTCTAGCAACCTAAGCCGTTACGATGGTCAGCGCTACGGGTTTACATCCGGTGGCGCCAAGGATTTGGACGCTAGCTTTAAAGAATCGCGCAGCATTGGCTTTGGCAAAGAGGCTAAGCGCCGTATTATGATTGGCACCTACGTCCTAAGCTCCGGCTACTACGACGCGTATTACAAAAAAGCCCAGATTGTCCGCACTAAACTTATCAATGAATTCAAGGCTGCCTTTAAAGAGCACGACTTTTTGCTTGGCCCCACCTGTGCCACGACTGCCTTTGCGGTTGGTGCCAACGCGGACGACCCGTTGCAGATGTACTTAACAGACATCATGACCGTAGCCGTCAACCTGGCGGGCATTCCGGCAATTAGCATCCCGGCCGGCGTCTCAAGCGATGATCAAATGCCTGTAGGTCTGCAACTTATGGCCGCCCAAAAACAGGACAAAGAGTTGCTAGACTTTGCGGCCGCCTTAGAAATGGAGCTTCAAAAATGATCAGCAATTACTATCTGCTAGGCGCCGTTTTGGCAGTCATGCTACTGATTGTTTTTGGCGCGAGCTGGTTTTTAAAGCGCCGCGCGCCCAAGCTAAATCAAGCAAAATTTCAGGAGCGCTGGAAGGATTTGCAACAGCACTTGCCGCAAAAGCAAACCTGGCCTCTGGCCATTATTAACGCAGATAAAATGGTAGACGACGCCCTAAAAGCTCGTCGCTACAAGGGCAAAACCATGGGCGAGCGCCTAGTCTCTGCCCAACGCGACCTAACCGCCAACGACCGTATTTGGTACGCTCACAAAATGCGCAACAAACTGGTCCATGAAGATTACAACTTAACCCGCAAAAACGATGTTAAAGAGGCGCTACTGGGCTTTTTGCAGGCGCTCAAAGACTTAGGAGCTATGCCTAAATGATTTCTAAAGAAGTACGCGACCAGTACAGAGTGACAATTGGTATCGAGTGTCATGTGCAGCTCAAAACCAACACCAAGCTGTTTAGCGCTGTAGGTAACGATGCCCGCGAAGCACCGCCCAACACCCTGGTGAGCCACATCGATTTTGGCCTGCCGGGTGCTTTGCCAGTGCTTAATAAAGAGGCAGTGCGACTAGCGGCCCGCGCCGGATTTGCGCTTGATGCCGGTGGCCCGCAAAAATTCTCTAAGTTTGACCGCAAGCACTACTTTTACCCGGATTTGCCCATGGGCTACCAAATCAGCCAGTACGACCAGCCAATCATCCTGGGCGGCAAGGTAGATATAGAAGTAGACGGCCAGCCCAAGACTATTGGTATTACCCGTGCCCACCTAGAGGCCGATGCCGGTAAGTCCGTGCATCCCGCCGGCAAAGAATACAGCCTGGTAGACTTAAACCGCGCCGGTACGCCGCTGCTGGAGATTGTATCGGAGCCAGATATCCATACCGCACAGGAAGCCAAGGCCTACGCGCACGAGCTGTATCTGTTAATGCGATACGCGGATGTGTCGGACTGTAATCTGTACTACGGCAACATGCGCTTTGACGTTAACGTGTCCGTATCCAAGACGGACCAGCTGGGTACGCGCACAGAGACCAAGAACATCAACAGTTTCCGGGCTGTAGAAAAAGCCGTGGAATACGAAGTTTCTCGCCAAATTGAGGAGCTAGAAAAGGGCAACAAAATCATCCAGGAAACTCGCGGTTGGGATGACTCCAAGATGAAAACCTTCAGCCAGCGCTCCAAAGAAAACGCCGATGATTACCGCTACATGCCAGACCCAGACATTCCGCCCGTGGTGTTGGACGACGCCTATATTCAGGCCGTGCAGCAGGACATGCCCGCCATGCCCGCCGATATTCGCGCCAAACTCCGCGGCCTTGGCCTGGACCACGCGCTGGTAGAAATGCTGTTAGATAACATGATTCCTGCCAAGTTCCTGTATGACCTGCAGGCGGAACCAGACCACATTAAGCGCATCGCCAACTGGTTTGGCGGCGAAGTCCAAGGTGTTATTACCGCTGGCGACCAGGCCTGGGAAGATTTTACGCTGGACGCAGCCCGGCTGGTGCAACTATCTGAAATGACCGCCGCCAACAAATTGAGCTCCACGGCCGCCAAAGAAGTGCTGCTGGTGATTCTACAGTCTGCAGAAGACCCAGAAGAAGTAGCTAAAGCCCGCAATTTACTGCAGGTCAGCGATGAAGGCGCAATTCGCGCCATTGTACAAACAGTTATTACGGAAAACCAAGCTGCCGCACAAGATGTGAAGAATGGCGAAATGAAAGCCATCGGTTTCCTAACCGGCCAAGTCATGAAAGCCAGCAAGGGCCAGGCCAACCCGGCCTTAGCGCAGAAGCTCATAAAGGAAGAACTGGGGGTTTAACCCTATGGACTTACCGCGTCTCATTGTCGTTCAGGGCGGATCGGCGGTGGGTAAAACCACACTTACCAGGATAATAGCTAGAGAATTGGGCTACGACGCTATTGGTAAAGACCATTTCAAGGAACTTTTGTATGATACTCTTGGCGTTCCAAAAGATCGTGAAGATTCACGCGTGTATGGCCGGGCCGCCACGGCGGCACTATTTGCGGTCGCAGAGCAATTATTACTGACCAAAAAAGATATCGTCATTGAAAGCGCATTTCATAAAGGCTTAGCAGAAAAAGACATTAGTGATTTAGTCGCTTCTACAGGCGCACGTGTGCTGCAGTTGTACCTCTTTGCGGACCCACAGACAGTAGCGAGTCGCTTCAATGCAAGAATTGCAACTGGGGAGCGTCATCATGCTCACCCCGACAAACCAAAACAACCTGAAGATTTTTTGCAGTATGGCGACACATATGGCAAACTTGGCATTGAACCAGCTATAGAAATCGATACTTCAAAAATGAGCAAAGAGGATTATAGTGTGATTATTGATGAAATAAAGGAGGTGTACCGTGGCTAATCCTAAAGTTACTAAAGCCGTCATTGCTGCGGCGGGATTTGGTACGCGCTTTTTGCCGCAAACTAAGGCCATGCCCAAGGAAATGCTGCCGCTGGTGGACAAGCCGGTCATTCAGTATATTGTGGAACAGCTGGTAGAGGCCGGCATCCAGGACATAATCATAGTTTCCGGCTACAGTAAGCGCCCCATTGAGGATCATTTTGATGTCCCCAGCGAGGAGCTGCTGCAGAACTTACGTGCCGGCGGCCCCAAAAAAGCCCACTTTATTAAAGAAATGCAGGACCTAGCTGACATGGCCAACTTTGTCTATGTTCGTCAAAAAGGGCCCTACGGCAATGCCACGCCGATTATGAACGCGGCGCACCTGATTGGCAACGAGCCGTTTATTTACGCCTTTGCAGACGATGTCACCATGGCCGACCCCAACATGTACCAGCAACTCATTGCCGCCTATGAAGTTTACGGCGGATCAGTCGTACCATGTATCCGCGCCAAGACCGATGCCGACTATGACCGCTACGGCATCATGGCTGGTGAAACCGTCAATAAGCGCGTCATAAAAGCCAGAGGCATTGTTGAAAAGCCGGGGCGTGCTAAGGCGCCATCTGACTTTGCGGCCATTGGCGGCTATCTGTTAACCGGCGATGTGTTTGGCTATATTGAAGAAGCGCTGGATACGCTACCCAAAGACCAGGAGTTTTATGTAACAGATAGCTTGCTGCAGCCAATGATCCAGGACGGTAAAGAAATTTACGGCCTAGAAATCGATTACGATGCTAGATACGACACCGGTAATCCATCAGACTATGTAAAAGCAGTGGTAGATTTGGCGCTGCGTCGTCCGGATATTGCGCCGGAGCTCAAAGAATATTTGTTAACTAGACTACAGTCTTAGTTATTCTTTGCTGTATACTTGCAAGTATGACAACAATACATTTAGACACCTGGCAATCCGTACTCCTTGGCGTGGTTACGGTTGCCGTAGCACTGTTCTTTATTATCAGCGCCGCCGTAGCAACTGCCGCATTTGTGGTGGTTCGCCGCGTTAAATTTATGGTAACTAAGGCAGAGTTAGCCCTGAGCTCTGTAGAATCTGCTGCCGCTGCCGCCAAAGCCATGACGGTTAAAGCCGGCGGGCCGCTTGCTATGTTTAAGATTATTAAAGGCATCGTTGATGCTGTAAATCGTAAGAAATAAGGAGAAAATACTATGGCAGACAACAAAGCAGGAAAATTTGCACTTGGTGCCGTTTTGGCCGGCGTTGCTGGGTACGTTGCGGGCATTTTGACCGCTCCCAAAGAGGGCGCCAAAACCCGCGAAGAGTTAAAAGATAAAGCTGCCGTGTGGCAAAAAGACGTAGAAAAAGAGCTCGGCGATTTGAGGAGCAACTGGCGGATGTCGTGGACAAAGCCAAGAGAAACGGCGATTCTTTGAGCTCCCAAGCACAAGAAAAGCTAGCCCCCGCCGTAGAGCAGGCCAAAGTCGCTAAAGACAAAATTGTGTCTGTTGTCGGCTCGCTCAAAGACGGCAAAGCCTCTGACAAAGACCTGCAAAAGGCCCTAGATGAAGCCAAGAAATCTCTTGACCAGCTCAAGAAATTCATGGACAAATAGTTAGGACTTCCTAGCCAGCTTATTC
>JAGQNO010000038.1 GCA_020428025.1 Candidatus Saccharimonadota bacterium | reverse complement strand
TGACAAAAACACCTTTTTACCGCCTCGCAGCTTACGCGACAAGCGGTTAATAATGACCGATCCAGTCTCCATAACGTACACCGCACCAATAATCGGCAACACGTAGATGGTGTCAGTCTGCATGGCCACAATGCCCAGCGCCGTACCCAGCGCAAAGGAGCCAACATCACCCATAAAAAAGCGCGCCGGAAAAATATTAAACCAGGTATAGCTAGCCAAAGTGCCCACTATTGTCAGACAAAAACCGGCAATGCCGTACTGCCCTTGCACCACCGCAATAATGGCATAGGCCAAAAACGATGTCATTAGCAGCCCGCCAGCTAGTCCGTCTAGTCCGTCAGAAATATTGACCGAGTTTGCCGTAGCCACCACCACAAACCAAAACAGCGCTACCACGCCAACGCCCAGCGGCAGCTGATGTAGCCACGGCAGATAAATGCTGGTCACGTCCAGTTTGTCGTAGAACCACCAGCCCAGCGCAAGCGTGACCAAACTATACGACAAAAACTTAATCTTAGCGCCCATGCCCGCAATGCGCGATGAGCCGCGAATATTCATAATATCGTCTATCAGACCAATAAAACCAGCACCCAGCAAGCCAGCCAGCGGCAACCAGGTCTGACTGCGCTGCAAGTTAAACGCTATGGTAACCACAGCTATCGCTACCACAAAAATAATGCCTGCCATGTTGGGCACGTGCCGCCGATGTTTGGCCGCATGCAGCTTGTTGTACACCGCTGCGACTTCCCCGCCCAAAGTGTCCGTACGCTGTTTTTTCCACCACTGCCAGTGATAGGCGGCCTTGGTGTAGAGGGGCGTTACCAGCATGGCCAGCGCAAAGCCAGCAACAGATAGCCAAAGCAGCCTGAGCAGCGTTGCCGCGTTAATTGTTAAGTCAATTGTTTGCATTATTTTTTCCTGATTTACTAGCTTTTAGTATAGCACTTCCGCCGTTATTTCTTAGGGGTGACATACCCTCCATTAATCAGCGCGTGCGCCAAATCCGCAAACACCGGCTGCCCGGCGTTAGAGCCGGCGTAGCCAGCCACCTGTGGCTTGTGGTTAAAGACACAAATGACGTACTGTGGCTTATCGCCGCCCACAAAACCCATGTAGGTGCCGTTAAAGTTATGCTCGTCGTACCCACCGCCGGGTTTAGCAATTTGCGCGGTGCCAGTCTTGCCGCCCACGCTGTAATTGGCCGGAAAATTCATAAAACTATACCCAGCATCGCGGTAGTGCGCCACAACTCCTTCCATAAGCGGAATCATCTGGCCGCTCGTCTTGGGGGACACAACACCGTTTTTAACGACTTTTGGCGCTACCTTTGTGCTCTTACCCTCCTGAGTCACATATTCCGACACCAGGCTTGGCTGGTAGTATGTGCCCCCGTTTACTGTTGCCGCTAACGCTGCTACGGCCTGCAGCGCCGTAACCTGCATGGCCTGCCCAAAGCTGGTGTTGGCGTAAGTCAGTGCTAAAGCAGAGGCATTCGCATCCGCCGGCGGAATCAGCCCTGCCGATTCATACCCCTGCTCTACCCCTGTCTCCTTCCCAAATTGATAGTGATCCGTCATATACGTGTGCCAGGCATTAATGCCCTTCATGGTAATGTTGGAGCCGCCCATTTGCGACATTTGCATCAGCTCCCACACCACGCCCGTGTTTAACGACAGGTACAACGTAGACGCCACCGTCTGCGTGCGTGCGCCGCCATCTTCTTCAATGTTGGTAATGGTAAAGCCATTAATCTGCCGCTTGGCTGGGTCATAAAAGCTCTGGTTGGGCGATATAACCCCCTGGTCTAGCGCCGCCGCCGTAGTCAGCGGCTTGATGATTGACCCTGGTTCAATAGCATTGGTTACCGCCGCATTTTGCAGCACTGCCGGGTCCTTAATGTCCGCCCGCTTAGACGGGTCGTACGTAGGATAATTGGCCATGGCTTTAATCTTGCCGGTGTTTGCGTCCATAATAACTGCGCTCAACAGCTGCGAATGTGTCTTAGCGGCCTGACTGCTCAGGATTTGCTCCATTTGCACTTGCATACCCAAATCCAAGCTCAAAATTACGTCCTGCCCCGGCACGGGCGCTTCTTGCACATTTTCTTGACTGGCCGCCAGCGGCACACCGCGCACATCAGTAATCGCCTTAAGCATACCGGCCTTACCCGCCAGCTGTTTATTTAGAGCTTGCTCAAGGCCGTATTGACCCACGCCCTCATCGTTTACAAAGCCAAGCACCTGCGCCGCCAGCGACCCTTGCGGATACGTCCTAGACGGCACTACCTCTGTTCCCAAGCCTGCGTATTCTAGTTTGCGGATTTTGTCGCTCTGCGCCTGCGTCAACTGTTTTTTTAGGATAACGTAGCGCGTATTTTTAGCCTGCAATAGCCGCAAATAATCGCCCGGCTGCCCGCCCACCACACTAGATACTGCCGATGCATACTTGTCTGGATGCTTGACTAAACTAGGGTCCACAAACAAAGTGTACAGCTTCTGATTTAAGACAATTGGCACCACTTTGGAGCCATCGTAGGCCTTAATAACGCCCCGCTCCGCCGATATTTCATACTGCTTAAGTTGATCGCCCAGCGCGGCTTTTTTAAAGTGATCGTACTGAATAACCTGCACATAAAATAAACGAATGCCAAAAATCGCCAGCACCGCCATGAGGCTTGCCTGCCAAAACCAGATTCTAGAGCGCATCTGCTTAGGAGAATCTGCCGTATCAGAAGCAGCCGCAGGTCGCGGCGCAGAAGAAGCAGACCTAAATGTATCGGGCCGGATTGGCATAAGAGGTATTATACCCTAGTTGACTGAACCGCTGGGCGCAACCGCGACCATGTTCTTGGCCACATCACTGGAAGCTACGCGCTGCAAGGACTGCAAGCGAGCCGCTTCAACCTGCAAATTATCGTTATCTGTCTTCAAAACCGCAGCTTGCTGCTGCAGACTGTTAACAGTAAAGCCGTAGGCATTGGTTTTTGTGACTTGCGTCAGATATAAAAGGCCTAAGAGACAGGCTAGAACAATCAGAATAATGGTGTTGCTAATTGGACCCATGACTCGTTCCTGAGCCTGGAAGCTGACTGTATTGCGGCCGCTGCGGCTGCTAAATTGTGACCGACCAGCGGCCAATGAGCTTGAATATGTCATTTTGTTTTTGTCTTTCTTTTTGGTGGGAAGTCGCCGTTTATAAGGCGACTTCCCATTTTGAGCCTAGACTACCTTAACGGCAATTTTGTAGGCTCTGGAGCTGGATTTTACCGGAATTGGCATGCCTGCTCCTTTCTTTGTTTTTTATTTTTTCACGGCGGCACGCAGCTTAGCGCTACGAGCACGCGGATTAGAAATAACTTCGGTGGCTGAGGCGACCAACGGCCGCTTTGTCAGCAGCTGCAGCGGCGCATCGTATGCATCCCCTGCCTGCTCTTTCAGGAACTGTTTGACCAGCCGATCTTCCAAACTATGGAAGCTGATGATTGCTAGCCGCCCACCCGGGGCTAGCAAGCCCATCATCAGCGGCAAAGCTTGGGCCAACTGCCCTAGCTCGTCATTAACCGCGATTCTAATGGCCTGAAACGTCCGGGTAGCCGGATGCACCCGACTATGGCCGGGCCACGCTTTAGCAGCTACTGCCGCTAATTGCGTCGTTGTTTCTAAAGGTCGCGCCTGCACTACTAACCGGGCAATCTGCGCTGCCTTTGGCTCTTCGCCGTAGGTGCGCAAAATCTCCGTTAGCTGTGCTTCTGACCAGGTATTTACAACCTGATGTGCGGTCAGTTCCTGACCTGGGTCCATGCGCATATCCAGCGGACCATCCGCTAGTATGCTAAAACCCCGCTCAGCATTATTAAGGTGCGGTGATGAAACGCCTAAGTCTGCCAGAATCAGGTCAAATTGCCTGTTCTCTTTTGTCAGTTTTTGGCAAGCAGCCAAAAAATCCTGATGCAGGACGGCCGCCTGTGTAAACTTTTTTGTAAGCTCGTCTACCGCGTTCTGATCGCGGTCTACCAGCGTTACTTCCCCGTGCGTCATGTCTGCAATAGCAGCAGCGTGCCCACCGTAACCAGCCGTCAAATCCAGGTATGTGTCACCTGATTTGGGAGCCAGAACTTGGAGCACATCGGCCAGCAAAACTGGCTCATGTAGCGTGAGGGTGTGAGGCTTCATCACTTTTATTTTTGTTTTGGTAATTTTGTTTTTGGTTTTTTCAAGATTACCTAATCAGCAGCCAACTTTTTGTTTTTGGGTTGTTTTTGTTTTTGTGCGATCAATAACCTTTTTCGTAAAAGAAGACTCAGTAATAGAGTTCTTTACAGATTATTCATCAAGTTTGAGAGACTTATGTGTGAGGTGGAGTTTTGGGAGGTGTTTTAAACAAGGTACTAGGGTATTTAACGTGGTGCCCTATCCTAATCCACGGGTTGACTGCTGAATAGCTAATCTTGAGATGCTATTTTTTGTTAACGATCACGATTCACCCGGTAGTCTTATACGGCAACGATTCGCCAATAAGAGCCGGCACGCACGCACGCGACTTCTTTCTTAATACCCGCGTAGTCCAATAAATGCTGCTCTAGGACGATTCGCCCCTGCTTTACATCCAGCGGACTCTCTAGCTTGCCCATTCGGAATTGGACGTTCAAATCGGCCACTTCTTCGCTCAAGATATCTCCCTTGAGCTTGGGCTCGACCTGCTTGTCCCATACCGATTTGGGGTAGAGGTGCAAGTAATTTTTAAAGCCGCGGGTAACAACAACGCCACTTTTCAGCTCGCTTCTAAGTTCTGCCGGTATGGTCAGCCGACGTTTCTCGTCTAGCTTGCGCTGAAAGTAATCTATTGTTGCCATCCCTGTTTATCCGTTAGTGGTTTTTATTTTCTTCGGTGGCCCGACTGTTTTGGCCGGGTGTCCCGGTTTTGCCACTACCCTGACTATACTACCCACAACTACCCACTGCAACCCACTTGGCATAAAAAAAGTGGTGTTTTTCACACCACTTTTCCACTAACTACTAAGAAGTCATTATTTACTGCGTATTACAACGGGTCCACCCTTAGGGTTTTGACCGATTGTTGGACCATCAACAACTGTATGTGTTGTCTGATTTTTTATTTCCTCCAAGACGTTGCGCTGGGCATTTGCCGCGCCAATACCTACAACTGCTACCAATCCTAAAGCAACTGCAGCGACAACCCTGCCCCCAGGACGACCGTTTACCTCTACTGTCTCTTCCTCTGGGTTAGACGCGACCTGAGTGACCTCAATTTTGTGTGGAGTACCGGCGCCATTATCGTTGCCGACTTGCATTGCCTGCTCGATATCCTTCTCATAACTATTTGAGGTGTCCCCTAGCTCTTGGGAAAGACCAAAAGCAGCCGCTTCATTTGCCCCAGCATGTAATATTTCTGACATTCGTTGAAAGTTTGGATCTTGGTTTGACATGATTTTATTATAATCCTTTTTTGTGTTTTTGTCAATAATGCTTTTGGTTATTCACCGCCAATTTGGGGAGAACGGGACACATTTGCAAATCGTACC
>JAGQNO010000037.1 GCA_020428025.1 Candidatus Saccharimonadota bacterium | reverse complement strand
CATCCATGTGGTGGATTTAGCCCGTGGCCACGTGGCGGCACTTTCTAATCCGGCCACCGGTGTGCGAACTTACAATCTGGGCACTGGTAAGGGCGTTAGCGTAATGGAAGCGGTAGCTGCCTTTGAAAAAGCCTGCGGCCACCCGATTGCCTACAAAATTGGTCCACGGCGGGCTGGTGATATAGCTACTTGCTACGCCAGTGCTGATTTAGCAGCAGCTGAACTCGGTTGGCGCGCCACTAAGACTTTAGATGAAGCCTGCCAAGATGCTTGGCGCTGGCAATCACAGAACCCGCAGGGTTTTAGACAATAAGCTGTGCAGCAGGTAATTTTTTGGCAAGCTGTTTGTCAAATGTAAATAATGGCTTTGCGTCGTTCAATTCTGCATAACTTACCAGGGCACAGTCTTCAAAGCTCAAGTTTTGATTTGCCACATAATAGCTGAGCGCCTTGCTGAGAAGCACGCGGTTACAGTTTATCGCGGGAACTCTCATAACTGCCTCTAGCGCGGCGGCTATCTGATCTCTTGTGTAAGTGTAGTATCGCTCTAAACCAAATATGCACTCGTTCAGCGCAAGGTCAGAAATCGCTAATTGGCCAGAAGCACCAGCGATTATCTTCTCGGCCGCCACTGTTTGTTCAGGAATATCCTGTGTAAGCCACCGAAGCACTACGCACGTATCTAAAGAGCCTCTAGTTTTTGCCATGCATCAGCTCCTTGGTCCGTTCAATCTCGTAAAATTCATGAACATTCGTGAGTGGGGAGATATTTTTGGGTGGCAAAATTGTTTTTACTAGAGAGGAAAACTCTTTTACTGTCAGAGGTTTTTTGAGACGGATTTCTTGCGTTTCTGCATCGTACCAAACCTGCAGCTCTGTAGCTGGCGTGGCTTGTGCTTGCCGACGAATTTCAGCCGGTATAGTGATTTGTCCTTGAGACGTAACAGTAGCATTAAACATAATTAGATTGTAGCAAAAGTTAATTGATTTGTCAAAAGTTAATGGATATATTAAAAATTCATTAAATCACTGAACGTTCACCTGTCGCAAGCTGGTATAATGGGTGTATGACTAAACTGCTCGTAACAGGTGGCGCAGGGTTTATTGGGGCCAACTTTGTGCACTACACCGTTAAGAATCGGCCTGAGTACGAAGTAACCGTGGTAGACAAGCTAACCTACGCTGGCAATGAAAACAACCTAACAGATGTCAAAGACAACATCACCTTTGTTAAGGGAGACATCTGCGACGCAGAGCTCATGGACAAGCTGGTGGCAGAATCGGACATTGTGGTCCACTTTGCCGCAGAGAGTCATAACGATAATTCCCTGCGCGACCCCTGGCCATTTGTAGAAACCAACATTATCGGCACCTACACAATTTTGGAAGCCGTCCGCAAACACGATAAGCGCCTGCACCACATCTCCACGGATGAAGTCTTTGGCGACCTAGAGCTGGACGACCCCAATCGCTTCAAAGAGGACACGCCCTATAACCCGTCCAGCCCCTACAGCTCCACCAAGGCCGGATCGGACCACTTGGTGCGCGCCTGGATTCGCAGCTTTGGCATTAAGGCCACCATTTCTAACTGCAGTAACAACTACGGCCCCTACCAGCACATAGAGAAGTTTATTCCCCGCCAAATCACCAACATTTTAAGCGATATTAAGCCAAAACTCTACGGCACCGGCGAGCAAGTCCGCGACTGGATTCATGTAGACGACCACAACGCCGCCGTCCACCTCATTTTAGACAAAGGCAAGCTTGGTGACACCTACATCATTGGCGCAGACAACGACCACGTCAACAACAAAATGGTCATCGAACTCATTTGCGAACTCATGGGCAAAGGCGCGGACTGGTACGAGCACGTCAACGACCGCCCCGGCCACGACCTCCGCTACGCGATGGATAGCTCCAAACTGCGCAATGAGCTTGGCTGGCAACCACAGTACACTGACAACCAAACCGGCATGCGCGCCGGCCTGCAGCAAACCATTGACTGGTACACCGCTAACCGGGACTGGTGGCAAGCAGACAAGTCTGATGTTGAAGCGGCCTACGCTAAGCAGGGGCAATAATGGGCTACCATCACAGTCAGTATCAGGCAGATGGACAAGACCACAGGGGCTGGTTTATTGGCTCATTTATGGAGAATCCTGCCGCCAGGACAGATGTAGTAGAAATAAAATATACTGAATTCCCTGTTGGCCCTACAGAGCACGGCCTCAAGACCTCTGGCACATTTGAATGCTCAATAATGGTGTCCGGCAAAGCCCGCGCAATCATTGGCGACGATGAAAAGATCTGGCAAGCGGGAGATTTTATTGCTATAGAACCTGGCACGCCAAATAACCTGGTGTTAGAAATTCTGGAACCCGTACAGATTTTTACGGTTAAGGCGCCGTGTGACCCAACCGCTAAGAAAGTGATTGGCTAAAGATAGTATGGAAATGAATTTTTGCCGACGCTGCGGCAGCGCACTCAAGTCAGACGGCGAAGGCTTTAGGTGTCAAAATGGCCACTTGCTTTTTTCTAATCCGGCACCGACCTCGGGGCTATTCTTACTTATGCCCGACAAGCAGACAGTAGTCATGTCACGTCGTGGTATTGAGCCACGTAAGGGTGAGCTGGACTGTTTTGGTGGTTTTGTAGATAGCGGCGAAACTTTTGAAGAATCTATTTATCGCGAACTCCAAGAGGAGGCAGGTCTGTCAAAAGATGACTACTCGCCTATCTCTTATCTTTGCTCCGCCACGTCTGGCTACCCGTACGGCGGTGAGGATCGTATTGTCTTGGGAGTTAACTATTTTGCCATTCTTAAGCCAGAGGCACAGCCAAAAGCTAATGATGACGTAGCAGAGATAGTGAACATGAATATTGAAGATATTGACCCAAACAGCATTACGGCTGACGACGTAAGAGCGGGGCTACTGGCGCTGCGAGAATATTTAAAAAATGGAGGCAACAGATGAGTTTTGACCCCGCAGACTATAACGACCTAACCGTAACAGAGGCCCCCATCCCCGGCTTCTACGTCATAAAACTGCCAGTGCACGGCGACAACCGTGGCTGGTTCAAAGAAAACTACCAGAAAGAAAAGATGGAAGCCTTGGGCCTGCCATCGTTTGACGTTGTGCAGAACAATTTTAGCTACAACGAGCAGGCCGGTGTCACCCGGGGTCTGCATGCCGAGCCTTGGGAAAAGTTTATTAGCGTTGCAAACGGACGTGTTTTTGGTGCCTGGGTGGACCTGCGGGCCGGCGAATCATTTGGGAAAACCTTTACCATAGAGATTAACCCAGGCACAGCCGTATTTGTGCCGCGCGGCGTGGCCAACGGCTACCAGACCCTGGAAGACAACGTCACCTACACCTACCTGGTCAACGCGCACTGGTCGCCAGAGGCGCAGTACACCATGGTCAATTTGTTTGACCCTGCACTAGGGATTGAATGGCCCATTGGCCAGGCGGAGGCGATTGTATCGGACAAAGATAAGGCGCATCCGCTGCTCAAAGATGTAACACCTCTGGAGGTTAAGTAAATGAATGATTCAGAAATTTTTATTGTAGG
Organism: Candidatus Saccharimonadota bacterium; assembly: GCA_020428025.1. Taxonomy (GTDB): domain Bacteria; phylum Patescibacteriota; class Saccharimonadia; order Saccharimonadales; family UBA4665; genus JAGQNO01. Next base: position 2,186 of record JAGQNO010000037.1, on the reverse strand, counting down.
CGCTAACGGGCAGCTCGGTACCGCACTCCGGGCGCAGTATCCTGGCTCGCAATTTGCTGACATAGGCGAGTTGGATATTACTAAAGCAGACTCCGTCTCCGGCTTTGATTGGTCTGGGATTAAATACGTGCTGAACGCCGCCGCCTTTACTAACGTGGACGGCGCAGAAACTCCAGAAGGCCGCGTGGCATCCTGGAAAGTGAACGCTAGCGCCGTGGCCAACCTGGCGCGCGTTTGCTTAGAGCACGACATGACGCTGCTGCACATATCGTCTGACTACGTGTTTGACGGCACCGTGCAGCCACACACAGAGGATGAGCCGTTTAGCCCCTTAAGCGTCTACGGCCAGTCTAAGGCAGCAGGAGACTTAGTGGCCGCGCTGGCGCCAAAGCACTACATCCTGCGCGCCACCTGGGTAATTGGCGAGGGTAAAAACTTTGTCCGCACCATGCTTGATTTAGCCGGCCGAGGTATATCGCCCACAGTGGTTGGTGATCAGATTGGCCGCTTAACATTCACATCAGAATTAGTGCGTATTATTGACCACTTATTAACCTCTGATGCCAAGTACGGCACCTACAACGCCACTAACTCCGGCCAGCCGGCCAGCTGGGCGGACATTACACGGCAGATTTTTACCTTAGGCGGCTTCCCTGACTTAACCGTCACAGACACCACCACAGCCGAATATTTTGCCGGCAAAGAAGGCATTGCGCCGCGCCCGCTGGGGAGTATTATGAGCCTAGACAAACTAGCCACCACCGGCTTCCAAAGCCGCGACTGGCAGGACGACCTAAAGGAGTACATCAAAAAGGAGCAAGCATAATGAAAGGCATTATTTTAGCCGGCGGCAGCGGCACGCGGCTGCACCCCATTACTAAAGGAATCAGCAAGCAGCTCATGCCTGTGTACGACAAGCCCATGGTGTATTACCCCTTAACAACCCTGATGCAATCCGGCATTAGAGAGATTTTGATAATTACCACGCCAGAAGACCAGTCGCAATTCCAGCGGCTTTTGGGCGATGGCTCTCAGTGGGGCATCCAGCTGTCCTACGCCGCACAGCCATCACCAGACGGCCTAGCGCAGGCCTTCATTATTGGTGAGGAGTTTATTGGCTCTGACAAAGTCGCACTGGTTTTGGGCGACAATATCTTCTACGGCACAGAGCTAGACGATTCACTCAAGACCTGCACCGACCCAGACGGCGGCATCGTCTTTGCTTACCAGGTCTCTGACCCAGAACGATACGGCGTTGTAGAATTTGACTCGACCGGCCAAGCCATTTCTATTGAAGAAAAACCCACCGAGCCAAAATCCAACTACGCCGTGGTGGGCCTCTACTACTACGACAATTCCGTGGTTTCAATTGCAAAGACTATTCAACCATCTGACCGCGGCGAGCTAGAAATCACCGCCGTCAACGACGAATACTTGCGCCGCGGCTCTTTGAAAGTAGTCACCCTTGAATCTGGCGACGTCTGGCTAGACACCGGCACCATAGACTCTCTGAGCGACGCCACGGACTTTGTCCGCGTCATGCAAAAGCGGACGGGGCAGATTATTGGGTCGCCGGAGTTGGTGGCGTTTGAGCAGGGGTGGGTGTCGCGACAGCAGCTGGATGATTTGGCGGAGCCTTTGAAGAAGAGCGGTTACGGTAATTATTTGGCGTAGAGGCTACACCTTTCTGTTTAAATCTTGACTTTTCATGATACAATATAAGTATTAGGAAATTGTCCCATGAAACAAAAAAATTATGATGACCGTAAACGCAAGATTGTTTATACTAGCCTTATCTTTTTCTGCCTCTTCCTGCTAATGGTAATTGTTGCCACATTGTTATTGAGAAATAATAGCGATAAAAGCAAGCCTAATAGCAATGGTACTAGTGGCCCTAACCTGCCGTATCTTCCTCCTACCGAAGAAGAAAAGAAACAGGTCCAGGATACAAAAACAGCAACACGAGCTCCCGATGTTTCCACACCAACGGCACCAACGAGCAACGTAGGTGACGTCACAATAATTTCTGCAGAACAGAATGTCAACAAGGATCTTGTCGTTAAGACTCAGCTAAACGGCGATCAATGGGCTAGCTGTACATTAAGCGTCCAAAACGGCGGGAAAACAATTACACGAGATGCCAAAGCTTTATACCAACCAACATTCTCGACTTGTATGGGCTTTGT
>JAGQNO010000036.1 GCA_020428025.1 Candidatus Saccharimonadota bacterium | reverse complement strand
TGCAAGCCCCCGTCTTTGGTCAGGCAGTCGAACCAACAGAGGAAGACGAGGCCTTGGCAGCCAGCATTAAAAAGCGACAATCCCAACTAGCTCAAGCCAAAAGTCGTTTATACACCATAGGCACGCAGCCTGTAGCGGAACCACCAAAACCACCCCAGCCGCCAGTGACGGCCGCCCCCAGTCCTGCTATACTAGAACTAGCTAAAAACAACGACCTCAACGTAGCTACCTTGGCTCGCCAAGCAGGCAAAACCAAAGAGATGAAGGCGGACGATGGGGAAGTGGTGGTATCGCTGCACTAATTCTTTGCAGCAGCCACAGGTGGGAAGCCAATAATGAATCCGCAGCAGTATCCACAAACCGCACCACAACCAGCTAGCCCAGCACCTATGCCTGGCGCATTGCCCCCGCAGCCAGGCGCTACCGTTACTGCAGGCGGTCAGGTGCAAGCTCCAGCGCGGCCACACGCCAACCCTAACTCTACCCAGAACACTTTGCAGATTGCGGAAATCCGGGATGGAATTGTCATTATGAATGATGGCACTTTCCGCTGCGTTATTATGGTTAAGTCCATTAACTTTGACCTTATGAGTCAGCAAGAACAAGAGGCGGTAGAATACAGCTACCAAGGCTTCTTAAACAGTCTTTATTTTCCGGTGCAGATCTTTGTGCGCAGCCAGAAGGTGGACTTGCAGCCGTACATAGACAAGCTTGATAAGATTCGTACAGAGCACGACAACATGCTGCTGGCGCTGCTTATGGAAGATTACATAACCTACATAGACCAGCTCAGCATGCAGACTAACATTATGGACAAGAAATTTTATGTGGTTATTCCGTATGTCCCCAATCCAGATGTTAAGCAGGCGCTTACTCAGAGCAAAAACTTCTTAACTGGCTTTGCTGATTTGTTTGGCAATAAAGAGCAGCACGTCACCATTAATGAGGCCGACCTAGAAGCCGCCAAAACAGAGCTGCGCAACCGTGTGCAGGCTGTTCTAAGCGGCCTTATGCAATGCGGAATCCAGGGCCTACCTCTTGACACCCAGGAACTCATTGAACTGTACTACGATACCTACAACCCAGACACCGCAACCCGTCAACAGCTAAAACATTTTGATGCTATGACAGCCGATGTTGTCACTAAGGGCACTGGCGCTGCGCCGCAAGCTCACCTGCAACGGGAGATGAATTAATATGGGTTTATTTGGGGGCAAAAAACAATCAGCAGACCCTCTAGTTATTGCCCAGCAGCAGCGGGCCCAAGAAGAGCAAGAAGTTAATGCTGCATTCCTAAAGGGCATTACCGCACTACGGGACTTTATTGCGCCTAGCAGCCTAGAATACTCTAGTACGCACTTTCAGCTGGGCACACGCTACGCCCGCACTTATTATGTCTACGGCTACCCGCGCCAGATTTACACTGGCTGGTTGGGTAGCATGGTCAACCTGGACGAGGTCATGGATATGTCGCTGTACATTTATCCGGTAGAGTCCCAGGTGGTGCTGCAAAACTTGCGCAAAAAGGTTACCCAATTAGAAGCCGGCCTGCAAATCGATGCAGAAAAAGGCCGCGTGCGCGACCCGGCTAAGCAAGCCGCTATTTTAGACGCAGAAGAAATGCGCGACAAGCTCCAGGTTGGCGAAGAGCGCTTTTTTAGGTTTGGCCTGTACTTTACGGTGTACGCACGAGATCTTGATGAGCTAGATGTAGTCAGCCACAATGTGGAGCAGCTCCTTGGTCAGCAGCTTATTTACTCCAAGCCCGCCACAAGCCAGCAAGAGCAGGGCTTTAATAGCACTGTGCCGCAGCTAACTGATCAGCTGCAGATTAGGCGCAACATGTCTACTGGCGCATTAAGCACATCGTTCCCGTTTACATCGGCAGACCTCAGCCAAGACAGCGGTATCTTGTATGGCCTGAACATGCACAACCACGGCCTGGTTATTTTTGACCGATTCTCTCTAGAAAACGGTAACAGCGTAGTCTTTGCCAAGTCTGGTGCCGGTAAATCGTTCTTGGTTAAATTAGAAGCGCTGCGCTCCATGATGTTTGGCACCGAGGTGTTTATTATTGACCCAGAAAACGAGTACCAGCGCATGTGCGACGCCGTGGGCGGTGCTTATGTGCGCCTAAGCCTAAACTCCAATACCCGGATTAATCCGTTTGACCTGCCTCAGGTTGTTGATGCAGAAGAGGCGGATAACGCCCTCCGCTCCAACCTAATCACGCTCCATGGCCTTTTGCGTCTTATGATGGGTGGCGCCCAGGCGCAAATGGCTGCCAACGGCGCGGCCGTTATGCCGGCATTAGCACCATCGGAAGAAGCAGATTTAGACGCTGCCTTAATAGAAACCTACGCCAAAGCCGGCATTACGCCAGACCCGCTAACCCACACCGGCCAGCCGCCAACTATCGCGGACCTGTACGACACACTGCTCCACATGGGCGGCACCGGCCCCCAGCTGGCCCAGCGTCTGCGTAAGTACACCACTGGTACCTTTGCCGGCATCTTTAGCCAGCAGAGCAACATAGACATTAACAACCCGCTGGTTGTCTTTAACATCCGCGACCTAGAAGACGAGCTCCGGCCCGTTGCTATGTACATTGTCCTAAATTACATCTGGAACAAGACAAAATCGGACCAAAGAAAGCGCATGCTGGTTGTGGACGAGGCTTGGCAGCTCATGAAGTATGAAGACTCCGCTAACTTCATGTTCTCCTTGGCTAAGCGCGCCCGCAAGTATAACCTAGGCATTACCACCATTACGCAGGACGTAGAGGACTTTATGGGCAGTCGCATGGGCCGCGCCATTGTGGCCAACGCCTCCATGCAGTTCTTGCTCAAGCAATCTAGCTCCGCCGTAGATGTTTTGTCCGATGTGTTTAAACTGACCGCCGAAGAAAAGAAGCGCCTGAGCCAATTCCCGGTAGGGCAGGGACTGTTCTTTGCCGGCCAAAACCACGTCCATATACAGGTTGTGGCCAGCCCCACAGAGGCTAGTTTGATTACAACCAACCCACAGCAGGTGCAGGCCATGCAGCAGGGGTCTGTTGACGTGCAGGGTGGCGGCGGTGGCGCTCCCGGTGGCACGATTGATTTAGGTAACCGACTGTATCCGGGGAGCGGGTAGGAGGCGGTTATAGGCTATGGCCACAATCACTGACAACCAACCCGAAGAAGACCAAATCCAGGGCGACTACGATAATCGTTTTAATGACATAGTAGGCGCAGAAAAAGCCGCGGACCCCAGTTTTGGCGATGAGCCCAAGATACTAGCTGACAGTACAGACCCTGAACGCAGTTTATTTAACCCTCATGCGGACGGAGGCCTGGGCAGCGCTTTAAAGAATAAAGCTGTTAATAGCCTAGTGGACAAGGCGGCAGGAGGAGCCGCAGCAGGGGGGGCAACTGCAGCCGCCGGAGCAGCAACAGGAGGGGCCGGCGCGGTTGCATCTATTGCGTTGAAGTCAGCTGTTAATAAGGTCTTTACAAGAGGTAACGGCAAGAAGGCCGCTGCGGGCGGAGGCATCGCCGGTACGGTGCTAATATTAGCTCTTGTCGCATCCACAAGCGTGCCAACTTTATTCCTAAAGCATTTTGCAGAAAATGTCAGAAATAGCGCTTACGCTAACGTCAACAACGCCATACAGAATCAGACTCAAAACCTTTTTGAGCATTATGTAGCTCAGAAAGTTTTGCCCGGATATACGTCTTGCGGCTCAACAATAAGCAAGGGTTGTACGGCAGTAAAAAGTCCTGGCAATGATTTGGTAAGCCAGCTCTACAATACCTGGGCAGACCAGAAACTAGAGAACAAGTTGGCTGAAAAATACGATCTTACATTTGAGTTTGATAAGTCGTCTGGCAACTGGACTATCCGCTCGGGCGGTAAAGTTACCAACATCGGCCCCAAAGGGGAAGAATTAACAAAGCCAAATCGGCTTGAGCGCGCGGAGTTCAGACGCGCTGCCTTGGCTGCTATAGATAGTGAAACAGGCTTAAAGCGCATGATTATTCGTTTTAAAATTGGGCGGCTTGTAGACTCAAAGTATGGCGGACGACGCTGCTATTTCCTCTGTAAAACAACCCAAAAATTAGAAACAAAAGTTGCCGACCAGAAAAAATATTACCAGCGGCAAATTATTAAGCGCGTTATTGAGCCACGCTATAGCATGATGGGGTCCGGGCTGGTATGTACTTTTGACTCAGAATGCCACCCAGAAAAGGCCGATGTCGCCTCTGGTGATGCGCCAACAAATGGTGCAAAAGAATCAAAATTTTCTGGAGAAATTAGGAGCATCAACCGGGCCGCCATAGAACTTGCTTCTAAAGCAGATACTGAGGCATTGGCCGCCGCAGAAAAACAAATTGCAGAAGAAGGTTTCAGTAAAACATTTATTAAATTAGCTATAGCGAAGGTATTTCCCAAGGCTGCTACAAGTGCGAGCGTGCAGACCGCTGTTGATAGCATACCAATAATTGGCTGGATAGTTATGCTTACGCAACTGTTCCATACCGCATTAGATACTGGCGATAAAATGCAGGCCATGTCGTATCAAATCAACGCTCAGTCCACAGTAGCTGTCTGGTCACTTACATCTTCCGCCGCAGATGAAATGGGGCATGGCTCTGTACCTGCGGCTGTTATTGGGTCTATGAGTAATGGCATTATTAATGGAGTTGTGACTGACCCTTCAGCTCCCGTAGACGGCGGGACAGGTAAGGCTGCCCAAAACCCCACCTGGAGTGCCGTGATTAATAGAAACGAATCTTCTGGCAGAAGCAAGGATTATACTTGTGGCAACGAAAAGCCAGTGCCGTCTAACCGTCTGGACTGCGAGGAGCTTGTTATGGGGTCTGGCAATAAGTATGCTACAGCAATATCGTCTTTTAGAGACTCGCCCATGTATTGGTTGGGCCCTGTGCTTGCGGACTGGACAGGACTCATTATTTCAAAAATAATTTCAATACCCGGTGCACTTATAGAAAAATTGGGTATTATGGAAGCCCTTGATGCAACCTGCAAAAGTGGTCCTACGACGATTATTACAGGTCTGTTTACGGGTGGCACAACCACTGCTTACTGTACTGCCCAAGCAGGAATACAGGCGATTATTGGCAAGGTGGGCCCACCACTCATAGAATTTATGGCAACTTATATGTTTTCCCCAATAGTTACTGCTAATATGAGCGGTTCTAGGATGGTGTCGGCAAACGTTGCAGGAGCAGAAACACTTGCCAACGACTATGCCCACAGCGGCATCGGTGGCCAAGTATTGTCTGAAGCACAATCAGCTATGATTAAAAGTGATGACCAGGAACAGGCTAAATACGAGTTCAGACAACAGCCGTTCTTTGCCCGCATGTTTAACACAAGTTCGCCCTACTCAATGGCATCTTCACTAGTAGACGGCGTCCCACCTTCCTGGGCGCAAGCAGGGAACAAAGCGGCGAGTGCATTAGTGTCGCCACTTGAAATAATTGGTTCAGTTTTTGGCAGCCTCACTCAGCCACATGTCAATGCGCTTAATAATTTTTCTGTGGCTAGCACCTACGGTATAACATCTTACGGCTATCCTTCCGACTCGCCAGTTTTTAGCCAGGACCCTTCTGCTCTCTGGAATGACCCGGGTGGGTGCGCAGGCAGCACAACCAGCGCTACTACCACCGCATGGAACGACGCGGGTGCAGCAGCGGTAGACGCCAATGGCCAGCCGGTCAACACTACTACAAACCCTTGTTTACTGACTCGAGCTGCAATTAGCGCAGCTGGCGGCAAAT
>JAGQNO010000035.1 GCA_020428025.1 Candidatus Saccharimonadota bacterium | reverse complement strand
ACCGTAAACAATATCATTCGTCTTATTAAGTTGCCCAAAAAAGCTCAAAAAGCGTTGGAAGACAACCGTATAACAGAGGGGCATGCTCGAGCAATTTTATCTCTAGAACAGTGGCCGCAGCTGCAGCAGGAACTACTAGAAAAGATTATTAAGCACGATTGGAATGTGCGCCAGGCAGAGCGATTTGCAGCCGCCAACAAAGAGGGTGAATCTAAAGAAAAAGTAGCAGAACGCACCCAGAACGAGACACCACAGACCAAGATGCTGGGCAAAAAGATAGGGGCCGTTGTTCAGATTAAGCCTTTGGCAAAGGGCGGTAAACTAGAAATCCGCTACAAGGATGACCAAGACCTAGAGCGCATCATTGGGCTGTTTTAAAACAGCTTGATTTTATTAGCTGGTAGCAGCCTAATGATTAGCTTGCCAATAAGCTGATTTTCGTTAATTGGGCCAAAAGCACGCGAGTCGCAGCTGAATGGACGGTTATCGCCAGAGACAAAGACCTGGTTTTTGCCTACCGTAAAATCGGATGTTTCCCCTGTAACGGTGGTGGTAGGGATGTGTCCGTCCTGGTCGTAGCCCAAGGTTTTGTCAGGGTCAAAGCCTTGTGGGTAGCTGGCGTTATATACCATGTAGTGGCCATCAACAATACTCACTTTTTCTCCTGGTAGCGCAATAACACGCTTGATGAGCTGACGAGCTTCGCCTTGACCGCAGGCGGTCAAGTCTATTTGATCAAAAATAACCACATCGCCACGTGCTGGCAAGTAGGGATTGCCTGTAATTCTGGCAATAGTCCGCGGCATCTTCCAGATGAGCAGCTTGTCCTGGTTCATTAAAGTAGTCTGCATGCTGATACCATCGACTTCGTAAGACCTAAACACAAAACTTATAAGCAAAAAGGCCAATATGCCGGCTGTGGCCAAGATACCAACAAACGATCCAAAGTCGCGCAGGCCGCGGTTAGGCTCTTTAGGTATTTTAGGAACAACAGGTATAAATTCTGGCTGAATGACCTGAGGTTCAGGCTGCGGTACGTTGGTACGGGGTGCGCTAATATCTTGCGGCGTCAGGGGTGGCTGGCGTAGTGGAACTGAGCCATTTGGGTTTTGGTTTTGGTCTGGCATGTCACATTAACTATAGCACGACTTATGGCGATACAGCTAGCTTTCTGCTATCATATACCCAAGATGAGAACAGTGGTAAAACGGATTTTGCCCGCTAAGGGAGCATCGCTTCTGGCGCACTACGGACTGACACTCCTAATCCCGCTACTAATAGTTATTTTAGTACGGCTGCAGTCGGTGCAAATGCTGGCATTTGCGGTGGTAGTTCTAGCTAAATGGCGTATGTTTGCGGTGCGGCCGCGCTTTTGGCTGGCTAATCTACGTGCCAACGCAGTAGATATTATTGTTGGTTTGTCCGCCGTAGTCTTTATTATTCAAGCGGATTCAGCGCTGGGGCAGGTTGTCTGGGCTGCGCTGTATGCCGGCTGGTTGCTAGTAGTAAAGCCACGCAGTAGCACATTGGGTACCTCTGTTCAGGCAGGTATTGCCCAACTGGCCGGGTTGGGTGCATTGTATCAGGCGGGCGCAGGATGGGCGGCCTTAGAATTAGTCGTTTGCGCAAGTCTTATCTGCTATTTATCTGCACGGCATTTCTTTGATGGTTTTGAAGAGCAGCACAGTCGTCTACTAAGCTACATTTGGGCATATTTTGCGGCTGCACTTAGCTGGCTCTTGGCTCACTGGCTATTGTTCTACGGTGTAATCTCCCAGCCCACCGTTCTCCTAACGCTCATTAGCTTTAGCTTGGCCTGGCTGTACTATAGGGCACAGCAGTCAGATTTAACTGTACGATTGCGGCGCCAAGTACTTTGCGTCATGGGCATATTAGTGCTGTTGATTTTGCTTTTGTCCGATTGGGGCGACAAAGTCGTTGGTAGTTAAGCCAATTTTCAGGTTCTAACGTAAAACTAAAAGAATAAGGGGGCTATTTTTATGGCGGAAACACCAAAACCACAATCACAGAGGAAACAGGTTAGTTTTACGTTACCAAGTATGGTAGGACCACGGACTGGCGCCAAAAAAGTCTATGCTAAGCTACGCGCCTCAGGTGCGGCACTAGTTTTGCTGCTTGGTTTGGTTGCCGGCTACGGGGGTGCTTGGCTGCAAGACCAAACGTCTAGTCAGCTTTCTTTTGGGTCATTGTCTGATCAAAAAAAGGTGGTCACCTCTACCGGCCAGCTGATTAATAAGATAGCTAAAGACGTCGGCCCTAGTGTCGTAAGTGTGAACGTAAAGGTAACAACCCAGACGCAGAGCTTCTTTGGCTTTAGCCAGCCCAGCACCCAAGCTGGCGCGGGTACCGGTGTTATTTTGACCTCAGATGGCTATATTTTGACGAATCGGCATGTGGTGCCCACGGAGACAACCGATATTTCTATAACCCTGTCCAACGGCACGGAACTCAAAGATGTAAAAGTCATTGGCCGCACCGGTAGCGGCGACACATTGGACATTGCGCTCCTAAAAATTACGGACCTTAAAGGGCAGAAACTGGTGCCAGCCGTCTTGGGGGACTCTGCTCAGGTAGGCGTGGGCGACGGCGTCGTGGCCATAGGCAACGCTTTGGGCCAGTTCCAAAACACCGTTACCAGCGGCATTATTAGCGGCTTTGGCCGCAGTATTACCGCCGGTTCCTCATCGGCAGACGCAGAAAACCTAGACGATTTATTCCAGACGGACGCAGCCATTAACCAAGGTAACTCCGGTGGCCCACTGGTAAACCTAAACGGTCAGGTGATTGGCATTAACGTAGCCATTGCCGGTAATGCCCAGAATATTGGCTTTGCCATACCCATTAACGACGTGAAGGGTCTGGTCCAAAATGCCATAAAAACCGGCAAATTTGAGCGACCCTACCTGGGTATCCGCTACATTCCACTTACGGCCGACATCGCCAAGCAGTACGGCCTCTCTGTTACCAACGGCGCGTACATTGCGCCGGCCGCCTCTGTGGACTCACCATCTGTTCTAGATGGCTCACCAGCGGCTGACGCGGGCCTAAAGGTGGGTGATATCATTACCAAAATCGACGGCACCAGCATAGATAGCGAACACAGCCTGACCAGCCTCCTAGGCAAACACCTACCGGGCGACAAGTTAGAGCTTACAGTGGTAAATGGGTCCGATACCCGCACAGTTTCTATTACGGTTGGCAGTGCGCCGGTTGCTCCGGGCAATTAAATAAAGCACTGAATAAAATCTTGTTCAGCCTTGAGCTGCCAGCCGTGGTCGCTTGCTAATTTGTTCAGGTCTGAGTGCTGGCTAGGCAGAGACTCGCAAAAAATATGACTCGGCCGCGTTTTTGGCGGGCGCTCTGCCAGCTGCATGAACAACTCCCTGTACAAATCCAGGCCATCTGGACCGGCAAATAGTGCTAGCTGAGGCTCGTGCCGAGCAGCACGATTAATCTGTAAATCGTCCGGTACATAGGGCAAATTACAGAGTAGGGTGGCTCCAGCCAGTTCTTGGTCCGCAATGGCCAGTAAAAGGTTACTCTCTTTGGTCTGCACGCGCCCCGGTGCTAGCACCTGAACATTTTCTTTGGTAGCCGTAAGGCAGGCAGGGTCAATATCTACCGCCAAAACGTTTGCGTTCGGCAGTTCAAGCGCGGCCGTAATGGCCAGGGCGCCGCTACCGGTGCCAATATCAATCACTTTTTTTGGCTGCAATTTTACAGCCATTTCTATAATGATTTCCGATTCTGGGCGCGGCACCAAGACCTGGTTATTTACCATAAACTTTCGGCCGTAGAACTCCTGGTAGCCAATAATGTACGACATGGGTTCGTGGTTGGCGCGGCGGTTCAGCAGGTCATTTAGGGCGGCTATCTGTTCCTTAGTCAGCAGGCTATCTGGCGATGCAAGAATGTGTGCGCGATTTTTGCCGCTGACATGCTCCAGTAGTATCAAACTATCCAGCCGGGCAGAATCTACGCCGGCTTGCTCTAATTTTTGCTGCGCCTGCTGCAGCCAGTCGTTACTACGCATGGAGCTGCTCAATTATTTTGTCTGCCAATGCATCAATAGGCAGCTGAGCGTTGAGTAGGGTGGCGCCAATCTGACTGGCGTTTGCCACTAGCTGCGCTTGCTCTTCAACGATTTTCCGCTGAAGCTCCGGGTCATCCTTGGCGTAGCCGTGCTCTCTGTTTTGCAGGCGATGTAGCTGCTCCCACGGTTCAACGTTAAGAATAAAACGTTTGTCAAAAGCAGGGTAGAAATCGGCCATGTTGTCGGCTGATCCGCAGAGAATAACATCGGCGGCGCTGCTAAGGAGGCGGCCCATAACCGCAGGGTCCCAGTACCAGCCGTATTTTTCTACGCTGTAATCGACAGGGAAGTTCTTGGCTAGATTTTGGCCGGTGGCAAGGTTGCGCCAGTAGGCAAGGTTTGGGTAGGTGTCGCCGTCGTAGGCCGCAAGGTCGCGGCTGGCAAGTTCAGCGGCCAAGGTGGTTTTGCCGCTGCCGGCGCGGCCGGTGACCAAGATTTTCATAGCCTACTTTCCATATAAAGAACTATGCGTGCCAATCAGAGCAAAGATAATAATTTGGTCGCCCTGTTTGACGTATAGGGCACGTAAATCGCCGTTCACATTCATGCTCCAGTAGCCGGCGTAGTTACCTTTTAGCGGGTGGATTCGGAGCTGTGGCGCGGAAGGGTCGTCTAAAAAAAGTTCTAAACGATTATCAAACTGCCGCTGCATTTTTGCAGGCAATCGCTTGTATTGTTTTTTAAACTTAGGCAAAAAATCGATTGTCATTTTTTTAGAGCAGCCAAGAAGTCTTTAGCATTGCTGTAGCCCTGATTGGGCTTGCGCTCCGCAAGCTCTTGTTCAACTTCTGCAATTAATTTTTCTAGATGAGGTGTCATGGGCTCTGGGGCATAGAGCTCAATCCGCCGGGTGGCTGCAATCTGATGCAAATAAGAATTAATGAGCGCGCTTAACGTCAACCCAGCGCTTTTAGCAACTTCTTGGGCCGATTCCTTAACATTTTTATCAAGTTTAACACTTATAACTGTAGTCATACATGCATTGTATATAAAAAGTAGGTTTTGGTCAAGTTGTGTGGCTTACAATGTCTTGTAAGACTATGTCTAGAGGCCTAGAGTTATCAATAGGCAGTAGTCCTGCCGCAATCAACTCATTAGTTCGCTCGGTGTATTTTTGGACGGCCCGCGCAATATTTTCTGGACCCTGGTTATACTCATGAACATTTCTTGTTTCAAGGCGGTGTTTGAGCGTTTCGGGGTTATCAACAGTCAGGACAAAGAGCTTATCAAATAAGTCATAAAAACGACTTTGGTTGCTGGCAGAGACGGCCACATAAACATCGTTTTCTCCCTGTTTCTCAAGCAAATCTTCTAGAACCTTGGCTTGGATATTCCAGGCGTATTTGCTCCAATCAACAAAGCCTTCTGGCCATTTGGCGGGCTGGCCTGTGCCGGCATATTCCAGTCTAATTGCGTCGGGGATTTCTTCTAGGTCAATGGCATTATAACCGCGTTCAACAAGTGCTTTGGCAACAGTAGATTTGCCAGTTCCAGGTCGGCCCGTAATCAGCGTTTTCATTCCGCGCTCAAAAGCTCGTGCTCAGCTTTCTGCAGCTCTTCTAGTAAGTCATCTATGCTGCCGGCCAGCGCGCCCGGAATGTTGGAGCGGCTGTAGCCAATGCGGTGGTCCGTAATGCGGTCTTGGGGGAAGTTATAGGTGCGGATTTTTTCTGATCGGTCACCAGAGCCAATCAGCTTGCGGCGGGCTTCCGATGCTT
>JAGQNO010000034.1 GCA_020428025.1 Candidatus Saccharimonadota bacterium | reverse complement strand
CTTGGTCTTAATAATGCCGGCTTCTGCGCTGGTTACAGACAGCCCCTCTTGGATTGCCTTGGTAAAGTCGGCGCCGCCGCCTTCTACGGTGCCGCTGGTAACCAGACCGCCATCGTAAATGCTAATATCGGAGCTGACTGAGCCAAAGTCTATGATTATTGTAGGGACATCGCTTTGGTCGTCATGGCTAATGAGACGGGCCACAGAGCTGGAACTTGTCTCTATTAATACGGGCTCCAGGCCAATAATGGCGCAAAGCTCCAGGTATGAATCGACGATGTTGCGCGGTACGGCTACAGCCAGAACCTCTAGCCCATTCTTATCTTTAGAGAGTAGCGTGTAATCTAGATATAAGTCGTCAAGCGGCACGGGGATGTATTGCTCTGCCTCTAGTCTGACTGCTTCCTCCATTTCATGATCATCCATGAGTGGCAGTTGGATGGAACGGGTAAAACTTCTGTAAGAGGGAATGGTAAGTGCCGCGCGGCGACTGGTGACATCGCCAATGAGGCGTTTCTCAAAGAGCTGTTTGGCGGCTTGTGCAATGAGCTCTGGCTGAACTACTACGCCGTCTTCAATGGCGGCCGGGTCAAAATCGGTGGAGCCGTAGCTTATGACATGCGGCAATGGGTAGCGCGCCCCCTTGTGCTTATCGTTTTTTTTGATTTTGGTTGCCTGGTGAGACAATTGCACAATCTTGAGCGAGCTACGACCAATGTCCAGCCCAAACAGCGGCTTGGCTGTGAATAGATTCGGTATTTTGTTTGCGGTGCCCATTTACAAATTGCTTATGCTTAAAGTATACCACTAGTGGCCAGGATAGACGATTTGATAGCTACTAATGGTCCAGGTACTCACGCCACTGGCAATCTTAGTGCCAAAGGTAACTGTGCCAGACCCGCTGAGCTGCACGGTTTGGCCTACGGCGGAGCCAATGTTGCCACTGCCGGCAATGGTCACCTGGCCCCAGTAGGCCTGGAAGATTGCACCGGGCACATTAACAGCGCCGCCAACATAAATTGTTTCATAGGTAGAAGTATTGTAGAGATTGGTGCCGGTTATAGTGGTGCAGGCATTACCGCACGGCGCATTACTAGCCCAGCTAATAAACTTAATGCTAGTGCCGCTGCTGTTGGTAAGAATGCCGCCTGAGCCATTCATCTGAATCTTGCCATCTGCCAAGATAATAGGTGGGGTAGTGCCTAGAGAATTATCAACAGTTATTGTGGCGGCGCCGTTGATGGTTAGCGTGCCCGTTATGTATACATTACCCATAATCCTAACTTTGCAGCTGCTGCCAACGCTTACGTTACCGTTAAGACGCAAATTTGCAGGCCAAGTGATACTGCTGTTGCCCCCCTTGCAGGCGTAAGGATTACTGGTGCTGCCAGAAGTGGTGGTCACGGCCGCAATCTGGCCAGCGCGGTCGTAGCTAGGCGGCGAAACACTGGGAGCGGTGCAGCCAACAACTAATCCCTGGCCGCCATTACCAGGTTGAATATTGTTGTTGGGTCCAGTGCTCGTTTGACCAGTTGCGCAAACCGTACCATAAATATTTGTGCTCTGAGCCAGACTTATGGGCTGGACGCCACTGCAGAGAGAAGGGTAGGAGGGCCCAGGGTTAGCGCCCGTTGGGCAGGCCAAATTTGCGGCATCGACTTCCAAGGGCTTGTTAATGGTGCCGATTTTAGCTGCTCCCGTTAAAGAAATTTTGCCGTTAACATACACAGAAGAGTTGGTGATATTTGCGCTACCAACCAGTTTGAGACCCCCTGGACCGGTGTACACAGAATAGCCTTCCGATGTAGTTCCTACAACAGTTACGCGAACCGTCTTAGAGCTTATGAGTCGATTGTGGTCGTTGTAATGATAGATATTGCCCGTGCCGGTGATAACTTTGGAGTTAGCGTTCCCCGGAGCGATAGTTGCAGTAAAGGTGCCGTAACCCTGAGTGGGATTGTTAAAAAAAACCTGGGGCAGTGGGTAACCGCCAAAGTTATCGTCGGTGTTTAATGCTGCAATGGTTTGTTCTACACCGGCCTCCGCTGTGTAGAGGGCGTTATTCTTGGCTTGATTTATGGTAGTCAGTGAATATTGGTTGGTGACTTGGCTCATTAGGGCAAGGCCCACAATTGTTAGGGCGGCTATAATAATAATTGCCGTGACAAGCACCATACCTTGTTCAGAAGTTTTTTTAATCATTTCTAAATACCATCCAAGTTGTGTAGCTGGCACTCTGTAGTTTGCCATATTTTTTCTCTGCCGCACTGAGCGTTAGGCGGACTGATCGGGCATTGGTGGGTGCCACCGCTGCATTATTTCCGTCAAGATACTCTACCTGCCAGTTAGTGACATTGTGGAGTAGTTCTCTGTCCTTGGGGCAGCTACTAGTTGCCAGGTTGACTGGGCAGGTAGTAGGGTTTCCATTTCCGCCGATGGGCGCAGCGACACGTCGCCGGTACAGCGTGCCATTTTTAACAAAATAAATCAGATTATCTTTGTGGGTCACGTAATGCTGCGGGTCTGAGAACATAATGTTGCCGCCAGGTGTTTGCGCAGCCTTGGCAAGTACGAGTGTGTTGGCGTTGGAAGCCCAGCTGTACTGGTCGCCATTGGTTGGTGCGTTGGGGTCGGCGTTGCGGTTGTTGGTGTCGGCATTGGCGCTGACGCGGATATCAGTCGCGACCTCATCTAAGGATTGTTCAATCTCTCTTAAAATGTTCTGTTGACTAGAAGTAATAATTGAGGAACGGGTGTTCTGCATCATGTAGTCAGTAATAACAATGGTGATAAGCGTAGTTATAAAGATTGCCACCATAAGCTCCACAATGGTAAAGCCCTGTTGGTGTTTCATTGAGATATTCCAATCTGGCCAATAAGAGAGCTGAGTTTAACAGTGCGGGTTTTACCGTATGAAACGTAGGTGATTGTCACATCGGCTCGCCGTAAGTCGGCTGCGGGTGCACTAATTGCGGCCGTGCCCGTGGCATTTGGTAGTGAGCTGGGTAGGCTGCTTGTAAAATTGATTGTGCTGCCACTGACCAGGCTGGAGTAGTTATTATTGCGGAGTGATTCAATCTGTTTGGCGGCGGCACGAGTAGCTTGGTCGTAACGCAGTGTTTGCACTTGGACATTGCGGGCACTAATAAAAAGACTACTAATACTGCCTATAGCAACGCCCATAATGATAATGGTAACCAGCACTTCAACAACGGTAAACCCACTTCTTGACGATTGTTTCATACGGCTTATGATTATTAGTATAACAAAACCCCCGGGAATTCCGAGGGTTCTGTGTTTTAAGCGCTAATTAGATTAGCTGCCCAAGCTGTTCTTAGAAGTAACACTCTTTGGTACTTCTAGGTAGGCGCTCAAGACGTACTGAGAACACTCCGTGTCACCGGTGGTGCAGGCGGTGGTGCCGTCTGAATGCGTTGCTACGTAACCATATTTCTTGCCGCCCGCAACTGCGGTGCTGGTAGAAACAGTTTGGTTAGCCGTGTCAGAAGGGTCAGACAACAGGTTTGCGTCCAGGCTCTTCATGTTGGTGGTGCGCCAGCTGGCGGTGTTTAGGTCCACTGCGGCTGGGTAGTAGTCGTTGCTGGCAAAAAATGCTTCTAGCTGGGTCTGAATACCCTGAAGGTCGCTGACGCGCTTGGCGTCGCGAGATTTAGCTTTTGCGCCACCATAGGTTGTAACAACCAATAAGGCCAAGATGGCAATGACCACAATAACAATCAAAAGTTCCACAATGGTGAAACCGCCTTGATCGCGTTTCTTATTAAGTAGGTTCATGAGGACCCACCCTCCTTTTTTAATAATTTTTTAATATCGATTGTCACCGGCATGAACCGAGACTATCTGCCTCTGATTATAACCATAAGCGCGAAGCAGTCAAGCCTAGTTTTTACTCGGTACTGCTGGCAGCCTTGGACATATTGGCGATTGGCCCCATGACGGAAGCCGCAATCAAGCCCACGGCGGCGCCCAGTACGACAATCATCAGTGGCTCAATCAGCGCCGCCAAACCGTCAATCAGGACAGAGACCTCTTCCTCATAGAAATCGGCAATTTTAACCAGTACGGTGTCAATTTGGCCAGTTTCTTCACCCACTAGAAGCATCTGGGCCACAATAGGCGGGAAGTACTTGCTTTGGCTAATGGGCTGGCTGAGCGGCTTGCCGGCCTTGACCTCTTGAGCTGCCGCTTTTAGTTCTGCTTCTATGACCTTGTTGCCGATGGCGCCGCCAGTAACACTCAGGGCGTCCAGCACGCTGACGCCGCTGCCCATTAGGCTGGCAAAGGTGCGGGCAAATCGGGCTACCGCAATCTTAAGCACCACTGTTTTAAAAATCGGCGCGTGCAGCAGGAAGTAGTGGAATTTGTACTTGCCCGCTGGAGTGTCGATGTACCTTTTTAGGTAGAACAGGCCTATGCCCATAAGAATCATTCCCAGCACCAGGTTGGGCATTTTATTAATGCCAGGAATCATATTTATGAGCGGGATGTGCTGCACGATGCTGGGTATAGTGCAGTAGTGACTACTCTTAAGTAGGATTTCTGTGTAAATAGGCAGCTTGGCGCCGGGGCCGCCCAGGCCGGTCAGGATTTCTGCCAGTTTGGGCACAATAAACAGCATGATGCCAAAGAAAGCGAGCACTGTCACGCACAAGATAACAATCGGGTACATGCTGGCGCTTTTAATCTTCTTCTTAATAGAGGCGTCCAGCTCTACTTGCAGGGCCAGACGTTTTAGGATGTCGTCCAAAATACCGCCGGCTTCTCCGGCCTTGACCATGTTAACGTAGACATCGCTAAAAATATTGGGATACTTAGCTAACGATTCCGCCAAGGTGTGACCGCCTTCCACGTCTTTGGTGACCTGCATCAGTGCGGTGCGCATGGCCGGGCTTTCACTATCTGCCGCCAGGGCAGAGAGGCTGCGCACAATTGGCACGCCGGCGCTAATCATGGTAGATAATTGGCGCGTAAAGACCACTAAATCTTGCAACTTTACCTTTTTGCTGGGGCCAAATAGGCTTCTTTTTTCTCCCGGCTTTTTGTTGGTTTTAACAATGGTGAGTGGCCGCAGATTTTGTCGCTTTAGAGAAGTTATGAGCTCGTCGCGGTCGGCAGCCTCTACGGTGCCAGAGACGATTTTTCCTTCTTTGTTGGTGGCTTTGTAGGCAAGTAGCATATTATTCCTGTGTGGTGGTGACCCTTAAGATTTCTTCAATGGTGGTTTGTCCGCGGACGGCTTTAATGAGGCCGTCCATTTGCATAGTAAGCATGCCTTCTTTTACAGCAGCATCGTTTAACTTCTCGCTGGTAGTGTCGCCCACCAGCAGGCTTTGGATGGCCGGGGAGTTGCTGAGCACCTCGTAAATGCCGATTCGCCCCTTGTAACCGGTGTGATTGCAGGCGTCGCAGCCGTTGTCGTGCGCTTTGTAAATAGACGTAATATTGCTGGCCGTGCTGCCCATGGTAGGAGTGCTTTGCTTGCCAATACCGTCTTCCAGCGCCGATTTTTCTAGCTCGTTGATGTGCTTAATACCGCCAAAGGTGCTGATATGGAAGGTGTTCTCCAGCTCCCTTAACAGGTTAGCATCTGGCTTGACGACCTCGCGGCAGTCTACGCACAGACGCCGCACCAGGCGCTGGCCAATCACGGCCCGGACTGTACTGGCAATTAAGAATGGTTCTACGCCCATGTCTAAGAGACGAGGCAGACAGGTGGCGGCGTTATTGGTGTGCAGCGTAGTAAAAACTAAGTGGCCGGTCAGGGCGGCTTGCACGCCTAAGTCGGCCGTTTGTTTATCGCGCATTTCTCCCACCATA
>JAGQNO010000033.1 GCA_020428025.1 Candidatus Saccharimonadota bacterium | reverse complement strand
GACGTTAAAATGGGTTCCGGCAAGGGTTCACCAGAATTCTTTGTGGCTAAAGTTCGTCCGGGTACTATCCTGTTTGAAATGCAGGGTGTATCGGAAGAAATTGCCCGCGAAGCAATGCGCCTGGCTGCCCACAAGTTGCCCGTGAAGACTAAATTCTTGAGCAAGGAGGAGGCGTAATGAAAGTCGCTGAAATCCGTAAACTATCTACCAAAGAACTTACCCGTGAGACAACTAAACTGCGCGAGGAAATCGCTGACCTGAAGCGCCGCACGCACCTGGGCGAAAACAGCAATGTTCGCTTAGTCCGTGCCCGCCGCAAGCAGCTAGCCCGCCTGTTGACCGTCTTGGGTGAGCAACTAACCAAGGAGGCACGATAATGGCGAAGACCATGCAAGGCACCGTCAGCTCGACCAAGGGCGATAAGACCATTGTCGTGACGGTAAACACCCGCAAAACTCACCCGCTGTACCGCAAGCAGTACACGGTAAGCACCAAATTTATGGCGCACGATGAAAAGAACGAGGCAGAAGTTGGTGACAAAGTTTCTATCTCTGAATGTCGGCCCTTAAGCGCCCGCAAGCGCCACACGCTGGACCGCATTATAGAGAAGCCAAAGCTGCGCGCTGGCAGCCTAGCCGCTACCAAGGTGGAAGAGGCTGAGGAGGAAGAAAAGTAATGATTCAACAAGAATCCCGCCTAGTCGTAACTGACAACAGCGGCGCTAAGGAAATCCTCTGCATCCGCGTACTGGGTGGCACCCGCCGCCGCTACGCTCGCGTGGGCGATATCATTACCGCCACTGTCAAGCAGGCTCAGCCTGGCGGCACAGTAAAGAAGAAATCCGTGGTCCGCGCCGTTGTGGTGCGCACTCAGGATCAGATTCGCCGCAAAGACGGCAGCACCATTAAGTTTGACGATAACGCCGCTGTAATCATCGGCGATGACAAGCAGCCACGCGCCACCCGTATCTTTGGTCCGGTCCCGCGTGAACTGCGCGACATGGGCTACAGCAAAATCATCAGCCTGGCGCCGGAGGTCCTATAATGAAAGTTCAAGAAGTAAAGAAGTACAAGATTAAGCTCAAGAAGGGCGACACCGTTGTGGTTTTGGCCGGCAAAGAAAAGGGCAAAACTGGCAAAGTGACCGCTACGCACCCATTCCTCAACAAGGTCACGGTAGAAGGCATTAACGTCGTTAAAAAGCACCAGAAGCCTAACAAGGCCCACCCCCAAGGCGGCATCATTGACCTAACCAAGCCAATCTGGGTAAGCAAGGTTGCTATTGTAGAACCAACTTCCAAGAAGCCCAGCCGCATTAGCATGAAGGTAGATAAAGACGGCAACAAAACCCGCGTCTTTACCAGCACCGGAAAGGAGATCAAGTAATGCACGCTCGACTCCACACCCAATATGTAGAAAAGTCTGCACCAGAGCTCATGAAAGAGCTTAAGCTTGGCAACGTCCATCAGATTCCACGTCTAGAAAAGATTGTCCTAAATGTTGGCCTGGGCCGCGCCAAGGATGACAAAAAGGCTATGGAAGTTGCCACCAACACTTTGCGCAAAATCACCGGCCAGCAGCCAGTGGAAACCATTGCCAAGAACAGCATTGCCGGTTTTAAGCTGCGCGAAGGCAACAAGATTGGTCTTAAAGTTACTCTGCGCGGTGAGCGCGCCTACGAGTTCATGGACCGCCTAATTACCCTAGTCTTGCCGCGCCTACGCGACTTCCACGGTGTAAACCCCCGCGGTTTTGACAAGCAGGGTAACTACAGCCTGGGTCTAACCGATCAGTCTGTCTTCCCGGAGCTGACCTTTGAAGAAACCACCACCGCCCACGGTCTGCAAGTTGTGTTTGTAATCAATGCTCATGAGCCGGCTCACAGCCGCGCTCTACTAGAAAAATTCGGCATGCCGTTTGAGAAGGAGGCCAAATAATGGGCTTTGAAAGTGGTCGTTTTAATAGTGAGCCTTTGGGTTCGGGCGCAGCTAGCGGCGAGCAAGTTATTTCTGCATATGCTGACCCGTGCGACCGAAATTGTTTCAAATTGGGTGTTCGGCAATATGGTATAAGCGAGAATACTGATGATTTAAAAGCGGCTTGTAATACTGTTCCGGGCTGCATTCTGACTTATTCAGCTCAAACAATAATTATGTTAGCCGAAGAAAGAGGTGGAAGCCTAACAGAACAGGAGACCAAATAATGGCAAGAAAGTCCAACCAGGCCCGCGATGCAAAACGGGCAAAAATGATAGAGCAGTACGCCGCCAAGCGCCGCGAACTGAAAGAACTGGGCGACCTAGAGGGTTTGGCCAAGCTGCCACGTAACTCTAGCCCCACCCGCAAGAAGAATCGCTGTAACGAAACCGGTCGGCCGCACGGCTACATGCGCCAGTTTGGCCTATCCCGCATTAGTTTCCGCGAACACGCAAGCAAGGGAGAAATCCCTGGTGTAACGAAAGCGAGCTGGTAATATGAGCACCACATCTACCGATCCAATTGCCGACATGCTCACTCGCATCCGCAACGCCATCAACGTGCGTAAAAACGAGGTCAGCCTGCCGCACAGCAACGTTAAAGAAGCTGTTGCCAAGCTGCTTAAAGAGTCCAATTTTGTTGACAGCGTCAGCGTTGCCAAAGCCACCAACGGCCCCGGCAAAGTTTTGACCATCCGCATCTGCGGCGACCACGAAGCTGCCCGCATCACAGAAATTAAGCGTCTGAGCACCCCTGGCCGTCGCCACTACTCTAGCGCCGCTGAAATCCCTGTGGTCAAGCGCGGCCGCGGCGTAGTAATCGTATCTACCTCCAAAGGCATGATGACCGGCGAAGCCGCCAAGAAAGCCAATGTTGGTGGAGAGTTGGTCTGCAAGGTTTACTAATATGACACACTATGAAGGCCCAACATATTACAAAGAACAGGACTTTTACGGCTGTCTGAAGCATGAAGTTTTGGACGGTGAAGTAGATGCGCTTTTTCACAATATGGAGGCAGCCGGCATAGATAATAAGAGGCTATTAACCGCTATTCAACAGAGAATTGAAGAGAATCAAAAGCTGAGCCGCACGTTCCAGTTCCCGGTAAACGAAACAAGCCTGGGTACAGATCGCCTTCAGCAAATCGCTGATAATAGTAATCGGCACAGATTTAGTGGATATGGAAAGAAATAAGAAAGGATAATATGAGTCGAATAGGAAAACTACCCATTCAGATCCCAAGCGGTGTGACAATCACTGTCGATTCAGATGCCATCAAGGTGTCTGGGTCTAAGGGCAACCTGGAAACCCCTCAGCTTGAGGGCGTAAAAGTAACCATAGAAGACGGCGTTTTAACCGTCACCCGTGATAACGATGAGCCCAAGAACCGCGCCAAGCACGGGCTCTTGCGCGCCCTTATTAACAACATGGTCCAGGGCGTGACCACCGGTTTCTCTAAGAAGTTAGAAATTAACGGCGTTGGTTTCCGTGTAGCCCTAGCTGGCGACACCCTAAAAATGAACTTGGGTTTTAGCCACGAAGTTAATTACAAGCTGCCTCAAGGGATTCAGGCCGAGGTGCAGCAGAACACTATTACCGTCAGCGGTATTGATAAGCAGCAAGTTGGTCAGGTAGCGGCAGAGATTCGTGCCCTGAAGAAGCCTGAACCGTACAAGGGCAAGGGTATTAAGTATGAAAACGAGCGCATTTTGCGCAAGAGCGGTAAGAGCGGAAAGGATAAATAGTCATGGCTAAAGTAACTACCAAAATCGCCAGTAGCCGTCAGCGCGCCGCGCGCGTCCGCGCTACTGCTAAGGGCACCACTGAGCGCCCACGCCTAAGCGTTCACATTTCTTTAACGCATGTCAGTGCCCAGATAATCGATGACACCACCGGCAAGACGCTGGCAGCCGCCAGCACCGTGGGCGCCAAGGCCAAGGGTTCTTTGACCGATAAAGCCGCCACCGTTGGGACAGACATTGCTAAAAAAGCTAAAGCCGCCAAGGTTAAAGCCGTTGTCTTTGACCGCGGACCTAAGCTATACCACGGCCGCGTCAAGGCTCTAGCTGATGCAGCCCGTAAAGAAGGATTGGAGTTCTAATATGGCAGACCAAGCAGAACAACTCAAAGCAGCTGCCGCAGAAGCCGGCGCTCAGAACGCCGCTACGCCGCAGCACCGTCGCCAGCAAACTGACCGCCGTCCGCGTCGGCCAGAGATGGCACCAGAAGAAAAGCAATTTGATGAGCGCACCCTGCACATCGACCGCGTGGCCCGCGTTGTAAAAGGCGGCCGCCGCTTCCGCTTCCGCGCTCTAGTAGTAGTGGGTGACCGCAAGAACAAAGTTGGCATTGGCTCCGCTAAGGGCGCCGATGTAACCGCCGCTGTTACCAAAGCTACAGAAGTTGCAAAAAAGAACATGATTGCCGTACCACTATACAAGGGTACCTTGCCGCACGAGGCTCAGGCTAAAGTTGGTGGCGCTAATATCCTCATCATGCCAGCTAGCGCTGGTACTGGTCTGATTGCCGGCGGTGCCGTGCGCACCGTGTTAGAAGTAGCTGGTGTGTCTAATGCCATGAGCAAGTCAATCGGTTCTACTAACAAGACCAACACTGCTTACGCCACCATTGCCGCACTGCAGCAAATGGTTCCGGCTAAGAACTGGGTTACCGCCAAGAAGCCTGCCGCTAAGAAGGAGGCTAAGTAATGAAATATCACGAACTAGAACTATCCAAGAACCGCAAAACCAAGCGCGTTGGGCGCGGCATTAGCGCCGGCCAGGGTAAAACCGCCGGTCGTGGTACCAAGGGTCAGGGCGCCCGCACCGGCGCCAAGGCTAAGCCCGGCTTTGCGGGTGGTCAGAACCCACTTATGCAGGCCCTGCCAAAACTGCCTGGCTTTACCAGCCACCGCGCTAAAGCACACAATGTGTACACTGGCCAGTTAGACGCTCTAAAAGCTAAAGTTGTTGACGCGCAGGTCTTGGCGGAAGCCGGCTTAATCGCCAGCGCCTTTGACCGCGTTAAGCTTCTAAACAAGGGCGATGTAAAGACCGCTGTTACCGTAAAGCTTTCTGGTGCCTCTCAGGCTGCTATTGCCAAGCTGCAAGAAGCTGGCGGCAGCTTTGAAAAGGTTGCCCGGCAGCAGCGCACTAAAGTCGAGAAGAAAAAGTAATCATGCCTTGGAGTCCATTCAATCAACCAGAATGGGCAAGTGGGCATACTCAAATGAGGCTTTTTAAAACTGAAGAAGGCCAAGCAATGGTGGCTTTTAAGCCACCCCTGGGGAAGTTCCAAGAAAAGGTTTTGAAGTCCGCAGGAGTTGTGGATCCCGACTCTATTGCTTATTTTGATGCTAACGAAGACTTTTCTGTTCATCAAGCAAACATTGGAGAAGGTGAAACTATCCTCAATTTGTCATTCAAGATTGGCCAAGCTTTGGTAAAGCAAGGACGTGTCGATAGTGTTTATGGCGGTCCGACCGGAGCTGTTGTTGTCAATTTCGCAGCTGAAGTCCCAGCTCTTTTTGATAGATAATCAAACATACTTGTGGCATACTAATAGCAAAGAGGGAAATTAATGAACTGGAAAATCATTGGCAAATCATTTGGCCACGCAGATATGCGCAAGCGCATCTTTGCGGTGCTGGGTATTCTATTAGTATTCCGCGTCCTGGCGCACATTCCGGTGCCCCTGGGCGATGCGCAAACCCTGCACCAAGTCCTGCAAAACCTGTTTAACTCCAGCAACACCCCGCAGTTCCTAAGCTTTATTAACGTGCTGTCTGGCGGCGCCATGGCTAACTTTAGTATCATGATTGCCGGCCTAGGTCCGTACATTAACGCCAGCATTATCATGCAGCTGCTTACCAAGGCTATCCCGCAGTTAGAGGCGCTACACAAAGAGGGAGAGTTTGGTCAGAAGAAAATCAACCAGTACACCCGTATCCTTACTTTCCCGTTGGCTATTATTCAATCCATTGGCTCCATTTATCTAATTAAACAATCTGCGCAAAGCATTGGCGGTATTGGCGATATTACCGCAAACGCAGGCATGTGGCAGTGGGCCCTTATGGTGGCCGCGCTCACCGGTGGTTCTATGATTCTGATGTGGCTGGGAGAACTGATTACGGAGCAGAGCGTTGGCAATGGTATATCTCTGATCATTACGGTTGGTATTGTGAGCCGTTTGCCGGCAGAAATTATTCAGATGTTTGAGGCTGGCATGAGGAATAACCCGCGTTGGCACTTCTTTGGTCGGGACTGGCCAATCACTAATAAGGCTGCACTGTATGGCCTGGGGCTTATTGCATCCGTTATCCTTACTACCTGGATTGTGGTTAAACTTAACGAGGCGGCGCGTAACCTAGTTGTTAACTATGCCAAGCGCGTGCAGGGCAACCGAGCCTACGGTGGTATTACCACTATTCTGCCGGTTAAGATGATTACCGCTGGTGTGGTGCCAATCATCTTTGCTGTCGCATTCCTAAGTGTGCCAAGCTTTGTGGGGCAACTACTAACCAGCAACCACAGCGCCCGCTTAGCAGAGCTGGGGACAAATTTGGTTACATGGTTCCAGCAACCATCTGCGCAGACATTTGCTACGCAAGGGCTCAAGGCATATATCTACCCAGCCGTTTACTTCCTGCTAGTCTTCTTGTTTACGTTCTTCTACACCAGCATTACATTCAACGCTAAAGAGATCGCAGAAAACCTGCAGAAGCAGGGCGGCTTTATAGAGGGGGTTCGCTCTGGCCAGCAGACAGAAGCCTACCTGGCTAAAATC
>JAGQNO010000032.1 GCA_020428025.1 Candidatus Saccharimonadota bacterium | reverse complement strand
ATGCCCTTGGGCGCCAGCATCAACTAGCCACCATCCAGCTGGACTTTAACCAGCCGGAGGGCTTTGATCTGACCTGCACAAACGAAGAAGGGGAGCCGGAGCGGATTGTTATGTTGCACTGCGCCGTCATGGGGTCGCACGAGCGCTTCCTGAGTGTTTACATAGAGCACACCGCCGGCAAATTCCCGGTTTGGAACGCGCCGGAACAGATTAGATTAATAACCGTCAACCAAGAAAACGACACGCTAGACTTTGCAGAAAACGTCCGCCAGGCCGCACGCAAATTGGGCCTAAGGGCAGTTGTAGACAATTCCAACGAATCCGTCGGCAAAAAAATCCGCGCCGCAGAGGTGGCTAAAGTACCGTACACGCTAGTGCTAGGCGAGCGCGAAATCGGCGGCGGCGATGTCACGCCGCGCGTCCGCGCAGACCTAAAGGTAGAAGGCCAAGAGCCAGCGCCGCGCGCCATGGATGAGTTCCTAAAAACGGTGGCAAATGAGGCTAAGAGCCGGGTCAGCAAGACATCGCTGCAATGAAAAATAAGCCTATAATTGCCGTTGATATTGACGATGTGCTGGCAGATTTTGCGAGTTTTTTTGTGGACTACAGCAACCGTAACTGGCAAAGTAATCTGACGCACGATGATTTTAATGAAGATTACGGCCAGGTGTGGGGAGTTGATCGCGATGAAACAACCCGCCGCGCCCAGCAGCTGCACGACCCAGCACTTTTTCTTGCTATCGCACCCAATTTCGATGCATTGGCGACCCTTCTTAAATTAAAAGAGAACTACGAGCTGATTATTGCAACCTCGCGTCGTAGCAGCCTAACAGAGGCAACACATAGCTGGCTAAAGAAACATTACGGTGGAATTTTTGACAGGGTCTATTTTAGTGGCATCTATGATGGCGTGATTACTGCAAAGAATGTCACGCGCACCAAGCGGGATTTACTCGTTGAACACGGGGTAGATTACCTAATAGACGACCAGATTAAGCATTGTTTTGGGGCAGCTGAATCAGGGGTGCAAGCCGTGTTATTTGGTGACCGCGGGTGGAATAAACACGATGATTTGCCGGCGGGCGTCACGCGCTGCGTGGACTGGACAGCCGTAGAGGCGTATTTTGCCGATAAACGCTAACAGGGTAACTATACAAATTATCTATGTTTTTTGTATAGTGCACTTTACAGAAAACAGATGTTTTTTGTATAATGTAACACATGTACATACATAGATTAGCCGAATCAAAACTGTCTGAGCTCTTAAAGGGCAAGAAGGTTATCATGCTTTTGGGTGCGCGCCAGGTTGGTAAGACAACGCTGGTGGAGCCGTTTGCCAAGCATACCAAAAGTTTGTTCCTGAACTGCGATGTAGTAACGGATAGAAATCGCTTAATGACTGCCAGCGCTCAATCTGTTGAAACAGCCATGAATACATTGGGCGACCCAGAACTACTGATAATTGATGAGGCGCAGAATTTGCCAGAGGTAGGGAGGATAGTCAAAGGCTGGTATGACTCAAATGTTGCAACAAAAATTGTTCTGTTAGGCTCCTCCAGCTTAGATCTGTTGGATGCCACGGCCGAGCCGTTAACAGGGCGCAACAGAAAAATATTCCTGACGCCACTACTGTTTGAGGAGTTACTCCGGAATCAAGACTGGTATTCTAAGGAGCTAACAAACGACTTGCTAAAAGAGTACTGGGCCGTACAGATAAACGGTTTGGTATTAGGACACATGGTCTATGGAGGTTATCCGGAAGTTGTCACATCTACAAACAAAGAAGAGTGCCTGGCGGAACTAACATCGGACTATTTGCTGCGCGATGTCTTGTACAACGGCCTTGTTAAATCACCAGACTTAATCAAACGACTGCTGGCACTCCTTGCCTATCAGGCCGGTAGCAAGGTCAATGTTAGCGAGCTGGCAAACGCGCTAAATGTAACGCGTCCTACAGTGCAGGATTACCTACAGCTGCTTGAACGTTCGTACGTTATATTTACGGTCGGCTCTTACAGTACAAACTTGCGGAATGAGATTTCTAAAGATCGCAAAATCTTCTTTTGGGACACAGGGGTGCGCAATGCGCTGTTAAAAGAGTTTTCTATGTCGCCGCTCAGGAGCGATATCGGTTCGCTGTTTGAAAACTGGGTCATGGCAGAAATCGCCAAAAAGAATCTGTTGCAGGGCGATAGGTTTAATATTTTCTTCTGGCGTAAGACCGATGGCGGTGAGGTAGATATTGTCATTAAGGGTACGGACACATTTAAGGCCTATGAGGTAAAATGGAGCAAGACCAGCAAAACGCGCGGCGGGCGCGCCTTTACAAATGCCTACGGTATTCCGGTAGAAACGATTACACAAGATAATGTCATTGACGTTTTGCTGGCGGAGAGTTTATGAGCAAGAAACAGGTAATTGCCGTTGATATTGATGAGGTACTAATGCCGCATTTTGTCGATTTAATTACGTGGTACAACGCAAAATTTGGCACGACACTGACGGAGTATGACAATCATCCGACTGACCCTGGCAACTGGGGTACAGACGATGTTACTGTGGCTATAAAGCGAGTGCATCAGTTTTATGACACGCAGGAGTTTATGGATTCTAAGCCGTTTAAGGAAGCGCGCAAAGAGCTAGAGTTTCTTGGCAGCTACTACGACTTAATTGTCGTGACAGCGCGCGATACTATTCTAGAGGCCGCAACAACGGATTGGATTAGCCGTCATTTTAAGGAGTTATTTCAGAGCATCCATTTTACGAAGCACTTCAATTTAGAGGGCCAGCGTCGCGATAAAGTAGAGGTGCTGCGCGAGCTGAATGTGTCGTATTTTATTGATGATTCGCTGGCAAACATTGATTTGGCTGCCGCTGCTGGTATTCAAAGTGTGCTGTTTGGCGATTACGCCTGGAACCAAGCTGATGTACTGCCAAAAAATGTGACGCGCTGCAAAAATTGGCTGGAAGTTTCTGATTACTTTGAGGACATCCTAAGCGCCAGATTAGTTGATTCACAGATTAAAAGACCAACAATCTCTCATGAGGAGCTGGTTGCGAAATTAAAGCGAGACGGGCTGCTTTGAGTGATAACTTCCGCGCTCGCGTAGAAGCTGTAGTGGCGCAAATTCCGCCCGGTCGGGTCATGACCTACGGCCAGCTGGCGGCGCTGTGCGGAAACGCGCGGGCGGCGCGGATTGTGGGCGGCATCGCCCATTTTGGAGATCCGGATTTACCGTGGCAGCGAGTCGTCAATAAGCGGGGCGGCTTGGCGGCGGGGTATCCCGGTGGCCGGGCCGCGCATGCGGCGCATTTGCAGGCAGAGGGCATCGCCGTTTCGGCTGATTATTACGTGAATGTAACGGAGCTGCTGTGGAACCCATCCTAGTCATTGTGGGGGAAACGGCCAGCGGCAAGTCCGATCTAGCCTTCAAATTAGCCCAGGAGCTAAACGGCGAAATCATTTGCGCCGATAGCTGGACGGTCCGCCGCCAGATGGACATTGGCACCGCCAAGCCATCCGCAGAAGAACAGGCAGCAGTTAAGCATCATCTGTTAGATGCAGTAGACCCGGAGCAGCCATACAGTGCGGCGGTGTTCAAAAAGCAGGCTTTAGACGCCATCCATGATATACAAAACCGCGGTAAGTTGCCAATAATGGTTGGCGGGACGGGTCTGTATATCGATGGTGTTATATTTGATTACAATTTTCTACCGGCCGGGCCGCCGGGTCAAAGGGAAGAACTGGAAAATATGAGCCGGGAAGAGCTGCTTGAGCAAATTGAGGCAGCAGGGATTGAACTGGGCACCACGGACATACGCAATAAACGTCGTCTAATGCGCTTGCTAGAAACCGGCGGCGCGGCGCAAACCAAAGGTCAGCTTAGAGAAAACACGGTAATTATTGGCCTGCTGCCGGACCGCGATCAGCTCAAAGAGCGCATCACCAAAAGGGTAGATCACATGCTAGCGCAGGGGCTGGAGCAGGAAGTCCAGGCATTGGCCCAAAAGTATGGCTGGGGCGCAGAAGGGCTCAAAGGCATTGGCTACCGCGAATGGCAGGACTACTTTAATGGCTCGCAAAATTTGGAAACCACGCGGCAGCGAATAATAAGTAGTACAGTGCACCTGTCTAAGCGGCAGCGAACGTGGTTTAAAAGACATGCACAAATTAAGTGGTTTTCTACCCCTGTTAATTATGCACAGGTTGTTGATTATGTCACAACAGAGTTGAACACTTTAGGTTGAACACCGGCGCCGGGGGGTCTACAATAAAAGCATGGTTGAACAATTGTTTGGATCAAAGACCCGCGTTAAGCTACTACAGCTGTTTTATAGTAACCCCAACCGCTCGTTTTACGTGCGGGAAATCACTCGCAAAATCGATGAGCAAATCAACTCCGTCCGCCGCGAGCTGTCCAATTTGCTGAGCATTGGCATTATCACGTCAGACAACACCAATAACAAGCTTTACTACGAGGTCAACCAGAAATACGATTTTTACGACCCACTGCAGGCAATTTTTGGCGGCGGTGTGGGTGTGCCGGCTAAGAAGCCATCGGCTAAAAAAGCCACCAAGGCCGCGCAGCCCGTGGGCGGCAACGAGGCAGATGACCTCAAAGCCCTAGGCCACATAGAACTGGCAGTCCTTACCGGCCAATTTACGCGTGATGAGCGCGCTGGTGTAGACCTGGTGCTGGTCGGCACCGTTAACACTAACGCTGTTAACAAGTACGTGGCAGACTTAGAGGCCAAAGAGGGCAAAGAGATTCGTTACGTGGTCATGAAACCATCGGACTACAAATACCGGCAGCAAATCCGGGACCGCTTTGTCACAGAGCTGGCCGCCGCCAAGAAGCAAGTATTAATTGATCAACTAGGAGAATAAACACATGGAACTGCAATTTTACGGTGCTAACTGCGTGGTCATGACCTACAAAGGCGTGCGCCTGGTCTTTGACGATAATCTAGCCCAGCTTGGCGGCAAATCCGTTAGCCGTCCGGGCGATGTGGTGCTCTTTACCGGCCGCCCCCACGCAGACGCATCTAAAGACGCCAAGCTCATGATAGACATGGCCGGCGAGTACGAGGTTGGCGATGTCTCTATTACCGGCATCGGCGCCAAACTACACATAGACGAAAAAGAAAAAAACGGCACCATGTACCGCATCCAAGCTGGGGACACCACACTACTGGTCACTGGCCACATTGCCGCAGACCTGACAGAGTCGCAGCTGGAGCGCATTGGCATGGTAGACGTTATGGTGGTGCCGGTTGGCGGCCACGGCTACACGCTTGACCCTATAGGTGCTCTAAAAGTTATTAAGGCCGTGGAGCCTAAGCTTGCGGTGCCTACCTACTACGCAGACAAGGCGCTCAAGTTTGAAGTCCCAGCCACAGATTTGGCCAGTGCGCTGCACGACCTTGGTATGGAACCCCGTGAAACAGTCAACAAGCTCAAGGTTAAGCCGGCCGATTTATCTGATATCACACAGCTGGTCGTCCTAGAAAAATCCTAAAATTAAAGCAACAAAAAACCGCAGTTTTTGACGACTGCGGTTTTTTTAACGGCGAACTATTTAGCTTCTGCTGCTGGCGCGTTACCCAGAAGACCCTTTTTCTTAAGGGTGCGGATAGCCTGGGTACTGAGTTTAAGCGTGACTTTGCGGCCGTCTACGGTGACGGTTTTGGTCTGAAGATTTGGCTTCCAAACTTTTTTGGTGTGGCGCTGGGAAAAGCTGACATTGCTGCCGTACTGTTTGCCTTTGCCGGTGATTTCGCAGATTTGCATTACTGGTTTCTCCTGAATTTCAAGTGTTAATTGTAATGCAAAACAGGGAAGAAGTCAAACACCTTAGCTTTTAGTGAGTTTGCGCGGGGCCACAAAATAGGCCGATTTCTAGAAGCCCACGCCTGGTAGCATGGAAGGCCCACGGCGCGGGCTAATCGTGGGCCTCTTGATTTTGGTCAATTTGAAGAACCGGCACTCCAAGCCAAGAGTGCTATACTAAAAGCATGTTTTCAGACCTAAGCGGACTCAGTATTGGCCTACTCATTGCGGCCATGATTGTCAGTGTGGTCATTCATGAACTTATGCACGGTGTCATGGCCTACTGGCTGGGCGATACCACTGCGCAAGAACACGGCCGGCTCAGCTTAAACCCGCTCAAGAGTGTTGACCCACTTACAACAATAGCGTTGCCTTTACTCCTTATACTTACCACTGGAACGCCGTTTTTTATTGCCAAGCCGGTGCCGTTTGACCCGTCGCGTGTGCGCTTTGGCGATTACGGCGCGGCCCTAGTTGGCCTGGCCGGACCGGCCAGCAACGGGCTGTTAGCGCTGCTGGGCGCGGGCCTGTATCGGCTGGTGGGTAGCGGACTACTGCACGAGTTTGGCTTTTGGTTTGCGCTGGTTAACGTGGGCCTAATGGTTTTTAACATGATTCCGTTCCCGCCGCTGGATGGGTCGCGCGTGCTGTACGCCTTTGCGCCGGAGCCGCTGCGCCGCGTCATGGAAACTATTGAAAACTACGGCCTAGTGGCCATTTTGGTGTTTATGTTTGTTATCTTCAAGTTAATTGCTGGGCCGGTTATCAACTTGGAACTTAACATCTTAAAAGCTATACTATAAGTAGCTTCGGGCAAAGAATCGGCCTTAGGTCGATTTGCTGGAATAATGATTATCTGAACAATAATCTTTAGGGAGCTCTACGACAGTTGCGGCCGTGGCTGCAACTTGCGAGCACCCACTTGGTTAACCGCAGGTTAATCTTTTCCGGCGCCCGGAGCTTTTTGTATTGACAAGATTGTTAAAAAGTAGTACAATATAATCTGTTATGTCATCACTTGAGTGTACTGCCCTCCCTCAAGACAACCTAGAAATGGCGTTATTTAGCCA
>JAGQNO010000031.1 GCA_020428025.1 Candidatus Saccharimonadota bacterium | reverse complement strand
GATTTTTCATCAATCAGCGTGGTGCGGATGCCTTTGGTTAGGTAGGCCGCGTGGCGCAGCCGATCTAAAATAGTGTCGTAATTAAACTCTGTGGTCTGGAAAATGGTGCCGTCCGCCCAGAAGGATATTTCCGTGCCGGTCTTGTCCGTTTTGCCAACGACTTCTAGCTTGCCTTGCGGCACGCCGCGCTGGTATTCCTGGTGATGCAACTTGCCGTCGCGGTGGACTTCTACGATTAGTTTTTCTGATAACGCGTTAACCACACTGGAGCCCACGCCGTGCAGACCGCCGGAGACCTTATAGCCACCATCGCCAAACTTACCGCCAGCGTGCAGTACAGTAAGGACTGTCTCTACCGTGGATTTGCCGGTTTTAGGGTGAATGTCTGTTGGGATACCACGGCCGTCATCGTACACTTTAACGCCGCCGTCTGCCAGCAGCGTAACCTGCACTTCTTTGGCGTAACCGGCCAGGGCCTCATCTATACCGTTGTCTACGATTTCCCACACCAAGTGGTGCAGGCCCTCTACACCGGTGCCGCCAATGTACATACCGGGCCGCTTACGGACCGGCTCCAGCCCCTCTAAAACTGTAATTTGGCCAGCGCCATAGTCTGACTTCTTTTTGTCTGCCATCTATATACCCTTTACCCCGTTAATCGATTTTTGGGTTAATCCCACTTACGTCATATTATAGGCGATTTTGTATCTGTGGGCAAGGGTTTGTAGGTTTATCTTGCTCGTGAGAATAGACGATTTCAACAAGCCCACGATTAGCCCATGCCGTGGGCCGTGAAAGGCACAGCGCGTGGGCTTCTTGAAAACCAAAGTTTTTTGGTGTGCCGGTCGCTATGTTTTTCGAATTGTGGCACTGGCTACCTAGGTATCATGCAAACTTTTAATCCAACAGTGTAACGCCGCGCTCAAGCGCCTCGAGTACAGTTTGGTTAAGCGTCTTGCCAGTGGCCTTGGCTCGTTTGCGCAAAACTGCGTCTAATTCTGGGGAAATGCCGCGGATTGTGTATTTAATCATGTACCTACCCCGCCGCCTTAAAGTTGCCATCTTTATCAATCAAAATCGTGTCGCCCTCTTCTGCGGCTGATTTGGCTACGGCCGGCGGTTTAACATTGGCGTCTGTGGTGCCAGCAGGTGGCTGCTCCTCTGGGGCTGGGCGGCCTAGGCCGGCCTTGAGCTCATCGGCGATTTTGGAGATTTCTGCCTGGTCTACGGCGTCGCTAGATATATTGTGGCCGGTGGTCTTTAAGGGGATTTCTGCTTCGTGCGGCGTATCCAGAGGGGCTGCGGCCTGCGATGGCGGCGCAAGCGGCGTCAGGCCGGGCGGCAGTGGTTCTGCGGCGGCCAGCGGCGCTGGCGCTTGTGCAGCAGCCAAATTGCCGCCACCATGCCCTACAATCTGCGGCCCCGCAGCACCCGTCGGACTTGCAACCGTCTGCGCGGCAGTGGGATTAACAGGTGCAGGAGAAGAAAGGACCGGGGCTGACGACGTCTGCGCCGCTTGCGGTGCAGGGTTGGCAGCCGCGGTTCCCTTCTTCGTAAGCCAATTATCCAGGAACGTCCCGGGCCCCACCGATGGCGCAGCCGGCTTAGCGGGCGCATTGGCGCCCGCGGCCTGCCACGGACTGGCAGACGGTACGGTAGCGCCAGCAGAGCCAAAGCCAGGCGCCCCAGACTTGGTGGCCATGCGCTCAAAAATTTCTGCTTCTACTTGAGCTTTGGGGCGGCCGTATTTGGCGGCACTAAACTGCTTGAGGGCATCGGCAAGCTTGGCGTTGGGCGAGCCCAGCGGCGGCAGCGTGGCCATACTAAACGGCTGCGTGGGCACGCCGCCTACCAGAGTGCGCACTATGGTGTTGTAGTTGGGTACGCGCAGCAGGTCATCGGCATCAAACGTGGGCTGGAAGTAGCGGCCCAGGGATTCAACGTCGTTTTGGCCAATGCGGAAGGCCACAATTGTACCGATGTTACCAAAGACGGCGTCGCGAATTTCTTCTGTGAGCTGAGTGGTAAACTGGTTAGCCACGATCAGGTTTAGGTGGTACTTGCGGGCCTCTGACATGATGGTGGCAAAGCTATCGGTGCTAAAGTTCTGGAACTCATCCACGTAGAGGCTAAAGTCCACGCGCTCGTCCTCTGGAATAGAGGCGCGGCTCATGGCGGCGGCCTGGAACTTCATGACAAAAATCATACCCAGCAGCTTGCTATTTAGGTCGCCGGTGCGGCCTTTGGACAGGTTAACCAGCAGAATTTTCTTGTTGTCCATAATATCGCGCAGGTCAAACGATGATTTAGTCTGGCCAATAATATTACGCATCATTTCATTACTCAGGAACGCACCAAACTTGGACACAAACCAGCTGACGACCTCGCCAAATTCATTAGAACGCTGCGCCTGCGGCATTTCTTTTTGCCAGAACTCCAGCACGTTGGGATCTTTTACGTAGCTCAGCTTCTGCTTAACATAGGCCGGGTCGCGGAACAGCTTTGGAATGTCCACAAAGGTGCCACCAGCTGGGTCGGCCATAATGGTCAGCGCCGCCTGCCTAAACATGTGCTCGTAGCGCGGGCCCATCATACCTTGGTGGTTGGGGTCGTACAGCTTTTGCAGCATGTTGAGCGCTTCCTGAATCAAGAAGTCCTTCTGATCGGCGTTTTCAAACTCAAACAAGTTGACGCCCATCGGGTAGTCCATATCCGATGGGCAGAAGTAAATCAAATCTTCTGTGCGCTCTTTGGGCACCATGGCCAGCAGCTTCTCTGCCGTGTCGCCGTGCGGGTCCACAAAGGCAAAACCATTGCCGTTGAGCATATCCTGCAGCGCCAGGTTCTCTAGGTAAGTCGATTTACCGGTACCGGTCTGCCCCACCACATACATATGCCGCTGCCGGTCTTGTAGGGCCAGCCTGATTGGTTTTTTAGCGCCCCGGAAGACGTTGTAGCCCAGTAGCATACCTTCTTCTGGAATGTTGCGTGGACCATCCACCTGCTTAGATTCCTGCCGCACCACCTGGCTGGTAGGAATGTTGGACTGGTCCGGAAAGTGGAATAATGTGGCCAGCTCTACAGCATTTAAGATGTTGCTCTTTTTGCTCTGGGGGAATAATCGCATTATGTAGTTACTGACCAGCTTTTGCGAATCCTTGGCAGGTGTAAACTTAAAGCCGTTCTTGCCCGGCAAGTCATACAAAGAGAAACTAGAAACAACGCTATTTAATATGGTCTGCGATTGATGCACTACATTAGACGATGCCACCACGCGTATTAACGTCTCATAGCCAGGATACTTGGTCTTCTCATCTATAGCATCCAGGGTCTGTTGCTCCATGTTGCTGAGCTCTGGCTTGTCTTTAGGCCCGTCTTTGGCATTATGTTCTGGTGGCTTATTAAGGGCAGTTGCAAAACTTTTTGCCCAATCACCCGCACCACTCTTCTGACCCTTACGCTTATTACTGGCAACACCGCTGGCAACCTTGCGCCAGGCTGGGTCTGCTGGCCTAAGCAATATTTGAATTGCCACGCCGTCTTCCTTACCCAAACCGGACAATGCATTTAGCAGCGACTGCATGGCATCGCGCTTCATGTCTTGGTAGGTCGCGATTGGGTAGGCGTACGATTCCTTCAAATTTAGTTCACCACCAGCCACCGCGTTGAGCTTGCCGACTTTATTAAAAATATTGTGCTCAACTACTTCCTCAAGTCGCGCAGTTGGGTAGGCACTGTTGACGGCCTGCTTTACAACATCAACTAACGAAACAGGCACCGTGGCGTAGTAATAAATGAAGCCTTGCACACCCACAATTTCAAAGCCAAAGTGCCGCTGACCATAGAACTTTCCTTTAAAGCCTTTCTGTAGCGTACTCGCAATAATGTTGTAAATAATTTGTGCTTTAGATATTGTTTCATCCACAACATCACGGACGTCACGACCGTTACTTTCAATGTCATCACTGGGTGGCGGCAAATGGATTAACATGGGCACCATCTTGAGAGAACGCTCAAAATTCTTGAGCCGGCGACGGGTTTTTCTAACCTGCATAAAGACAATTGGGCCAACCACTGCAGCAGCTATCAAAAGTAGTACAAAGATAGTTAGAAGTGCTGTCATAGTTACATCAATCCTCTGCCTTTATGGTGCGTCCGTAGCGCTTTTCTAGGTACTCTGCCTTGAGTAGCATGAACTGCTTTGACTGCTCGGAAGGATCGCCTGGATAATTTTTAAAGACAGCCTGTGCGCGGTTAACCCACGTGGGCTCTATGACATCAGAATCGTCTGCTGGGGGTGCAATAGGCGCGGCTGGAGCGGGCTGAGCTGACGCCACCGGAGCGGCCGGCGCCGCGGCATTTGGCATGGGCGCAGGCACATCAGCAGCGCCGCCATTTGGCGGCGTCTGGGCAGGCGGCGTGGCCTGCACGGGCGGAAGTTGCGGCTCCATATACATATAGTATAACGCGGCCGCCTCTGGTTATAAAGCAGTATTGCTTTTATCGACGTACGGGTACTGTAGCGAGCTTAGGTCGACGTAGCCCAAAGTACCAAAACGCTAATGCTGTCAGGGGTACCAACGCAATCACATCGCGCAGTGTTAGCTGGCCGGTAGACTGAAGTGCAATGACTAATAAGATTGCCGCTGCCCCGTAATGGAGGGCGCTGCGGCCGATGCGCTGCGTTTCATCGCCATACCACTTAAGAAGTTTAACTAGGCCATGAACGGCGCTTAAGATAGTTACCGCCAAGAGTAGATATCCTACCATCAGCCAGATTGCTGCGACGTTATGGGGGTTAATCAGACCAAAAAAGAGCCCATCGGCCACTAGAAGTGCTACCGCTGGGCTGGAGAATCGTATTTTTTGATGTTTTTTGAGCATGAATCACCTTTTTGTTGTATAAGCCGTTGGCAAAGTCATAAGGTGGGCGTCAAAGAGTCGACGCCCACCGGGCTTAGAGTTAATAGACTTGGAGCCGGGGTAACAAATCCGCCTAAATGTATATAGACTATTGTGGCGCTTGCTACCCACAGCAGACTGACCGCTCCGCGTGCCTTTAGAGCATTTGGAGCGACGACGGCCCTACGGTTTTGAAAGGTTCAAAACCGCCACCGGCACTGTTTGTAAGTTGTGTTTTTGTTTTTGGACTTACTCGTTCATGCTAGCATGCTGGCCCTAATTTGTCAATCCTGCTTATGGCTTTAGGGGGCCTTTTACAGATGCTCTATAAGCCCGATTTCTAGAAGCCCACGCGGCGGCCACGCTATGCTTTCTTGCATGCTACCAGCCGTGGGCTGCTGGATTTTCTTGGATCTGCGGCAGCCCCCAAAATAACTCCAAGAAAAGTTATACACAGCTTTTTACAAAATTGTAAAAATTACCTATTGACGGTTATGGTTTAGCGGGTTATATTTGTAGTAGCACTGAATAAATAAAGTGCTCAAAAACAAAAAAGACAAAAAGAAAACGACGACTTCTCGCAGGCCGTCGTTTTCATTTTACAGGGGTAAAAATAGTCATTTAGCGAACATTTAATGAAAACTTAATGAAGTGCAGCTTGCCCTAAACGGCAAGCTGTTTTACTGTGGGGGCACGGGGAGAGAAAGTTTATAGGTACTACCTATGCCCACAAAAGTAACGGGCGTTTTGAGCCGCGATACGCGCGGCCACATGGTGGATATTGAGTGCAGATTGTCACGCAATTTGCCCACAATTGTAGTAATTGGCGCGGCCGGGCGTTCTGTAGGAGAATCGCGCGATAGGTTGCGCGGTGCATTTGCCAGCAGCGGCCTAGATTTGCCTAAAAAACGGATTACTCTTAACTTAGCCCCGGCTGATCTGCCAAAAACAGAGAGCAGCCTGGACCTTGGCATGGCTGTAAGCATCTTGGCGGCTAGTGGTCAGACCCCCCTGCCCGACCCTGGCACTGTTGTTATTGGAGAGCTTAGTTTAGATGGTATTATCCGGCCAGTTACCGGTGTTATTTCTAAGATTTTAGCCGCTCGGCGGCGCGGCTACACGGATTTTATCATTCCGGCCGGTAACCAGCTGCAAGCGCAGCTGGTGCCAAGCGTAACCTTGTGGCCTGCGGCCAACCTAAAAGACGTCTATCATCACCTATGCGGGACACGCTTGCTGCCGCGTGTAGCCACTGGAGGCGGCAAGACGCCGCCGGTTTCTGCGGAGCTACCCCAAGGCCAGGTACAGTTGCACGATATTGTAGGTCAAGACCAAGCCAAGCGCGCGCTAGAGATTGCCGCGGCCGGTGGCCATAATCTGATGCTGATTGGCTCGCCGGGCACCGGTAAAACCATGCTGGCGCGGGCGCTGGCCGGCCTATTGCCGCCGCTCACCCAAGAAGAAACACTGGAGGTTACGCAGCTGCATAGCCTAACCAGTAGCCAGTCCACGCTGTTTGTCCGGCCGCCGCTCAGGGCGCCGCATCATGGCTGTAGCACCGCGGCGCTGATTGGCGGCGGGCCGCTGCTGCGGCCGGGAGAAATTAGTTTAGCGCACCGCGGCGTGCTGCTGCTAGACGAGTTTCCGGAGTTTGACCGCGTCAGCCTAGAAGCACTCCGTCAGCCACTAGAAGATCGATGTATATCTGTTGCCAGGCTGTCTGGTAGCGTCCACTATCCGGCACACTGCATGTTGGTGGCCACAGCCAACCCGTGTCCGTGTGGCTACCAAGGCTCGCGGCGCGGCGATTGCCAGTGCGATGTTGGGGCTCTCAATCGCTACAAACATCGGCTATCTGGGCCGCTGATGGATCGGCTAGACTTATTTGCTGCTGCGGATGAAATTGATTACAAGCGGCTGCTCAGGCCGCCAGACGGCCCGCAGCAGACCACAGAAGTCCGGCAGCGTGTTCTGCGGGCCAGAGCGCGACAGCGGCAGCGCT
>JAGQNO010000030.1 GCA_020428025.1 Candidatus Saccharimonadota bacterium | reverse complement strand
CACCTGGCGTTTCGTCTTCGTATTCCCCAACCGTGAAGAACCCTTTAGCGTCAGCTACATGAAACTCGTAAGTATGGCTGGCGCGTCGCTTTGGAAGTTCGCGCTTTACTGCCCCTTTAACGATGTACTTGTCACTGACTGCTTCGTGCGCATCCTTCTCGCTGGCTTCATCTTTGTCGGAATCTTTTTTAGCCATAGAAAGTGGCTGAGCAACCTTACAGTTATCGCGGTAGATTGCCACTGCCTTTAGGCCCAACTTCCAGGCATCAATGTGCAGCTGCTCAATATCTTCCACGGTTGCAGACTCTGGCATGTTGACCGTCTTAGAAATGGCGCCGGAAATAAACGGCTGCACAGCAGCCATCATTTTAACGTGGCCCAGGTAGTGGATAGCGTTGTCACCCATACTACAAGCAAAGACTGGCTCGTGCTCTTTTTTCAGATGTGGAGCGCCTAAAATGGTCTTTTCAGAATCGATGTAGGCAATGATGTCGGCCACTTCAGAGTCGTTGTAACCAAGACTACGAAGTGCGCGTGGCACGGTCTGGTTAACGATGCTCATGACACCGCCGCCGACCAGTTTCTTCATTTTTACTAGACCTAGGTCTGGCTCAATACCAGTGGTGTCACAGTCCATCATCAGACCAATGGTGCCGGTTGGCGCCAACACGCTGGCTTGGCTGTTGCGGACACCGTACTTTTCTCCCAGCTCCACGGCTTCGTCCCAGGCGGCGGTGGCGGCCTGAAGTAAATCTTCTGAAACTAGTGAAGCGTCAATAGTAGATACCGCGGCGCGGTGCTGCTTTAGGATTTTAATCATACCCTCGCGGTCCTTGGCGTAGCCGGCAAATGGGCCCACCTTGGCGGCAATCTTGGCACTGGTGGCGTAGGCGGTTCCGGTTAGCAGCGCGGTAACAGCGGCGGCAATGGCGCGGCCTTCATCGGAATCGTATGGCAAACCCATAGCCATCAGCATGGCGCCCAAGTTGGCGTAGCCAATGCCTAGTTCGCGGTAGGCGCGGGCATTTTTGCCGATTTTCTCTGTTGGATATTCTGAATAGCCAACCAGGATTTCCTGAGCCGTAAAGATCAGCTCTACGGTGTGCTCAAACTCTTTTACGTCAAAGGTATTGTCTGGGCGCAGGTACTTAAGGAGGTTAATCGATGCCAGGTTACAGGCGGAGTTGTCCAGGTGCATGTACTCAGAACATGGGTTAGAGCCGTTAATACGACCGGCGTTAGGCGTGGTGTGCCAGTGGTTAATGACCGTGTCGTACTGCATGCCAGGGTCGGCACACTCCCAAGCGGCCTCTGCAAATTGGCGCATCAGGTCACGGGCGCGAACAGTCTTGACCGTTTTGCCGGTGGTAACGGCTTTGAGGTCCCAGTCGGCATCGTCTTCTACGGCCTGCATAAACTCATCTGTTACGCGGACAGAGATGTTAGCGTTTTGGTACTGCACACTAAAGGCGTCCTTGCCGTCTAGGCTCATGTCCCAGCCAGCGGCCTGGAGGTCGCGTGCCTTGCGCTCCTCTAGTTTTTTAGAGTCGATGAATTCCATGATGTCTGGGTGGTCTACGTTCATGATCACCATCTTTGCCGCGCGGCGAGTCTTGCCGCCGGACTTAATGGCGCCGGCAGAAGCGTCTGCCCCGCGCATAAAGCTCAAGGGGCCACTAGCGGTGCCAGCAGACTTGCCCAATTTTTCAAACGATGAGCGAATACCACTGACGTTAATGCCAGAGCCGGAGCCACCCTTAAAAATCATGCCTTCGTCCACGTACCACTGCAAAATAGCTGGCATGGTGTCCTCTATGCCCAGGATAAAACAGGCACTGGCCTGCTGGGCGCGCTCTTTAACGCCAATGTTAAACCAAACTGGGCTGTTAAATGCGGCGCGCTGCGTTGCAAGCACGTACTTGAGTTCTTCGCGGTAAGTTTCTGCTTCTTCGTCGGAGGTAAAGTAACCCTCTTGCTTGCCCTGGCGCACCACGGTATCTACCACGCGGTTAATTAAGGTCTTAAGGCTCGCTTCGCGCTCTTTGGTGCCGGGCGTGCCGCTAAAGTACTTCTGCGCCACAATGTTAATGGCGTTCTGGCTCCAGCCCTCTGGGAACTCAATGTCCTTCTGCTCAAAAACGGCCTTGCCCGTAGCCGGGTTAATAATGGACGATTCGCGGCTCACCCACTTTAACTGATCATACCCCTTGCTACCCGCCGGCGTAAACAGTCGCTTAAACTCACTCTTGTCTGCTAATTGTGCCATAGTAACTCCCCTCAATTTCTAGTATTTTATTTTTGGCCGCGCAAGCGACCCAGTTCTTTTTCAAAGCTGTCGATATCCGTAAACCGTCGGTAGACGCAAGCAAAACGCACATAGGCTACCTCACTGAGCGGCGCCAACCGCTCCATAACAAGATCGCCAATTTTACTGCTAGACACTTCCGATTCGCCGCAGGCATACAGCGCGTCTTCTACATCGCTCGCCAGCTGCTCTAATTGCATGCTAGTAACCGATGTCTTCTCTGTGGCGCGGTACAGCCCGGCCATGAGTTTTTCGCGGTTAAACAATTGACGCGTCTTGTCGTGTTTAATAACGATGAGCTGCGGCCGCTCAATCCTCTCATAGGTAGTAAAGCGACGCTGGCAGCCGTTGCACTCGCGGCGGCGGCGGATGGCTTGGTTATCGGCAACATCTCTGGACTCAATGACCTTAATGTCTGAGCCCCCACAGTGTGTACACTGCATCTGTTACCTCCATTTTTGTTGGCTCTTACGCGATTGCGCGCGCATAAAAGCCGATTGTTTTTGTAAAGTTACCCCTTGTGCGCTTTCCGCGGTTCTGCCCCCACATATAGCGTTTGGTTACTATCATTTAACACCACCACTAGCGCTTTAACAAGTCATAATCTGATGTAGAATTCACACGTTTGTAACAGAGGTGGCCGGACCTACTCACCCTTGGGTTCGTCGG
The DNA here is from genome assembly GCA_020428025.1 of Candidatus Saccharimonadota bacterium. Taxonomy (GTDB): domain Bacteria; phylum Patescibacteriota; class Saccharimonadia; order Saccharimonadales; family UBA4665; genus JAGQNO01. The sequence continues at coordinate 4,030 of JAGQNO010000030.1, read as the reverse complement.
CGGTGTGGTCGTCGTCTTTATTACGACGCTTAGCCAAGCGGCGCAGGAAAGATGGCTTCTCTAAATCATCGTCTAGCGTGCTAGAAACAACTGCGTGATCGGCTGGGCGGTAGTCGCTTGCGGGTTCATCTTCTTTGATTTCTTTATTTGGCAGGTCGTCTACCGATTTGTCGTCGGCTGGCTCATCAATGGCCCAAATGTTGGGCATGGGGCTGTCGCTGGAAAAGTCTGCGGCGGCGTCAGTGTCTTTTTTGTCTAGATCCATGTCTAGGTCAGCGGCGGTGTCGTCCGGGATAGACGGCGCGGGTGCGGGTGCGGGTGCGCTGAGCTCTGGCGCTTTAGGCCGAGCCGAGTAGTAGCTGGCATCAAAGCCGGTGGCCACCACAGTAATAATCACTTCTCCGTCCAGGTCTGGGTTAATGGTGGCACCAAAGATAATGTTGGCTTCTGGGTCCGCGGCGGCCGTAATGGCTTCTGCTGCACTGTTGATTTCATGCATGCCAAGGTCGTTGCCGCCAATAACGTTAAACAGGATGCCGCGGGCGCCATCAATAGATACTTCCAGTAGCGGTGAGCCAATGGCCTGCTGAGCCGCTTTAACCGCCCGGTCTTCGCCGCTGGCGCGGCCAATGCCCATAAGCGCTGTGCCGGCGTTTTGCATAACGGTCTTAACATCGGCAAAGTCTAGGTTGATTAGGCCGTTGACGGTAATTAAGTCAGAGATACCCTGCACGCCTTGGCGCAAAACATCGTCTGCTACTTTAAAGGCTTCCATAAGGGGCGTGGCGCGGTCTATGGTCTGGAGCAGGCGGTCATTAGGAATAATAATCAGCGTGTCCACGCTGCGGCGCAGATTTTCTATGGCCGTCTCTGCGTTCTTGCGGCGCTTTTCTCCCTCAAAAGCAAAAGGCTTAGTGGCAAAACCCACCACCAAACTGCCCTGCTCCCGAGCCGTCCTAGCTACGACGTGCCCGGCGCCACTCCCGGTGCCGCCGCCAGCGCCGATTGTTACAAACACCATGTCCGCGCCTTGCAGCGCCTTAGCAATGTCTTCTTTAGATTCTTCTGCCGCTTTTTCTCCAACTCCTGGGTCTGCCCCAGCACCCAAGCCGCGGGTGGTGTCTTTACCAATATGAATTTTCTGAGCCGCCTTGGAGTGATGCAGCGCCTGCGCGTCCGTGTTAACAGCAATAAATTCCACGTTGTCCACGCCAGCTTCTACCATGCGATTAACCGCCGCACCACCAGCGCCTCCCACGCCCACTACTTTGATTTGGGCAAAGGTCTCAATTTCTGGTTCAACGACTTGCGGCATGTTGTTTGGCTCCCTCTAAAGTTATACATATATTGTAAACCTGCTAAGGCGCTAAAGCAATAATGTGTGCAAGACTAGACTTTGAATTCTGGACCACAGAAGCTTGAAAAGCTCCCACAATTCTAGCTTTTGCTAAAGTCTATCTTCTAGCGTCTAGCTTCTAATATGAACAATTTTGTTACTCGGTTTTAACAGGGGTAGATTAGCGCTTGAAGCGCTTAAGAAGGCTATCGGCTAGGCCAAACATTTGCTCTGCATACCGGCCGCCTTTTGAGCTAGAAACTGGGTTAGATGGCGCCAGTAACATGTCTAGTAGCATCAGGCCCACGGGCGTACACCAGCTGGTGTCTTCTACCGTATCTACCAAGCCGCCCACGTCCTGCAGCTTGCCGATGCGGGCTGGCAGCTGTAGTTTATCACGCGTAAAGTCGGCTAGGCCTGGCAGCTTAGCGCTGCCGCCCACAATCACCACACCGCCCGGTAGTTTGCCGGCGCGCTTAATCTTGTGCAGCTCTTTAGCAACGTATTCCAGCAGCTCTTCCACGCGGGCTTCTGTAATCATGCTAATCATTTCGTAATCAAAACTATGCGTAAAGTTGCCCACCTTAACGCTCACAGACTGCTTGCTATCCGGCTTAAGCGATGCGTGCTGCAGCTTTACCGCTTCCGCAATGTCTAGGTCTGTCTTTAGGCCAATCGCCAAATCGTTGGTGATGTTAATGCCGCCCACGGGCAGGACTGACACGTGCTGCACCTCACCATCTTCAATCACAATCAGGTTGGTGGTGCCGGCGCCAATGTCCATAACGAGCGTGCCGGCCTCTTTTTGCTGCCTAGATAGTACTGCCTCTGCAGCCGCTAGGCTGCTAACTGTGTGATTATTAACTGCTACTTGTGCTTTAGTAAGCGCCGCGTCCAGGTTGCGTAGGTTTGGCGTGGCTGCCGTAACTATGTGCGCGTCTACCTCTAGCCTAATTCCCTGCATGCCCACCGGGTCTTTAATGTTTTGCTGGCCATCCAGCGCATAATTCTTGGCAAAAAACTGCACGATTTCTCTGTTAGGCGGCATGCTCACCACCGTGGCGGCTTCTTCCACGCGCCAGCGGTCATCTGGCGTAATTTCGCGGTTAGCGCCGCTAATCGCAATCACGCCCTTAGAATTAAAGCCGACCACATGCGATCCATTAATGTTAACGGTGGCCTGGCTAATCCGCTGACCGCTAATGCGCTCGGCGTCCTGCAGAGCCTTGCCAATCGCCTCAGCAACCTCGTCCACATGTACGGCTGCGCCTTTGCGCATACCGCTGTTATCTGCTTGCCCATGACCAATAATCGATGGCTTGCCGTGCTCCCCCGCGGCCTGGTCAAACATACCCACCACGGCCCGCACCATACTAGTGCCCACGTCTAGACCAACAAAGTACTGCTGATTGTTTTGCATTTACCGCTAGTATACCGCTAACGCCTACACTTTCGCAAGGGCGTGTCAACTTAGGCGGCAACAAAAAAATACCGCTCGTTTGTATTGAGCGGTATTTTTGTGAGCTTTGGGCTAGGCTGCGCGTTGTTCTTGCTGCGCTAGCGGAATCACCAACGCATTCTCTGCGGCGCCCTGAGGGGCAAAACCTATGTACATATCTCTTGGCTTAGTATCAACAGATGGAGCCGAAGGATCTTCATCCAGTGTTAACCGCACGGCTTCCGGCTGCTCATTGAGTCGCTGGTAAATATCCATGGCACGACCAAATTGATAGGCAAACGAACCTTGGTAAGCATGGTTGCCGTTATCGCCATTTGGGCCGATTTTCTTTGCTACAGGAAAATTGGGTGCAGTGCGCTGAATCATCCTAGTAAAACGTTCTGGAACTGAATAGTTGGTATCGTCGCCAGGGTTCTCAAAAGGAGCGTTAATACCACCAGCCAACATGTAGCACCTATTGACAATTTTGTCAAGTACTAGGCTTGGGCTAATCCTGCCAAGAACTCACCAGCTGTCATAACATCCAAATAACCGCTGGCAGCTTTGGTCAGTTTCTTATCATTTGTAATCAGACAGTCCGCCCCGGCTTGGATAGCAGTTGCCAGATGGATTGCGTCCGGTAATCGGAGCGCCGCACCGTGCTGCCTGCGTAACTCTCCGGCATAACTGCAAATAGATGCCGTCGCAGCCTGCACGACAACATGGTGCAGGGCCGCCACAAAGCTAAACATATCTGGAGGCTGCTTATCTTTATCCTCTACGTGCAGTACTTCCCCAAAGACCAGGGCAGATAAGATTGCATCCGCCCTGCCCGCACGAACCGCAAGAAGCACCTTCTGGGCGGCGGTGGAACCCGACTGATTTGCGTCAAGCGCATCAATACATATATTGCTATCTAGTGCTAGTGTCACGCCGACTAGCCCCACTCACTATCGCGAAGTTTGCGGAGCCGCTCCGTGGCATCCGTTCCAAATGCCCCAGTTAACGAACCAAAAAACTCCTCTAGTTGTGGTGCTTTTTCTAAGTAAATCCCCTTTTTGGTGACTTTAGCAACGCGCAGCTGCTGCGTTTTAGGGTCTGTTATGCCCATGGTTTTACGGGCAGCCTTTGGGATAACCACCTGGTATTTGTTAGAAAATTGTAATATGTCGCCTTCCATATTTGTAGTATACCACTGATTGTTGAACGTTTTAAAACGTTCAACTTTTTTAGGAACCGGAAGAGTGGTTTGCAAA
>JAGQNO010000002.1 GCA_020428025.1 Candidatus Saccharimonadota bacterium | reverse complement strand
ATTCTAGTGAGCTTGTAGGCCATGCCCAAACTTGTTGGACAATGGCCTACTTATACGTTGGGGGCTTAGGCTTCTTCACCAACCAAAACGGGTTCGTCTGGTTCGACAAATTCTGCTGCTTCTAGCTCGATTTCTTCTTCGCCATCGGACCAGCCGGTGCCAACAGGAATCTTGCGGCCCAAGATGACGTTTTCTTTAAGACCAAACAAGTGGTCTACGCGGCCACTGGTGGCGGCAGCAATCAGGACCCGGGTGGTGTCCTGGAAGGAAGCGGCACTTAGGAACGAATCCGTGGACAATGAGGCCTTGGTAATGCCAAGTAACAGCTGGCTGTACTGCGCAGGCTGCTTGCCGGCGGCTACCAAATCTTCATTGGCGCTCACGACGGCTAGCTTGGAGACAACATCGCCCGTTACAAAGTCACTGTCGCCGGCATCTTCTATTTGGACGCGGCTAAACATTTGGCGGACGATGATTTCTAGGTGCTTGTCTGCAACCTTTTGGCCCTGGCCTAGGAAAATCTTTAAGATTTCGTTCATGATGTAGCGCTGGGTAGCTTCTACACCTTGCAGGCGCATGAGGTCTTGCAAGTTTATGGAACCGCTGGTTAGGCGCTGGCCAGCAATGACTTTGTCACCATCTTGGACGGTAAGTTGCTTAAAGCCAGGGATTTCATAGCGGACCACGCTGTGCTTGGTTGGCGTAATGACCGCGGTTTGGTCTGTAAGTTCCAGCTTGCCAGCCATTGGAGCTACGATTGGCTCACTTTGGTCCTCGTGGGCGGCGATGACGTCGCCAATGGCTACATCGGAGCCAGAAGCCAACTGAGCTTTGCGGCCCTTGAGTTCTAGAATGACGTTTTCTGAATCGTCCGCAGTAATTTGGACAATGTAGTGATCGCCCTCTTCCCAGGCGTTGACCAGGCCGCCAATGTCGGCAACGTAGGCTTGACCCTTAGGATTACGGACTTCAAACAACTCTTCAATACGGCTCAGACCCTGGGCAGTGTCATCGGCGAGTGCAGCGCCGGAGCGGTGCTTGGAGTCCAATGACAGCTGGGTACCAGGCTCACCAATAGATTGAGCAGCAATGACACCAATTGGGTGGTGATCTGCGACCAATTGACCGGTTGCAGGGTCAAGACCGTAGGATTTCTGAGACACGCCGCGCACGTTGGTAGAGCTGAGCGCACTCATGATCTTAACGCCATCTAGTTTTTCATCGGCAGCAATAGCTTCTGCGATTTCAGGGGTAATGAGCTCGCCGCGCTTAATGTGGCCCTTTATGTCTTCGGCGGCAAAGCGACCGGCTAGACGGGTGGCGTACTCGGCACCGATTTCTTCGGCGTCAGCACGTAGCATGGCAAAACCAGGATCGTTGAGTTCATCGTCAATAGTAAACACATCCTGAGACACATCTACCAGACGACGGGTTAGATAACCAGCGTCAGCCGTCTTAAGGGCAATGTCAATCAACGCTTTGCGGGTGCCGCGGGTACCAGTAAAGTACTCGAGGGGGTCAAGACCGGCGATGTAGCCAGACTTAATTGGCAGCTCAATGGCGCGGCCACCGGCGTCCTGCTGGACGCCGAGCATACCAACGGCAGTGTTCATCTGGCTGACGTTACCACGGGCGCCAGAGTTAATGGCAATAGCGGCTGCTGTGTCGCGGCCAACCATTTGTTGGGTCAGTAGCTCTTGAATTTGGCGCTCTGCCTTTAGCCAGGTCTCTACGGTTAGACGGCCACGCTCATCGTTGGTGATGAAACCTTGGTCGTATTGCTCAGAAATGGTAGCGGCGCGCTTCTCTGCCTCTTCCATGACTGGGGCCATGCCTTCTACATGCTCAAAGTCGCTCATACCCATACTTAGGCCAGAGCGTGTAGCGTACTTAAAGCCTAGGTCCTTCAGGGCATCGGCGATTTCCGCAGTCTTTTCTTGACCGTACTTAGCGTAGACTTCTGCCATAACGGCCTGCAGGCGTTTCTTGGTCATTACATCATTGTGGTACGGGAAGTCTTCTGGGAAGACCTCGTTAAAGATGATACGACCAGCGGTAGTGTCAATAACTTCACCGCGGAAAGGTACGCGCACCGGCGTTTGGTAGCTAATAGTGCGGGCATCCAGGGCCAAAATGACTTCTGCAACAGAGCCGTAAATAAACGGCTTGGTAGACATTCCAGGGCGATCGTAAGTTAGGTAGTAACAGCCCAGAACGATATCCTGCTCGATGTGCAAAATTGGCGAACCATCAGCTGGCTTCAGCAGGTTGCGGTTAGCAGCCATAATGTCACGGGCTTCTGCCTGAGCTTGATCAGACAGCGGCAAGTGGACAGCCATCTGGTCGCCGTCAAAGTCGGCGTTAAAGCCCTTACAGACTAAGGGGTGCAACTGAATTGCGCGGCCTTCAATCAGGACGGGCTGGAAAGCCTGAATAGACAAACGGTGCAAGGAAGGCGCACGGTTTAGGAGCACGTATTTGCCCTTAATGACTTCGTCCAAGGCGTCCCAAACAATGGTTTCGCCAAGTTCAATCAAGCGACTGGCGGAGCGGATGTTGTGGGCATGCTCATTGGCAATCAGCTCACCAATCACAAATGGCTTAAACAGTTCTAGGGCCATCATCTTTGGCAGGCCGCACTGGTTAATCTTAAGTTCTGGACCAGCAACAATCACGGAACGACCAGAGTAGTCAACGCGCTTACCCAAAAGGTTCTGGCGGAACCTACCCTGCTTACCCTTCAGCATGTCGCTCAAGGACTTCAGGCGGCGACGCTGGCCAGTGGCGGCCACAGCGCGGCCAGAGCGGGTGCTGTTGTTGTCAATCAAGGCGTCCACAGCTTCTTGCAGCATGCGCTGCTCGTTGCGGCGAATAACTTCTGGCGCGTTTAGGTCCATAAGTTTCTTAAGACGGTTGTTGCGGTTAATGACGCGGCGGTAGAGATCGTTTAAGTCAGATGTAGCAAAGCGACCACCAGTAAGCTGCACCATAGGGCGTAGGTCTGGTGGAATCACGGGCAGCACGCTGACACACATGGAACCTGGCTTGATGCCAGCGCGGTCCATGGACTCTAGCAGGCGCAGACGCTTCATAAGGCGTTTGCGGCGCTGACCTTTGGCTTCTTCTGCTTCTGCAGTTAGCTCTGCAATTAGGTCTTTTAGATTTATTTGGTCTAGCAAATCTTTTAGTGCGTCGCCGCCCATGCCAACAGTGATGAGCTCGCGGACTTCGTCTGGAAGTGCGCGGTAGTCGGTTTCATTCAACAGGCCAAGCTTGACCAAGCTGTTCAGCTGCTCCTTGAGCAGTTCGTAATCCTGGGTCAGCTCTTCCGTTTCTTTGGTCTGCATTTCTGCCAGAGCTTTAACATTTGCGCCTTCTGCCTCTGCCTCTTTTTCAAAGCGGAGCTTAATGGCTTCTTTGGCGGCGTTAAATTCTGCTTCTTTGTCTGCCAGCATTTGGTCACGTTTTTCTGTGTTGACCTTAATGATGATGTACGCAGCAAAGTAGGCCACGCGCTCTAGGCTCTTAACAGTCATGCCCAGCAGCAAGCCCATAGCGGACGGCGTGCCGCGCAGGAACCAAATGTGCGCTACAGGAACGGCTAGGCTAATGTGGCCCATGCGCTCACGACGGACAATACTCTTGGTAACGAGCTCACCGTTTTTATCTACGGCAGCTTCGCGGCTGCGGACACCCTTGTACTTGGCGTCGTGCGGGTTGATATCTTTAACGGGGCCAAAGATGCGCTCGCAGAACAAGCCGTCGCGCTCTGGCTTTTGAGTACGATAGTTAATGGTTTCTGGCTTGGTTACTTCTCCGTAGCTCCAGTCCAGGATGTCGCCGGGGCTGGCCACAGCTAGACGGACCGCGTCAAAGTCAGCAATGTTGGTGCCGTGTTGTGTCTTCTTAGGCTGCATATTAGGCCTCCTCCCCTTCTTCTGCGTCTGCGGCGCTTACGGCTACTTCATCGTTATCTATTAGTACGGATTCATCGTCTGCGTCTACAATCGAGAAATCATCGCCAATGGTTTCTTCTGACATATCAATGTCTGAAACCGATGGTTCCGGCACTTCTACAGCGGCCGGGTGAGTGGCTTCCTCATGGATGGTGGTAGCCAATACGTCTTCTGCGTCTACCACGCCATGCTCTGCCACCAGGTCTACCTTAAGGCCAAGGCCCTGTAGTTCTTTAACAAGCACATTAAAGCTTTCTGGGACTTTTGGACCAACAATGTCAGTGCGTTTAATGATAGACTCGTAGGCCTTGGAACGGCCGTAGACATCGTCTGACTTCAGAGTTAGCATTTCCTGCAAGGTGTTTGCGGCGCCGTACGCCTCTAGGGCCCAAACTTCCATTTCTCCAAAACGCTGACCACCATTTTGGGCTTTACCACCCAATGGCTGCTGCGTCACCATGGTGTATGGACCAGTGGAGCGGGCGTGAATCTTGTCTGCCACCATGTGGTTGAGCTTAATCATGTACATGGAGCCAACAGTAGTACGCTCGCGGAAAGCTTCGCCGGTGCGACCATCGTACAATTGCTGCTTACCATCTTCTGGCAGACCAGCTTCTTTTAGCAGCTCCTTAATCTTGTCCATAGGAACGCCGTTGAACGACGGGCTGGCAACAGTCATGCCCAGCGCGCGAGCAGCCATACCCAGGTGGGTTTCAAACAGCTGACCAACGTTCATACGACTTGGCACACCCAGCGGGTTTAGAACAATGTCTACCGGAGTGCCATCGGCCATAAACGGCATGTCTTCTTCTGGCAGAATGCGGGCAATAACACCCTTGTTACCGTGGCGACCACCGAGTTTGTCACCAACGCTAATCTTGCGCATCTGTGCCACAAAGACCTGAATTTGCATGATTACGCCAGCTTTTAGCTCGTGACCGTTTTCGCGGCTAAAGATTTTAACGCCAACCACTTTACCGTGCTTGCCGTTGCTCATGCGCTGAGACGTGTCGCGGACTTCTTTGGCTTTTTCTCCAAAGATGGCGCGCAGCAAACGCTCTTCTGAGCTCAGCTCTTGCTCACCCTTAGGGGTGATTTTACCAACCAGGATGTCGCCAGGGTGTACTTCTGCGCCGATGCGGACAATACCATCATCGTCTAGGTGGCGCAAAGATTCTTCTGACACATTTGGAATGTCCCTGGTGATGATTTCTGGACCCAGCTTGGTCTCACGGACTTCAATCATGTAATCAACAATGTGGACAGAGGTAAGCGTGTCATTTTCCACCAGCTTGCGACTGATAATAATGGCATCTTCAAAGTTGTAACCGGCCCACGGCATAAAGGCCACCACTAGGTCTTTACCTAGGGCGAGCTCACCGCCGCTAATGGACATGCCCTCTATAAGGACATCGCCAGCTTTGACTTTATCGCCGGTGTTAACTACCACGCGCTGGTTAATAGAGGTGCCCTCGTTAGAGCGCACAAAGTGCTGCGGCACGTACTTAACGCTGCCGTCCTTGTACTTGACCACGACTTCTTGTGCGGTAGCTTTGGTGACTTCTCCATCGCCCTCTGCCAGGGTGACCTGGCCAGTGTTAGCAGCGGCCACGGCTTCTATGCCGGTACCCACAATTGGAGCTTGCGGCTGAATCAGTGGTACCGCCTGGCGCTGCTGGTTAGAACCCATCAAAGAACGGTACACATAGTTGTGCTCCACAAATGGAATCAAGCCAGCACTGGAACCAATAATCTGGTTGCGGGCGGCGTCCATGTAGGTGGCCTCGTTGGCATCAACTTCGCCGGGGTTTAGGCGATTGCGGGCGCTAATGCGCTCAGCTACAAAGTAGCCATTTTCATCGACTTCGTTACCGCCGCCGGCAATAACGGCGTGTTCTTCTTCAAACGCGTCCAGGTAGACGACTTCGTCTGTAACTTTAGCCTTAACGGGCCAGGTGGCGCGCTTTTCTTTGGAAAGTTTGGCGGCATCGGCTGCAGTCAGTTTGGTGCCTTTTTTGACCAAAACCTTGCCGTTTTCATCTAGGTAGTCCTCTGCAGCAATGTGGCCAGGCAAGTCTTTAACGATAGCAGCATTAATTACCTTGCGGTATGGAGTTTCTATAAAACCATAGTCGTTAACGCGGGCGTAGTTAGCCAGGTTAAGCACCAAACCAATGTTGGCGCCTTCCGGCGTTTCTACGGCGCAGATACGGCCGTAGTGGGTTGCATGCGCATCACGCACTTCAAAGCCTGCGCGTTCGCGGCTGAGGCCACCTGGACCCATGGAGCTTAGACGACGCTTGTGCGCTAGCTCTGACAAGGGGTTAATCTGGTCCATAAACTGGGATAGCTGGGAGCTAGCAAAGAACTCACGTACAGCGGCCACCACTGGGCGGGCGTTAATAAGCTGCGCCGGCTGGACGGTTTCTATGTCGCACATGGACATACGGTCTTTGGTGTTGCGCTCCATACGCAACAGGCCAATCCGGAACTGGCGCTGCACAAGCTCACCCACCAATTTGATGCGACGGTTGGCTAGAGAGTCGATGTCATCTGCGGGGTCTTGGGTGTTGTTTAGGCGGATAAGCTCCGCAATAATTGCCTCTAGGTCCTCAATGTGCAGCACGCGGTTTTCTGCTGTATTTGGGATATCTAGATTTAGACGCTTGTTAATCTTGTAGCGGCCAACGCGGCTAAAGTCAAAGCGCTTGTAGTTGTAGAACATATTCTCTATAAGAGAGCGGGCATTGTCTACGGTGGCCAAATCGCCGGGGCGCAGACGACGATACACTTCAATTAAAGCATCGTTCTGACCCTTAGCTGGGTCTTTTTCTAGAGTGGCCTCTAGATAGCTGGTTGCGCCAGTGTCTACGTGCTTAAAGGCTTCTTTCATGCGGGATTCCGTAACGCCTAGGGCGCGCAGCAGCGTGGTAACAGGAATTTTACGCTTGCGGTCAATCTTGACGTACATAGCACCGTTAGCGGCAGTCTCAAACTCTAGCCATGCACCGCGGCCAGGAATAACCTTGGCGCCGTACAGGTTGTTTGCGCCGTGCTGGTCGCTGGTAAAGAACACGCCAGCAGAACGAATCAGCTGGCTAACCACAACGCGCTCTGCGCCGTTGATTACAAAGGTACCGCGGCTAGTCATCCAGGGGTAGTCACCCAGGTAGATTTCTTGCTCTTTGACTTCTCCGGTAACTTTGTTGGTAAGCTCTACAACGGCCTTTAGGGGAGCCTCGTAGCTGACATTGTTGACGCGCGCTTCAGACTCAGACATCTTAGGAGCTTCAAAATGATAGCCCTTAAAGTTTAGGGTTAGCTTACCGCCGGTGTAATCATCAATCGGGCTGATTTCTGCTAATAATTCTCCTAAACCTTCTTCTACGAACCACTGGAACGAACGGTTCTGGTGGTTTACCAGGCTAGGAAGCGCCAGGGCGCTGTTGTCTTTTGTAAAATAGGTGCGAGCTTGTTTTTGTTTGCTATTCTTAGCTGCTGTTGCCATGCATTTCCCCTGTAGCTATTAGTTGGCATTGATGTCCAGACGAGCAATACCATGCCGCTGAACGCTTGATAATTTTAGTTTGATCCTTTGCGCGCGAAGGTTACTAAGTGAGGGTTTTTGGCTGATACAGATGTTATTAACATCTATGGAGCTTCCCAGCTTACACTACTTCTTAAGTTTAGTCTAGCGCGGCGCGTGGTGTCGTGTCAAGGGAAAAGTGTAGTCTGGCATTAAACAGGAAGAGTCTTTCTGCAGATGAGCTACGACGGTATTAAGATTTTGGCGCGACAATGAATCAATTCGCCCCTTGCCTGAGTCGGCTAGGGCCGTCATGCCAGCCCAGAGCTCTTGCGCCTGCTGATTCTGGTCATGAATGTTCCAATAATCAATATTACCCCTGTCAGTCATAACTTTTTGCAATAGCAACGCTGCTGCGGCCAGTGGGCTGCGGCCGCTCCTAAGGGGACTTTGCTCTGCAACTGCTAAGGTTGTAACTTCTAGTCCAAGAAGCATTTTTTTGCTGTGTGGCAGCACTAACCGACTCGATCCAGCCTCAAAAAAACTATCCCATTGCCCGTTTGGTCCCACTGCGGCGTATCGCACAGAGTCACGCGCCAAAACAGTCCAAACAACGCCTGGCAATCTTATGGCATCACCTGATATTGGGTGTGCCAGAACTTGCCAGCGAGTTATTGGCTTTATTTCCGCTGAATCACCGTTCATAAACATGTATAGTATTATACCATGTTTATTAGATTGTGTCTATTTTTTAGGTGGCGTACTGATGACGTCGTCTACGATGCCATATTCCTTGGCCTGCTGGGCGGTCAGCCACTTGTCGCGCTCCATGTCGTCATGGATTTTAGCTGGCCTTTGGCCGGTGTTGCGGGCCATAATCTCTTCTAAGAGCTTTTTGATGCGAAGCGATTCTTCCAAATCAATTTGCTGATCAGTCACTTTACCGCGCGTCCCTGAGCTGGGCTGGTGAATCATAACTGTGGCGTTAGGCAGCGCAAAGCGCTTACCCTTGGTGCCAGAGCTAAGCAAAAAGGCCGCCGCGCTAGCCTGCACGCCAATGCCCACGGTTTGGATATCGTTGGTGACAAACTGCATGGTGTCGTAGATAGCTAGGGCATCATACACACTGCCACCGGGGCTGTTGATGTACAAGTAAATGTCTTTTTTGGCGTCCTGCGCCTGCAAAAATAAGAGCTGCGCCACAATGGTGTTGGCACTGGCCTCATTTACATCTGACCCTAGAAAAATAATGCGGTCTTTTAAGAGACGGCTGTAGATATCGTAGGCACGCTCGTAACGGCCTTCGTTTTCAATGACGGTTGGGATTAATACACTCATGCACTCTAGTGTAACGCCATAGTTGGCACTCGTCAAGTGGGAGTGCCAATTTACTGCAGCTCTTTGAGCTTGGCAAGCGTCTTCTCTGTCAGCAGACGACTCACAAGATCACGTCGGTTTTCTGGTTTGTCCAGCTCTTCCATCATTTTTTCATCGGACGCGTATCGACCCTTCAGTAGTTGCAGTCGAATTTCAAGCTCTTCAGGGGTGACATCAATTTTTTCTTGCTCCGCAATCTCTGCCAAAATCAGACCAGACTTAACGCGCAGCTCCGCCACAGGTTTGTTTTTATTGCGGTGCTCTTCTTCTGTCACGCCCTCTGCCGCCAGATGCTCCTGCCAAGTCTGGCCGCGGTACATAACGTTTTGGCGCTCTTGCTGCTCTACCGCGTCAAGCTCTTGCTCCGTCAGCGCAGCTGGGACATCTAGGCTAGTCTTGCTGGCAATCTTCTCTAGCAGCTGGTTCTCCCAGGCCTGATCTGCTTCACGGGCGGCCTGGGCCTCTAGCTCACGCCTGATATCTTTTTTGAGGTCATCCAGTGTTTTGAATGGACCGATCTTGCTAGCAAACTCATCATTAAGCTCTGGTTTGGCTAGCTCTGCTACTTTGTGCGCAGTAATACTAAAGGTCACTTTGCGCTTCTGTAGGTCTTTGACGCCGTAGTCCGCCGGGAAGGTCACGTCAAAATCCTTGGAATCACCGGGCTTTAGGCCAACCACCGCTTCTTCAAAGCCAGGGATAAAGCTTTTGCTGCCTAGGGTCAACGGAAAATCTTTGCCAGCGGCACCGTCTATGGCTTCTTTGGTTTTGGCATCTACACCGGTGAAGTCTAGGGTGACTTCATCGCCCATTTTGGCGGCGCGTTTAACTTCTTTGCGTTCCGCGCCGCGCTCTTGCAAGCTGGTTAGAACATCATCAATCTGCTTATCTGCTACTTTTGCTTCTGGCTTTTTAATACCCAGCTTTTTATAATCCCCCAATTTAATGGGGCCCAAAACATCCACTTCTGCGGTGATTTCTAGGGTAGAAAACGGCACAAATTTGGTTATGGCGATTTCTGGCTGGCCCATAACGCGCAAGCCTTCATCTGCTGCGGCCTGGCCAAACATTTCATTAACAGCCGCCTGCAAAACTTCTGTCTGTAGAACGCCTTGGTCAAGCTGCTTTTCTACCATAGCAGCTGGCGCGCTGCCGCTTCTAAAGCCTGGCACTTTGACTTGTTTACCCAATGCCTTAACGGCGGCCGACTTATGCTTTTCTAGTAGCTCCGCGTCAGCGCTAATGGTTAGTTTAACTTTAGTGGGTGATAGTTGTTCTTTGGTAATCTGCATAACTACCAACTTTAACAGATTAGCGCAGGAATTGCCACAGAAGCACGCTAGCGCCTATGAGCCAGGCTAGCTCTACTATGGCGCCCGGCGGCCGTTCAAACCACTGGATGCGGCTGGCAAATTTGGTGTACCAATTGAACCTTTCAGCGTCATCGTCCTGTTGTGCCCGTTTAAAAAATGGGTACGAAATAAGGTCAGGACTTGTGGCAATAAAAGCTGTGAAGCATGCCAAAAGCCAGTGACTTGGTTTATGCACAAACAACAGAATTACCACTGTTACGCAGCCCAGAAAATCTGCAGCCAGCATCCACCTGAAACGCTGGGTCCTCAGCCACTGCACAACGGACATTCTTGGGCCAAAATGCGGAATCATATCCAGCAAAAAGTGCGACAACAGCGCCGCTGGCACGGCTACCAAAGGTTTGCCGCTCCAGAGGCCAATCAGTGCGCCGGTCAGCGCGTGATTGGTGGCCGTCATGCGCGGCGGTGGTCCTGAAGTAAGCTGGCAATGCGGGTCATGCCGTGTCGTTCTTCTTGCCCGGTGGCAAGATTTTTGAGCACCAGCTGGTTGTCGTCTAACTCTTTTTGGCCAAGGATTATCAGCTGCTCGATGCCCTTCTTTTCTGCGGCCTTAAAGTGCTCTTGCAGCTTGCGGCCGTAGCGGCCGACGGCCAGATTAACGCCCTCGTCCCTAAACTCACGAATGATTTTGCTGGCCGTGGGCACATCTGCGCCATCTAGCACAGCAACATAGGCGGCAGTTTCTGTAGGCAACTTTGGCAGGAGGTGGTGTAATTCTACAAAGTTTGCCAGCGTGGCGTCGCCTAGGCCAAAGCCCACCGTGGGTACGGGCTCTACGCCAAACAGGCCTACTAAGCCGTCGTAGCGGCCGCCGCCCATCATGGAACGATTGTTGTCCGGGTGTGTGTCAAAAATTTCAAACACAATGCCGGTGTAGTAGTCAAAGCCGCGCATGACAGATATATCAAAGACGGCATTGCCGATGCCAGCAGCGACCAAATCGTCTAGAACTGTTTGCAGTAGCCGACTGCTTGCGTGCTGCTGTACTTCTTGCGGTAAATCGGTTAGTTTTTTAGCTGCCAAAATGGCTAGGATTTTCTCTGTTAAACCAGACTCGCGCTTGGATGGACTAATGGCCGCGTCCAGCTGCGCCACAAAGGCGGCGTGCTCCAACTTATGCATCCGGTCTACCAACTTTGCTACGCTGTGGGCCTCTGCATCGTCCAGGCCAAGGTAATCAGTAAATATGGCATCCATAAGCTGGCGGCTATTGAGCTTAATCTGATACATATCTGGCTTGGCACCCAAATCCTTAAATACCTGGTTGGCCACACTAATAATTTCTAGCTCCGCCTGCTCCGATTCTATGCCAAAAATGTCTACATTAAGCTGCCAGTGCTCTCTTAGACGACCGCGCTGCGGCCGCTCATAGCGCCATAAGTTTGGAATACTATACCACCGCAGTGGGTAGGCCAACTCTTGCCGCCTGGCCGCCACCATGCGGCTCACGGTTGGCGTCATTTCTGGCCTAATTGCAACCTGCCGACCACCGCGGTCCGTAAAGGTATAGGTTTGCTCGTTAACGATTTCTTCCCCGGTCTTAGCTAGGTATAAATCTAATGATTCCAAAATGGGTGCATCATATTCTTCATAGCCATATTTTTCTACGCTTTTACGCAAGCTGGCAAAGAGATATTTTTGCAGACGCTTGTCTTCCGGATAAAAATCGCGCGCGCCTTTGTAAGGTTGAGTGGAGAGGGTCATATGGGTTTTAGTATACCAGTAAGGCGCCAAACGCAATTATACAATTTAAGCAAATTGTGTTGACAATCGTTTATTTTTTAGTATAGTTAATCTTCACGCTCAAAAATTCTCTGGTTCCAAATAAACATAAACACTTGTATTTTTTTGATATTCTGCTATAATAGTATTTAGGAAACTTATGGATATTTTGGAAAAACAGCTTGGTGATATTTTGGCCGACCACGGAGCTCAATCACTTCAAATTAATGAGTGTGGTTTACCCCTGAAGAACATATCGGGTTCTATGAGCCGTAGTGAAAGACTTGAAACACTGGCATATAACAGAAATCTTTTTCTAGGAAGGCTGGTGAGTGAGAACGAAATCTCGACCGATTATTTAGAATTGCCGTCAACGAGAGAGTTATTGAGTCGCTTCAGGCTGGCGCCAGAAAATGGACGGGATGCGCTGCTGCATATACTTATTGGCGACAGTGGCGGTGGTCTGCATCACACCCAGACACTCATGTCTTCAGATGCGCCGTCACGTACCTGTGCAAGCTCCTTTAATCACAGGGACCCTCAATCATCACAGTTCAAGCACCAAGCTGATGTAAACGGTGTATTTATTGCCTCTAGACTCAGACTCCCTGATGGAGAAGGTGTCAAAATTTTCAAAAAAAAGAGCAGCATTTTTCCGTCGGAATGGAGCTCTCAGAGTGTTTTAGAAGCCATTAGACAAACGCTGGCCGCCAATTGTAGAGAAAAATACCAAACAACTGACCAATTCGGAGTGACACGTGAGGCTATAAATTATCGTCACTTCGTTGATGGAGTCGAGATGATAGTTGGCACGGACATACTGTCAGGTGAAATTATAACTGCGTATCCACTTAGGAGAGAAACTTCAGAGGAGGAATGAGTATGAAGAATCCAGATAACCCTTTTAACGACATACCTGAAATTGAGAACAATCCTAGGATATTAGCTGGCCTCTCACAAGCGGCCTCCATGGTACGCGAGTTCGTCGGCACCAATGGGGACACAAAAATCGAAGATAATTGTCTATTCGAAGATGAATTTGGCAACAGCGTAACTATAAGGTCGGAACAAACAGAGGTCTTATTTGGTAATCAACCAATTATTAAACTACCGACATCGCTCGTTAAAAGCGCGTTATTTGAGCACCCGAAGGAAATCTCACTCTGGGCGCATGATTACTCGAACAGTAGTCACTACCCCATCAAATGTAGTACTCTTGGATGGAGCAAACCTTACACCCCTCAGGAGATTCGTGTTCACAGAGGCTGGACGATTGGGGCTAGTGCTGTTGGCGGTACTATTTTAAGCGTTAGCGCATCCATGTTTGGTCCGCAAGTTACAGACCATTTGCCGCATTTTGATTATCATGCCGAGGGTGTCAATATAGAAAGAATTTTGGATGGTAAAACAACAAAACAAATCGGTCCCTTCTGGGAAAAAGTCTCCGAAAAGGATTCTCCAGCATCACCAACAAATATTCCAGCTATTGCCCTCTCTACGGGAAACGTTCAGAAGCTTCCAATGGCACCGGACTTTGTTTTGGATAGGCCAGAGCTACGGTCATTAGACGTCGCAACCTTGAATCAATATGTTCAAATGGTTAAAGACAAAATTGATAAAGGATACACTCTAGACAAGTTAGAATTTACAGGACTAGCTTCCGACGAGACAGAGCTTGACGCTAGCATGGGACTTGGAAAAACAGACCCCCAAAACGAAGCGCTTGCAAGCGCACGGGCAGAACTCATCAAGAATGCAGTGCTCGAAATACTCGAAGAGAAAAACCTCCATGTTGACTCGAATCAAGTTTTGGAACAGAGTCATGAATCAGTTCTCTCTCCGGAAGATGCCAGTTTTGTAAATAAACTTTTACCACTATACCGCGCAAATCCTGATTTACTCTCTCCTTCAGAAATGACCAAATTACAGCAACTCTTAGACAATAACAGGGGTGGCTACGTGCGCTTTTACCTACATAAAGACGGCGAGAGTATTCCGCATGGCAAAAAGACCACAGTCAGCGAGTGCGTTGTTGAAACACGGACAGATATTTCATACCATGAAAACAAAATTCCTTTCAAGGACGACTTCCGATTTGTAATTTTACCTTTTCCAATCCCAATTCTGCGACGTGACAAGTGGCCTGAGCCAATAATGGTCAGGGTAGTTGACCCACCAGATAGTGATCCAGAACCTGAACCTAGAGTTCCTGACGATGACTTTGTGCCGCCAAAAGGCCCTAGCTCAAATAGCAAGGGTGTCAAACAAAGACTTCCAAACGCCCATTCAAACCGTGAAAAAAACGCCCTGAGCGTTATGGATACATACTATCGCAGAATACGCCGAGGGAAGCGTGCCGCCAAAATTATTATTGGAGCATTACTGGTGACCGGGGCCGTATCTGTGCGCGGTGATGTGGGCTATTGTCCTGATACAACAAAGCACGCCGAGCAATCATTCACCTTCAAAAAGTTTCCTAACCGATTTGATCTACAGATACTAAATCCTTTTACTTCAAAAATTGTTGCAACAGATCTTATTTTTGATTTTACATGCCACTCAGATAGCCCTGGTAACGAACCGGACCCTGCGCCGTGCAGTAGCAGAGAAACTCAGTATCAAAATGGTGAACTCAAATCTTCAATAACGCACCATAAGTATGGAGCGACCAAAACTGAAGTAACAAACTACTAAGGAGCTAAGGGCGGAAAAGACTAGCGGCCTGACGGCCTTTATCCGCTGGACTTCCTCGGAGTAAACTCCTGCGGGAGCATTCGCTCGAAGAACCTTCATGATGGCTCACTTTGTTCGCCCATGAAGAACCAAGGGCCTTTTGCAGCTGTGTCAACTAAAAATACCCCTAAGTGGGGTAATTTTAGTTGGTGCGGCGGAAAGGACTTGAACCTTCATGAGTTGCCTCGCTAGCTCCTAAGGCTAGTGCGTCTACCATTTCGCCACCGCCGCGGCTGATGGCTATTTTAGCGCAAAAACTGTCGTCTGTCACCCCTTGTGTTCGTAAAAGTGCAGACTGCTGTCGCCATACTGCTTACTGCTGAGTAGCTCTAGGTCTTCAAAACTGGGCGGCGCTTGCTTGCCGGGCCAGGACAAAACCAGTCTGCCGCTAGCACAGAGGCGCTGAGCAAGACGCTCTAATAGGCTTGGCTGCAAATTGTCATAAGGTGGATCAAGCAGAATCAAGTCAAACGTGTCTTGGGTGGTAGACAGCCACGGACCGGCGGCGGCGCGCACGAGTCTGCAGTTTTCTAATCCCAGAAGTTCGATGTTTTCCGCGATGGTTCTTTGGGCGGTTCTATCGTTTTCTAAGAGGACGGCGTTTATGGCGCCGCGGCTGACTGCTTCAAAGGCCAGTGCGCCGGTGCCAGCAAAAGCGTCCAGCACGGTCAGGCCAGAAATGTCGCCCAGGCTATTAAAAAGGGCGCCGCGCATTTTGTCGCTCATGGGGTGGGTGCGATGGCCGCCGGGCGATGCAAAAATGCGCCCGCCCAGTGTGCCGGCAATAATTCTCATGCGGCGGCCTCCCGAGCCGCGGCCAGCCAAATCAGCGCGACATCACTACTCATGGCAGGCAGCAATCTATGGCTAACTTTGCGCGCTAGGCGCGGCGTCCAGCCAAGTCGCAGAAATTCATCGTACAAATTCCAAGCGGCCACCCGGCGTGCTTCCTCTAGGAAAAATTGCTGCGCGCCAAGTTTTTTAAGAGTTTCTGCCTGCCGCAAACTCTTTTTGGACAAGCGGCGGCGACTCCGTCTAATTTTGAGTAATATATACGCGCCTGCCTCAAAGGTGGTGTGCGTGGTCAGCAGCCCTTTTGGCCCGACTAACCGCAGGCTTTGCACCAGTGTTCCGTACATATTTTCTCCGGGCGCGGTGATACGTTTAAGGGTTGATGTACGGTTATTGTAATCGGCGTCACCGCGGATCTCTGTTAGTGCCGTTTCATAGGGATAATGATGCGCTGGCGTCAAGCCGTCCACTACAGCGTGCGCCAACCAGGCGGCCTCAAAGCTTGCCTTAATATTGTCTTTTGCCCGGAGAGCAGTGACTAGGTTTTTGTAGTGCGTGCCAACCGTCTGGGCAAGCTGGGTGTCTGACTGATTGAGCGGATCGATGAAATGCCAGGGCTGCTTAACGCTACCGGAGTTCTTGAACTTGGTTGAATCTGGGCCGCGTTGACCTTCAAAATGTAAGATGCTGGCAAGCGACGGAAACCACGCGCCACCGTTTAGCTCGCGCCGCATTTTGGCGTAGGCAATCTTATTGAGCGTCTGGTGGGCGTGAAAAACAATAGCGTACATATTAGTTAAAATTGGTTACGGCCTGGGCGGCGCGGACATTTGCGGCCAATGACTCATATTGTAGCAAATCTTCTTTCTTTTCTATGAATTTGGTGGCCATCTTTTGGGCCAGCGCTATAAGGGCGGTATCTGATAAATTAGCCAGCCGTAAGTCCAGCGCGCCGTGCTGGGCGTAGCCGTAAATGGCGCCGGGGCCGCGGATTTCTAGGTCGAGTTCGCTCAGACGGAAACCGTCGCTGCTGGATTCTAGGGCGCGTAATCTTCTGCTGGGCGCTTTGGAATCGCTCAGTAGTAGGTAGCAGTAGCTTTGTACTGTTCCCCGCCCTACTCTGCCACGCAGCTGATGGAGCTGGGCCAAGCCAAATCGCTCCGGACTCATAATAACCATGGTGGTGGCGTTGGGCACATCTACGCCGACTTCTATAACGGTAGTGGATACTAAAACGTCCAGCTTGCCGGCTACAAAATCGGCCATAACGGCCTGCTTGTCCACCGCCTTTAGCTTGCCGTGGAGCAGACCAATCCTAGTGCTTTTAAGCGGGCCTTTCCGCAGCTTATTGTACACTGCCTCTGCCGATTCTGCCTGGAGCAAAGTAGAATCGGTAATAAGCGGACAAACCACATACACTTGGCCACCAGCGTTAATTTGCTGCAGGAGCGTGTCGTACAGCTTTTGCGTAGAATTTGGCGACACCAGCTCTGTAATAATTGTCTGCCGACCAGCCGGCTTGGTTTTTAGCAGGCTTAAATCAAGCTCCCCATACAAAGTTAGGGCCAAGGACCGCGGAATCGGCGTGGCAGTTAAGCTCAAAACGTGCGGCATGTGCCCAGCTTTTTTCATAAGCGCCTGGCGCTGCGCCACACCAAACCGATGTTGCTCATCCACAATAATTAATCCTAGCCTGTGCCAGTCCACTTTTTCTTGCAGCAGCGCGTGCGTACCAACAACGAGCCCGGCCTGGCCACTTTTAGCGGCATTTTGTGCTCGTTTCTTTTGAACTGGCTTCAGTGATCCAACCAATAGCGTCACGGCGTGGTCATAGCCCTGAGTGGCTAAGAGTTTAGTCAGGCTATCTGCTTGCTGGCGCGCCAGCAGTTCTGTTGGGGCCAAATATGCCACCTGATGCCCGGCTGCCAGGGCCATAAGCGCAGCCATGGCCGCTACGGCGGTTTTGCCGCTGCCCACATCGCCCTCCAGCAGCCGATTCATGGGCTGGTCCTGAGCCATGTCCTGATAAATTTGCCAGGCGGCAGCGCGCTGGTCATTGGTAAGCGTAAACGGCAGCGACTCTACAAAACGCTTTGCAAGCGGCTGCTTAAACGGGACCGGCAAAGCCTTTTCTAGGCGCTGCTCACGTCTAATGAGCTGGCTGGCTAGACTCAGGGCAAATACTTCTTCAAAGGCCATGCGGCGGCGAGCCAAATTGAGCTGCTCTGCGCTAGTGGGAAAGTGGAGCTCTTTGGTTGCTGCGTCGTGCGGCAGAAGCTTGGCCTCTGCAGTCAACCACTGAGGCAGTGTAGTCGCTGGTAGTACCACGCGCTCTAACGCCTGACCAACTAACTCCCTAATCTGCTTAGATGTTAGGCCTTTAGTTTCGCGGTAAATCGGCACAATTCTTGCCGAGTGCAGCGGCAAGCTATCTGCCTGTTCTAAAGCAGGGCTTAAAACGGCAAATCGACCACTTTGCAGCTTGTACTCGCCAGCCACATAATACGTTTTGCCGGGCTTAATTGCTGCCGCACGGTACGGCTGATTAAACCAGACAACATTGACTGCCCCACTTGCATCTCGCAAAACGGCTTGCGTAACATGCATACCGCGCCGCACATAGCGCGAGCTAATCTGCTCAAACCACCCGCAGAGCGTCACCAGGCCTGGCTGAATGTTAGCAGCTAGCGTAACACTAGAATAATCCTCATATTTACGCGGCCAATGCATGAGCAAATCGCCAACAGAGACAATGCCGAGTTGTGCAAGCTTTGCTTCTAAGGCCGGCCCAACTCCAGTCAAAGATACAACTGGGTCTGACACATTCATGCTATTAGTATAGACGATTTAGCCAGCCTGGCCGGTAAGCGCTCCCCGACGGGCATTTGCCAGCGGCGACTGCCGGGGAGCAGTTGCTCCTTGCCCACCACCATTTCCATTGCCGTTACCGTTGTTAGATGGACTCGATGCACTTAAGCTCATAGTAGTCTGAGCTGATTGGGTTGCTTGGTACAGAACGCTGTCGGTTACTGTTGCGGTAATAGTAGCCGGTCCGCCAGATGTTGGTTTATAGTTGAAGCTGATAGTACTTGGCGAGTCACTTACGTTCTGGGAGTTTACCTGGTTACCATTAACGCTTACGGTAACCGTGCCGCCAAATGAGCTGCCTCCCAAGGGGTGGGTTCCGGCAGAGGCGACTACCGTAATCGTACAGCCCTGGCCGCCATTGTCGTTGGCATCACAGGACCCAGGAGCGGTTAGGGTCAGCGACGGCTTAGCGTCACTACAATTGTGGACGTTGTCTGGGTTGTTTGTTGCCGTTGCAGTGCTGCCGCTAGCTTGCCCAATTGGGTAGAAAATATCAGCAGAGAATGAGTTGGCGTTTGCGCCGCCCACTGTTTGCTTGGCGCTATCAGGGGTACAGCTAGTGGCAATACCGCCAGAGACTTTATCGATTACTTGGCTAGTATTTGTGCTAGCTCCCGCCCGGCCAGTGTACCAGGATGGGAAGTAGTCAGTAGTGGGGCCTGGCTCAACAGAACCAACACCCACGTGAGTACGCTGCACATAGGCAGGTAGCGTCTTAACGGTAGCTGGCTTAGTCCAAGTTTCTCCCTTGACTCCTAAATTATCTAACGCACCCTGCATGAAATTGCGCGTGAGTGGGGTTGTCATGTACTCCATTCCCCCGCTGTTCATGGCCTTGTTACGGGTATGGTACCCAACCCAGGAAGCCACCGCATAGCGAGTGGACCAGGCGGTCATAAGCCCATCAAAGTTATTGTTAGTGGTACCAGTCTTAACTGATATGCTCCAGCCATTATAGTTTTGGAACTTGTAGCCAGAGGGCAGATACGTTGCCTTGGGGTCACTTAACATACTGTTTACGATGAAAGCAGTGTCCTGATGGATGACCTGCTTGCCTTTTGGCTGCGTCCATTTGTAGATTGGTTTGCTGGAAGAATCAATAATTTCCAAGATGTAGGTCTTAGGAATGGCGTTGCCGCCGCGGGCCAGCGTGGCCAGGCCGTTAACATGGTCGTCTAAGTGTAAGTAAGCACCATCTCCAATGGCAGAAGCAGCATAGCACTGCGTCTCATCGGCCTTGGTTGCATTCATGACATCTTCAACACCACTCTTGTAGCAGCGATACGCCCCGCTGTTGTTCATCATGGCGTTGGCGGTCCCTATGGTTTTGTTAATTGAATCAACATGACCATCGCTCTTGTCATTTGGCAAAGCGGAAAGCATCGCTTTTACGGCAGGCACGTTACGTGAGCCAGCTAAGCCATAGCGGAGTGTGACGGCGCCGGGGTATTTGAAGTCATAGTCCCACAGACAAAATCCGCCAGTGGCACTTGTGTAGTCTGGCCGTGTTTTGTTGGTACAAGGATAGCCCGGCAGAGGCTGTTGAACATCGTACAAAATTGAGCCCGCACCTGCATCTGTCCGATTTTGAATCATGGTTGCGTAGTCATACGGCTTAAAGCTAGACCCAGGCGAAATATTGGTTTGCGCAAAGTTAATCTTGCCATACTCTTCGTTAGAGAAGTCTGCGCCGCCCACTACCGCTACCATCTGTCCGGTCTTAATGTCTTGGGCGACTACTGCCTCAGAATCACCGCCGTACCGTTTAACGTTCCAAAGATTTTTTGCTACCACGCTCTCTGCGAGCTCTTGGAGCTTCATGTCTACTGTTGTAACCACTTTCCAGCCGCCTCGTTTGACAGTCTCTGCGCCGTACTTCTGCTCTAGCTCGTGCTTGGCAGACAGAACAAAATATGGTGCTTTGATGTCCTTGTACTTAGTGGTTGGCATTTGCTGCACTTGCGCTAGAACATCAACTTGCTTGGCGGCATCGGCTTCTTTTTGGGTTAGTGCACGCTCTGGCTTACCGGGCCCGTCCAGCGGCAACTTAATGTACTGCTTAACCATTTGATCGAGGATGTAGTGTTGTCGGCCAATTAAGGCATCTCTGTTAAAGGTGTTACCTGCCGATGGGTTCCACTGCGTACTGCCATAAGGAGAGTAATAGCTAGGGGCCTGTGGGATGGCTGCCAGCATGGTGGCTTGCGCTAAGCTTAGGTCTTTAGCTGCAATATGAAAATAATCCTGAGCAGCAGCTTCTGCGCCATATTGAATGCCGCCGTACGGAGTAATATTTAGGTAACCCGTCAAGATATCGGACTTAGAATACTCTTTTTCTAGCTCTACGGCTAAGATTAACTCTTTAACCTTCCGGGTGATTGTGCGATCCGCTGTCCACTGATTATTAAGCTTTACAAGCTGCTGCGTTAAGGTAGAGCCACCCTGTAAGTTGCCGCCACCAGCGCCAGTAATGTTGTTAAACGCAGCACGCATAATTCCACGAACGTTAAAAGCTCCTTCAGAGTAGAAATCTTTGTCTTCAATGGCCACTGTGGCGGCGCGCAGGTATGGCGATATCTGATCACCGGGCACCGGCGTGCGCTTAATGGCGCTGTAGTCTTGCCAGAGTAGTGTCTGGCCGGATCGGTCGTAATAACTAATGCTGCCGCCGACTTTATCGCCGGAAATATCGCGGATTTTAGGCAAATCTTTACGGAAGTATGCAAACAGGCCAATGACCAAGAAGAAGCAGACTATGATGCCAATGCCAATGAGCTTCAGGGCCATAAGGCCGCCCTCTCTGCTAAACCAGAACTTGGCTACTCGCTTGGGGTGCAATCGGTACAAAATACGCTTAATGCGCTCTTTAGGGAGCGTGCTTAAATATTCTGCCCGAGCAGCAGCCCGGCTCTGTTTAGACGCTTTGCGGCGGTCCGTTAGACTGCGGTTAAGCTGCACGCCCTTACTTGTCGTGACACTACTGCCCTTACGAGGACGATTTTTACCCCTAAAGTTTGCCATTTGGTTACACCTCTTCCTGGATAATCATAAAGATACGAGTATTATAGCAAACCCTGCCGCCGGGCGGCTATATTGATTATGCCTAGAAAGATTCTAGAATTTAACTTCTATAATCTATATACTAACAAGTATGAATTTATCCGATGAACTCCAGTGGCGCGGCTACGTCAATCAAACCACCTTCCAGGACCTATCTGTTTTAGACGGCAAACCCCTAACCTTCTACTTAGGCGTTGATCCCTCTGCAGACAGCATGACTGTAGGCAACTTGGCCATCATGATGCTGGTCAAAACCCTGGCCAAGCGCGGCCACAAAACCGTCATGTTAGTTGGCGGCGCTACCGGCATGATTGGTGACCCAGACGGCAAGAAACAAGAGCGCGATTTGTTAACGCTAGAAGATATCGCTCGCAACAAAGCCGCAGTCAGCGCGCAGTACAAAACCATTTTAGAAGACTTGCCGTTTGAAACCGTGGATAATTACGACTGGTTCAAAGACATGAATTACTTAGATTTCCTGCGCGATGTAGGCAAGCATGTGCCTATGCGCCAAATGCTGGGCCGCGACTTTGTGCAGTCCCGTCTAGACTCCACGGGCATTAGCTACGCAGAGTTTAGCTACGCGCTAATCCAGGGCTACGATTTTGTACATCTGTACGACACCTACGGCGTCACGCTCCAGGTGGCTGGCTCCGACCAATGGGGCAACTCCATTGCCGGCGTAGAGCTGCTGCGGCGCATGCGCGGCGTAGAAGCAAATATCCTGACCATTCCGCTGATAGTCAACAAATCCACCGGTGTTAAATTTGGTAAATCAGAAGCGGGCGCCGTTTGGCTAGATGCTACCAAGACATCGCCGACCGCTTTCTACCAATTCTGGATTAGCCTGGACGATGCCGGCCTAGAAAACTACCTAAAAATTTACACGGAACTCCCGCGCCAGGAGATAGAGGCGCTCTTGGCAGAGCACGCCCAAGACCCACGCCTGCGCCTGGGTCAAAAACGACTAGCCGCAGAAGTCACTACTCTGATTCATGGCCCAGCCGCCGTGCAGTTTGCCCAGGAAGTCACCAGTTTCTTAACGGGCGAACAGCCCATTGGCCAAGCCTCACCAGAAGCCCTGGCAGAGATTGCCCAGCAGCTACCGGACGCGGTATCTAACGGCTCAATTATTGATGCCCTGACAGATTCCGGTCTTGCCAGCTCTAAAACAGAGGCTCGTCGCCTGCTGGATGGCGGCTCTATTAGCATTAACGGTACCAAAGTCACCGGGCGGGACACTTTTAATGATGCGGATTTCATGAACGGCCACTTACTGCTACGCCGCGGCAAAGCCTATAAAGACTCTGCGCTTATTTCTCTAAAAACTGATTAAGCGCATCCCGCACATCGCGCACCGGGTGCAAAAACTTGTCTGGTTTGCCGCTACGCGGACCAATGGCGCCGTCAAAACCTAGCTTGCTGGCCTCTGTCACGCGCTTGTCTATGTGCGGCACATGCCGGACCTCTCCAGACAGGCCCACCTCTCCAAACACCACCGCGTTGGTCTTGAGCTGCAAGCCTTTGGCGGCAGAGCCAATTGCCAGGCAAACTGCTAAGTCTGCCGCCGGCTCCGTAATCTTGAGCCCGCCCACAATGTTGACGTAAATATCGTACTCCGCCAGTTTGAGTTTGGTGCGACGCTCCAGCATAGCAACTAGCAAATTGAGTCGATTCAAATCCAGCCCGCTGGCCGCCCGTTTGGGGTAGCCATATGATGTTTTATTGACCAACGCTTGCACTTCTACCAGAAGTGGGCGGGTGCCTTCCAGCGTGGCTAGGACTACGCTGCCATCAGTGATCTGCCGCTCTTCTAACAGCGCGGCAGATGGGTTGCTAACTGGCCGCAGCCCCTCGTTGACCATTTCAAAAATACCGGCCTCGTTGGTGGAGCCAAATCGGTTTTTTATGGCGCGCAGCACCTTAAAGCCCCCGTAGCGGTCGCCCTCTAGCTGCAGCACCGTGTCAACCACGTGCTCCAGCACTTTGGGTCCGGCAATGCTACCTTCTTTTGTTACGTGACCCACTAAAATCACAGCCGTACCGCTATTTTTGGCCGCTAGGGTGAGCAGCTGTGTACTGTTGGTAATCTGCGCCACGCTGCCCGCGCTAGAAGCCACAGCCGATGCCGCCACCGTCTGAATGGAGTCCACAATTACCACTTGGTAGCTGCCGCCGGCAATAGTGGCCGCAATATCGTCCGCGCTATTAGACGTAACCAGCTGCAAATCCGCTTTAGATGCACCCAGCCGAGCCGCCCGGGCCGCCACCTGGTGGGCCGATTCCTCCCCACTGACATACAGCACCTTGGTCTTGCCCGCCAAAGCCGCCGCGGTTTGCATCAGCAGTGTTGACTTGCCGATTCCCGGCTGACCAGCCAGGAGCGTGACCGACCCCGGCACCAAGCCGCCGCCCAAGACATCGTCCACCTCTTGAATACCAGAGGGCATGCGGGCCTCTGCCTGTTTGGCCACGGTGGCTACTGGCTGCGGTTTTAAAACAGAACCTTTGTCCGCCGCGGCCGCTAGGGCTGTAGGAGTTAACTGCTCCTCTAGAGTGTTCCACTCGCCGCAGTTGGGGCACCGACCCGCCCACGTACTGCTGGGCTGGCCACAAGCCGTGCAAACAAATCGAACTGATTTTTTTGCCATACCAAAAATCCCTTCTTCCCCTTACTATAACCAGTGTAGCACGCCAACAAAAAAGAAGGTTCCGAACCTGTGCGTTACAGCACTGCCGAACATTCAATAATAATTATACCATTTATGTGTTTTGCTGCGGCACAGGGCAAAACATTTGCGGCACTTCAACCTAAACGCCAAATTCAGCCAGATGTTGGGCTAACAATTTCGTGGGCAAACCAATAACCGTCTCGTAATTACCCACGATATGATCGATCAGCGGCGAGGCGCCACTCTGGATGCCGTAGGCGCCGGCCTTATCGAGCGGGTCGCCGGTGACAACATACTTATCAATGGCTTCATCGTTGCGCGGCTTAAAAATGACTTGCGTGGTATCTGAGTCGGATATCTGTATATCCTTGCTCAGGCACACCAGCGCAATACCGGTGGTAACATCATGCGCATGACCGGCCAGCTGCCGCAGCATGACCGTGGCTTCTGCTAGCGAGCTGGGCTTGCCAAGCTGTTGGCCGTTAATGGTCACGATGGTGTCCGCGCCAATCACCAAAGCATCCGGGAACTGGGCGGCCACGGCCGCTGCTTTGCCGAGTGCTAGAGCAGTAGCAACTTCCTGCGGCGATCGCGAATCATCCAGCCGTTCATCAAAATCACTTGGACGAACTTCAAATTCTAGGCCCATTTTGGCGAGCAATTCCTGGCGGCGGGGCGATTGGCTGGCAAGGATAATGTTCATACTACAAGTTTAGCCCCGCTGGAGCCAAGCGACAAGCTCGGGCAAAGAATCCACGATGCGCGTGGCACCGGCCGCCAGGAGCGTTTGCTTATCGTCAAAGCCGTGCGTTATGCCCACAATTTCCGCGGCCGTGGCGGCTCGGCCAGCGCGCATATCAACGCTGTGGTCACCCAAAATCAGGGAGTTATTTGGACTGACTGCCAATCTGTCCATGGCCGCAATGAAAGGCTCGGGATCCGGTTTATGGGCGGTAACATCATCGCAGGTTACGACTACAAAATCTGCTAAGTGAAAGTATTTTTTAGTGCGATCAATAAACTGCTGCAGCTTGGCCGTATCACTGGCGGTTGTGTCTTTGTATAAATCTGTTAGGCCAAGTTCTGGCAAGGCAATGCCAAAATTCCGAACCACATGATGCGGCGAACCGCTAGTGCTCACGGCGAGCTTTAGGCCGCTGCTACCCACAAATTGCAAGTAGTCGCTGAGGCCGGCGTAAGCCGTAACGTACTCGGGCGCGATGCGGTCCTGGACGGGGTTGAGCATGTCGTGCAGTGCATCGTAATTTACCTCCCCCACTAACGCCGGCTGGTCGGCGTAAAAATGCTTGACCACCGCTTCCAGCGTGGAGCGCGCGCTGCCGCCCATCACCACATGAAGAGATGTTTCAAATTGATCATAATCTGGCAGCTGCTCCGGGGGCAGGCCATACTGCGTCAGGTAGCTAGTGACTGTTTCGTGCTGACCATGCCTAATCAAGGCCAAGGTGTCTACCAGGGTGCCGTCGGCATCGGCTATAATTGCTTCAATATTGGTCATTGTCATAAATTAAATCATATTTTGACTGTGGTTGCTACTGCGCCGCCGGCACGCTGCTGCTAGAAATCGCCTTGACCAGGGCCTGTTCTTCCAGCGCAACAGAGTTACGGGTGGCCACCAGGTCATTATATTGGTTGACCAGCTGCTTAAAGCGCGCCACACCGTTGTTGTAGTTGTCGATCAGGTAATTAAAGCTGTCTACCTGGGCATTGTAGGCGGCCACGTTGCTGCCGCGCAGCATTTGCAAGTTGGCGCGGCGCTGGGCAATCACGCCCTGTTGCTGCTTTAAACTAGCCTCTAGTTGGTCCATTTCTGCTTTCCAGGCGGCCAGTTGGGCATCGGCCTCCTTAACCTGGTTCTGACGTGATACAAAGGCATTGTTGTACTTAGCATAAGCGGCCACCACCGCCTGTCGATCTTTAAAATACTGCTTATAATAGGTCTCTAACGCCGGCGGCAAAACGGGCAGCTGCGTGGCAAAAATGGAGTGCATTTCGTTCAGGAGGGCGTCCGGCTCAGACTTGCGATACGCATCTACCGTGTCTTTGACGTCTTGGTTTTGCAGATTGTCGTAAACGGCTTGTAGCTGCTTATCTATAGTCGCTCGCTGCTTGCCAGGCAGACGATCATACTCCGCGTGCAACAGCTCGTGCGCGGCCGTGACCTGCTCTATGCCTTGCAGCTCCGGCGTATCCACATTCAGCACAAAAATTGACCGCTGGTTGCCATGGTAACACCCCAAAATGGCGGTTTTTTCTGAGCCAATCGGGCATTTTTTGGCAAAATCGGCTTTATCGCTCACCTGCGGATGATTGACGTAAAACACCTTACGCGACGAGTCAGTCAGCTGCGCCTCTGTGGCTAGTTGGGCTATGACCGTTGAAGGTTGATAGTTAAAAAGCCGCCACTGATCATACAAAAACCACCGGTTTGTCAGCGTGTAACCAACACCAAAAATCAAGGCCGTAAGCAAAGCAATTCGGAAAACGCGCATAGCTTTATGGTAGCGCGGCTAGGCCTCCGTGGCAACGCTGTAAGCCAACTCGCCCTTTTTGGCGGCCACTTGGACAATGTCGCCGCGGTCGTATTTATCGGCCAACAGATTGAGCGCGACTTGGTCTTCTAGCGTATCTTGAATGAGGCGCCGTAAGGGCCGCACGCCGTTATGCGCATCGTAGCCATGCTCTAGCAGATACGCCTTGGCGGCGGGCTTGAGCTCTATGCCAATCCCCTTTTTCTGCAATCGAGCGCGCAAGTCATCTACCTGCAAATCAATGATGCGGTAGATATCGGTCTTGGTCAGGGCGCGGAAAACAATGACTTTGTCTATGCGGTTCAGGAGTTCCGGCTTGAGCTGTTTCTTAAGCTCGTCGCGAACGCGGTGCTCGTTGACCTCGTGCAGTTCATCCAGGGCCTCTAGGTCAGAAACGCGGCGAGCGCTAAAGCCAAAGCTGGCCTCTTTTTGCAGCTGCTCTGCGCCGATGTTGCTAGTCATGATGACAATGGTGTTGGTAAAGTCCACGCGGCGACCCTTGGCATCTGTTAGGTAGCCATCTTCTAGCATTTGCAGCAGCATGTTAAAGACGTCTGGGTGGGCTTTTTCTATTTCATCAAACAGCACCAGGCTGTAGGGCTGGCGGCGGATTTTGTCCGTGAGCTGGCCGCCATCGTCGTAGCCAACGTAGCCCGCCGGTGCGCCAACTAGACGTGACACGTTATGCGCTTGGTCAAATTCCGACATGTCAATTTTTACCAACGCATTTTCTGAGCCAAAGAACTCGCGCGCCAAAACGCGGGCTAGTTCTGTCTTGCCCACGCCGGTTGGGCCCAAGAAAATAAACGAGCCAATTGGCCGTTTTTCTGACGACACGCCGCTGCGGTTTCTGCGGATTGCCTTAGACACGGCCTCCACTGCCTCGTGCTGGCCAATAACGTATTTGCCCAATGTTTTCTCTAATTTAAGCAAGTACGATGCCTCCGACCGAATCACCTTCTTAACCGGCACACCGGTCATGCGTGCCACAACATCCGCCAAATCTTCGCCGGTCAGTGTTAAGCGCTCTGTGCCCGGACCGTTCTTAGACAGTTCAGACAACTGCTCCTTAATTTGCTCTAAGCGCTGTTTGTGCTTAGCGGCTTCTTCGTAGTTTTCTGCGTTGACGGCCTCGTTCATACGCTCATCCACCAGGCGTTGTTCTTTTTGTAAGGAGCGCATTTCTGGGCTGGTCTTGGCTTTTAGGACGCGCAGCTGGGCAGCGGCCTCATCTAATAAATCGATTGCTTTATCTGGCATGTAGCGGTCCTGCACATACCGATGTGCTAACTGCACCGTGTCTTCTAGGACTAAATCACTAATAGCAACGTTATGGAAATCTTCATAGTGTTTGCGTAGGCCCTTTAAGATGGCCAGCGTTTCCGCTAGATTGGTTTCTGGCACCTGCACGGGCTGGAACCGACGCTCCAACGCCGCGTCTTTTTCTATGTGCTTGGTGTACTCGTTAGTGGTGGTGGCGCCAATCAGCTGCATTTTGCCGCGCGCCAAGGCCGGTTTAAGAATATTACCGGCGTCCATGGAGCCTTCTGCGCTGCCCGCGCCCACAATAAGATGCAGCTCATCTATAAAGACAATGGTTTTTTTGTCATTTTCCAGCTCTGCCATGACTTTTTTAAGGCGTTCTTCAAACTCGCCGCGGTACTTGGTGCCGGCCACCATGCCAGCTAGGTCCAGCATAATAATGCGCTTGTCCAGGAGGCTGTCAGGCACATCCTCTGCCACAATTCTTTGCGCCAAGCCCTCTACAATGGCGGTCTTGCCCACGCCAGGCTCGCCAATCAGCACCGGATTATTTTTGGTCCGACGATTCAAAATAGTAATAACGCGCTTAATCTGGTTTTCGCGGCCCACCACGGGGTCTAGCTTACCTTGCCGAGCTTCTTGGGTTAAGTCCGTGCCAAAAAAATCTAGGGCTGTTTTGTGATTCTTTTTCTTAGAGCCGCCAGCTGCAACCGGATCACCACCGGTGTATGCTTTTTCATCTAGCAGCGCATCCAGTTCTGCGTGCAGCTTGTTCATGTCTACTTCCATGTCCCTTAGTAGGACGGTGGCGCGGGCGTTTTTCTGCCCCAGAATGCTGTGCAAAACGTGCTCCGTACCAGTGTACTGCTGACCATATTCCTGCGCTAAGTCATAGGCCATTCTTAAGGTAAGCTTGGCTGTTTCCGACAAACCTTTAGCGCCCATAGACACCACAAGAGTAGCCGGGTTCATACCCAGCGCCAGCTGCGCACGCTCCATGGTAACTTTGTTGTCCCTAAGCAGTTTAGCGGCAGTCGATTCCGGCACGGCCATCATGCCCAGCAACAAATGCTCTGTGCCCACATAGGCACTATTAAAGACGCGCGATATGCCGTCTGCCTGCTTCAAGCTGCCGAGCGCATTAATAGTCAGGTGATTCAAAAACTCTTGAAATTCTGGGGATGATGGTTCCATGCAAACTAGTTTAGCGAGTTAATTAGCACTCGTCAAGCCTGAGTGCTAATTTATCATTTTTAGGCTGGTTTGATACACATGTCATGGGTGTGATTTATGTGTGTTTTATGTGCATGAAGC
The DNA here is from genome assembly GCA_020428025.1 of Candidatus Saccharimonadota bacterium. Taxonomy (GTDB): domain Bacteria; phylum Patescibacteriota; class Saccharimonadia; order Saccharimonadales; family UBA4665; genus JAGQNO01. The sequence goes on along the minus strand of JAGQNO010000002.1, from coordinate 19,479 downwards.
GCACATTTTTAGTAGGGGTCTTGGATTTCTTTTATTGAGTCCAGTTCATTAACAACGGTTTCAGGGTCGCATGTATTGATGGCCGCTTCTTCAAGATACGCCTCGCATTCCTCGTTTCTTTGCATTTTGGCGCGTCTTAGGTGCCTAGCCTTGGAATGCACCTGCTTAAATTTGAGTAGCTCCATGAGCTGATACTCAGAAGGCGCATTCATAAGCAGACTTGCCAGTGACTGTTTACCAATTTTGCAATATATGCGGTTTTTGCGCAAAAATTGCACATAAACCGCACAAGCTCACAATGTCTCAGGACATGCGACAGCACAAACTGCCGGCAGCCTTACTCTCCGTGCTCTTCAATAGCCTCAAGCAAACTAGACTCAAGCTCAGACTTCTTCTTGATTTTGCCTGGCTTCTTGGGCGCTGCAGCTGCGGGAGCGGCTGGAGTCTCAGCGGCAACAGGAGCAGCAGGAGCATCTGAAGCGGCCGCACTAGCGCCGCCATCGGACTCAATATCAAGTTCGTAGCCGGTTAATTTAGATGCTAGGCGCACGTTTTGGCCACCCTTACCAATGGCAATAGACAGCTGGTCTTCTGGCACCGCCACATGGGCGCGCTTGGCGTTTTCATCGATTTTAACAGACGTAACTTTGGTTGGGCTTAGGGCGTTCATGATGTACTCAACCGGGTTGTCGCTAAAGACAATGATGTCGATTTTCTCTTGCTCGCCAATCTCTGACATAACTGCGTTGACGCGGGTGCCGTGACCGCCCACAAAGGTACCTACGGGGTCAACGCCAGGGACGTTGGACCAGACGGCAATCTTAGAACGGACGCCGGCTTCGCGGGCCAGGCCTTTGATTTCTACGGCGCCGGATTCCATTTCTGGGACCTCGCCGCGGAATAGCCACTCTACAAACTCGCGGTTGCCTCTGCTGAGGATGAGTTGTGGGCCGCGGAAGCCGCGCTCTACATCTTTTAGGTACACTTTCAGGCGCTGGCCGGGGTAGTAGCGCTCGCCCTGGATTTGCTCTGAACGCGGCATGATGCCCTGGGCCTTGCCAAGGTCAATCCGCACAATGTTACCTTCTGGGCGCTGCACGGTGGCGTTAATAACGGTGCCGATTTTGTCCTCATACTCTTCCATGACAATCTCGCGCTCTGCCTCACGCAGGCGTTGCAGCACGACTTGCTTGGCAGTCTGAGCGGCCACGCGGCCAAAGGTTTTGACTTCTTGGTGAATTTCAATCGTCTCACCAACAGCGGCGTTTTTGCGCATAGCCTGCGCATCTTTTAGGGCAATTTGGGTAAATTCATCTTCTACGTTGTCCACGATTTCTTTAGTAACGTAGGCATCAACATCTCCGCTGCCCAGGTTCATGGTAACGCGCACTTCTTGCTCGCGGTCCCCGTAGTCACGGCGGAAAGCGGCGGCTAGGGCCTGCTCTACCGCTTCTTGCACGGTTGCTTCTGGCAGGTTTTTCTCTTCTGCGATTGCCTTAATGGCGGTTACTAATTGTTTGACGTCAAAGTCCATTTTAACTCCTTTATTTCATGAAAAAATCCGACCCTGTGGCCGGACGTTACCTAGCATTATACATGCTTATGATACGGTCGGCAAGCCAGCCTAGTGAAAGACATCAATAATTATCGGCGGAGCATTATTCCAGCCAGTATCAACATAGAGAAGCGGCGTCGCAAGATTCTTTGGAATCGCAAATGTGATTTCCCCACTTGTTGACTGGCCTGGCTTTAAGTCAGTTGCCGGCAGCGGATGCTGCACATGCATGCTAGGATGAAGTGCGCTGTAATCACCGTCCGCAGACCTTACATACAACTGAGTGACTGGAATAAAATGTTGCTTCTGATTGGAAGTATTGGTGACTGTTAATTTCATGACTAGCATGCTTTCCTGGGGACTAATAGCAAACGCCGGATCGGGTGCGGTTATAGTGCCAACACTTTCTACCTTAGAAGTCAGGACGCCATTTTTGCCTGTTTGCATTGAGGTGACTCGCAAAACAGGCCTGGCAGCAAAATGATAGGCAGTAGCTGCGCCCAAGGCTAAGATTGCCGCACCAAGCACACAGAAGAGTGCTGCGCAGCGATAATGTATCGACTTAGAGCGAATCGTCTTGGGCGATTTTCTACGGCTTGTTTGGGTCATAGAATCCTACCCTAAACGCAGCCAGCTGACTAGTTGCGCCATTGTTAATCGTTACTGCTGCATGCCCATGCGTTGTGGAGCCTGAAGACTTGGCGTACCCAGGTATGGCTGCCGACCCAGCCAAGATGGCAGTGATGTTGTGGTTGCAGGTAGCGCTACTGTTTGCCAAGTTGGACGTAGAAGACGCGCTCCTTACGACAGGGTGGCTGGGTTGGTAGCGAGTAATATCTATTACCCAGTCGCCGTTCCATCCCCAACAGCTCGATGGCGAAGCATGTGCTGCTAAATCAGACCGCCCGTAGCAAGGAGTTTTACCACCGCAGTACACCACGACAGGTGCAGGTGCGCTCACGCTCAGCCTTGCCGTACCGGAGCTGCTTTGTCCTCTAGCGTTAGAGCACAGCAAAACATAATCATATACGCCACTGGCAGCAATCACCCCAGTTGACTGAGAGCCGCTTAATGCTTTACTGCCGGTCCATCTTCCTGATGCCGTACAAGTCGCCGGTCCGTTTGCAACCGACCAGCTTATTGTTGCTGAATTCCCTGCCACAATATTGACCGGGGAAACACTGATTGAAACTACAGGCGCAGGTGTTGCTGTGGGGGTGGCTGGAGGAGCTGTTGTGGTCGGCGGCCTATAGACCGTAGCAGTCGATGCTGTTGCCGTGGCTGGAGCAGCTGTCGCGACAGCTTTAGAGACAACATCAATTTTAACGCTTACTGTTTCCATACCGCTCGTATTTAGGCAGGTCATGGCATATGTCTTTGAGCCCTCGGTCATTATAGACGCCAAACCCTGCTGCCCACTTTCATTTTTTACGCCCGTCCAATCTCCTGACGCAATACAAACATATGGAGAATTTGTAGTCGACCACGTCAGTTTTGGTGAAGACCCAACTTGAATTGTACCTGCTGGGGCAGACAGTGTTACGTGGGGGCGACGCTGAGGGTCTCCGGTCCCAGCATCCTGACCAATAACGATAGCTCGGGCCACGGCATAGCCAGTGCCCTTATCGGTTTTGCAGGTAATCGTAAATAAATACTCTCCTGGGGCTAATAATGGCTCTGATTCAGCTGTTCCACTTGTTTTTTGATTACCAGACCAATCGTCTGAGGCGGTGCATGTCTTGGGATTGTTGGTTGCTTTCCATTTTATGACTGCTCTTGCCCCCTGCGATAAGACGACATCCTGCACCGCTATTGTGACCTCCGGAGAGTCCTTGCCTGTCATGCCACTTTGAATCATGCCGCCACTTTGCTGCAGGCTACCATAAGTCAATTGGCTCTGACTTGCACTTGGCTTTGGTGCGGGCAGTATATTAAAAACACTCGCCCCAAGCGTCACAAGGGCGCACAGAACAATTAAGCCGCTGGCAATTTTGAAAGATATTGTGCTTTGTTTTAAATTCATGTTTATTCTGTAACGGTTAAAGATGCAGACGCCTTGTATTGTCCGTTTGAGCTTTTACAAGTAATATTGTATTCCTTGTTGCCCGCCGATGTCAATCTGCCGGTGCTCTCTTGGCCGCTGACTGTTTTTGCTCCACTCCATTCTCCTCCAGCCTCGCATGATATGGTTTTTTCAGATGCTGCCCAGCTTATTGTTGCATAGCCGTTTTTATAGGTCTTATTTGGGGATATAGAAATTGCTACCTGACCATCAGGCGTTGCTGCTTGAGTTTGCGTTACCGGCTTACGCACAAAGATACCCATTATTACAATGAGTGCCATTCCCACAAAAACCACCACTGACACGATAGCAGTAGCAACTTTTAGTTTCATAAGAGCTCAAACTCCTCGCTATGGATTCTAGATTTAGCCACACCCTTTACCTTCAGCTGAGATGTAAATGATTGCATCATCGGCCCTGGGCCACACAAATAAAAGTCTTTACCGTCAAATGCACCGCTTATTGCCTCAATATCATCAGCTGTTAAGTGTTTTCCCTGTTGGTCAGATGCGTACGGAATGATGCGCAAAGAATTTTGTTTCTGCAGTGCTAACATATTAAGCACCTCAGTGCTTACAAATTCACTGGCCGTAGACACGCAGTAAAAAAGATACACCCTGTAGCCTTGATCGGGCAAATCCTTGAGCATAGAGAGAAACGGCGTAATCCCAATGCCGCCAGCTATCCACACCTGATCGCGGCACTTGTAGTTAACAAAAGAGAATCGTCCATAAGCGCCCTCTATTTCAACCTCCATGCCTGGTCCCAGGTTGAGTAATCGCTTTGTAAAATCACCTAGGCTCTTTATACATAGCTCTAGGTATGGATCATTGGAACTAGAGCTAATAGAGAATGGGTGCCAGCCGTCCATTGGCTCACCATTCAGGTCAAGAAGACGCATGTATACAAACTGGCCCGGTGTATACGTAACCCGCTGATTGTGCGGCCGCAGGGTAACTTTTATTATGTCGTCAGCGACCATTTCTGAACTTTCTACAGAATACCTATAACGGCGCAGTACAAATGAGCCCAGGAGAGTTTTGTATGTATATGCCATAAGACCCAAAATAACCATCGCCAGCATGTAGTACCGTAGAATTTTTATTTCCGATGTGTCGCTGTAGATAAAAAATATATGGAGCCCAGATATTAAGAAAGCCACTCCCAGGAATTTATGAATGAACAGCCACAGCTGGTAGGGCAGCTTCACAAATAACGTGACCATGAGCATCACCACCATACCCCAGAAACCAATAATGCCAAAGGTTATGGCCCACTGCTCAAGAACCGCCTCGTGCACCAGGTTGTGAGTATTAAACAATGCGCTTAATGGAAGTAACCCGTTAGGTATAAGGGAGAGAGCCGCAGAGCGCATACCTTCTGGTATCAGTGCAAGTGCCACAAAAAGTGGGTGAACCATGAGCCCTATGAAGGCCAGCGCCCCCACGATATGGTGGGCGATATAGACTCGGCTCAAGCCGCCAAACATCGGCTCTAAAAAGCGCAGCCGTGTGGACAGGACTAGACTTATTGCATATAAGACTGTGCCGACTAACCCGGAAAGTTGACTGATTTCTTTGTTTATACCGGCAATGCCAGCAGCGCCGTTTGGAACGGACTGAAGCAACGTCAAGAATACCGGCACCATTGTCAGGAGGCCCACAAGAGTCCATGCAATAACATGTGGCAGCTCAAAGTTGCGCATCAGGTTAGTTTCTGAAGTCTTGCTCATGGTCTTTATTCTTATGCTTAATAGTACTACATCCTTTATAAATTGGGTATGGTGACCTTAGAGCTGGGCGGCAGGATGCTACAATAAGTACACTATGTCTCAAGCCGTCAAACAACTGTATTTTACTTTCCAGCCACAAACATATGATCTTTCTCTTGATATAAAAGATTCTGCGCTGGCCTTTAGCGGACAGGTGATTATTCTTGGCCGCAAAATCGGTCGCCCATCCAAGCGCATTACACTACACGCAAAAGGCCTCAAAATCCAAAGTGCCCAAATTATTAAGCACGACAAAACTGGCGACCAAACCATAGAAATCAGCCGCATCAACCTACAAAAATCATACGATGAAGTTCGCCTACACACGGACCAGCTACTCTACCCCGGCAACTACACGGTAAAGGTAGACTTTGAGGGCAGCATTACCCGCAACATGGAAGGCATTTACCCCTGCTTCTTTAAAGACGCCAAAGGCCAGGAGCAAAAACTCATTGCCACCCAATTTGAGAGCCACCACGCGCGTGAGGCTTTCCCCTGCATTGATGAACCTGCCGCCAAAGCCGTCTTTAATCTAACGCTTAAGACAGGCCAACACAAAGCAATCCTAGGCAACACGCCAGTAAAAGAACAATCTAGCAAAGATGGCCAAGTCGTAACAAGCTTTGTGCCCACTCCTAAAATGTCCACCTACTTGCTAGCATTTGCCTTTGGCAACATGGACTATCTGGAAAGTAAAACCAAAAACGGCACACTGGTCCGTTCTTACGCCACGCCGGCCAATACACCGCACACGCAGTTTGCGCTGGAAACCGCCGTCAAATGCCTAGATTTTTATAACGACTATTTTGCCATAGACTACCCGCTGTCCAAGTGCGACTTTGTAGCCCTGCCCGATTTTGCCAGCGGCGCCATGGAAAACTGGGGCCTGATTACCTTCCGCGAACAAGCCCTACTCGTCGACCCCGCCAACACCAGTCTATCCATGAAGCAATATGTGGCCAACGTCGTCGCGCACGAGCTAACGCACCAGTGGTTTGGTAACCTAGTCACCATGCAGTGGTGGAACGACCTCTGGCTCAATGAAAGTTTTGCCAGCTGGATGTCCTACCTGGCTGTAGACCACCTCTTCCCGGACTGGCAAGTCTGGACCCAATTTATTGCCGATGAACAGTCCCTGGCCCTTGGCCTAGACGCCCTGGAGTACACCCACCCAATCCAGGTTCCCATAAAGCATCCGGATGAAATCCGCTCTATTTTTGACGCCATCAGCTATGAAAAAGGCGCCAGCGTGCTGCACATGCTGCACGGCTGGATTGGCGCAGACGCCTTCCGGGACGGCCTGCGGCTGTATCTGTCAAAACACGCCTACGCCAACACCACAGCAGATGATTTGTGGGCCGCCTGGGAACAAGTCAGCGGCCAGCCAGTGGGCCAGTTTATGCACACCTGGATTAGCCAGCCCGGTTATCCGCTGGTTCGCTACATAGACAAAGCCGTCAGCCAAGAACGCTTTTACCTAAACCCTGCCGCTCAGAAAGAAACCGCGGTTTGGCCAGTGCCGCTTTTGCCTAGTGCGGGCGCGGGCCAGGTACTAAATAGTGCTAGTCAGCCGCTTGATCTGGCCGATGGCGCCGTGCTTAATAGTGGCCGCACGGCTTTTAACCGCGTTGTTTATGGCGCCAATCATCTAGCCACTATAGACGTCGCCAAACTGTCGGAGCTAGATCGGCTTGGCCTTTTGGCAGACAGTTTTGCTAGCGCTAAAGCCGGCTACAGCCCTACCGTGGATGCGCTCAAGCTCCTAGAATCCTATGCGCAAGAAGACAATGTGGTAGTTTGGGATACCATCAGCGGCGCGCTTTCCAGTCTTAGGCTGGTCATGAACGATGAACCGCTTCGCGATAGCATGAAGTCATACGTCCAAAAGCTCACCGCCAGGCAGCTCCGGCGGTTGGGCTGGAACGAATCGGCTACAGATAGCCATTTTGATAAACTACTGCGCCCAACGATTTTGGCGCTGGCCGCGGCAGCCGATGAACCCGCCACCGTCAAGGAAGCACTAAAACGCTTCAACGACATGCAAAAACCGGAGGATATCCACCCGGACATCCGCGGCATCGTCTACGGCACTGCCGCGCGCCTGGGCGGCCAAAAAGAGTTTGATAAGCTCTGGCAAATGCACAACTACAGTACCAACAGCGAGGAACGAGTCACGCTGAGCGCTGCCCTGACCGGCTTTGAAAAGCCAGCACAGATTACCCAAGCGCTAGAGAAAATCATCAGCCCAGATGTCCGTCTGCAAGATGCCATGTACTGGGTGGCGTACGGCTTCATGAACCGTTACGCGCGCGCAAAAACCTGGCAGTGGGTGCAAGACAACTGGCAGTGGCTCAAAGATAATCTGGGCGATGATTTGTCGTTCCATAGAATGCCGATGTATGTGGCGCGTGTGCAGTCAGACGCCAAATTCCTAAATGAATACAAGACGTTTTTTGACCCCAAGCGCACGCCGGCCATAAACCGCACCATAGACCAAGGCATAGAGACCATTCAGTGGCAATCCGCTTGGCGCCAGCGCGATCTAGCGGCCGTTAAAAAATACTTTCAATAAAACTGAGCACCGCAAACTCTTTGCCGCCCACCTCTATAGCCGCCAGCTGATAATCGCCGCGCCATTTGTAGTCATCCACCCAGGTTTCTGCCGCAAACTGCATTTGTCGCAGCTTAGTCTGAGTTATGGCCTCTAGGCCGCCGCCTTGACTATCCGATTTTCTGTATTTAACTTCCACAAAATATACAACGTCGTTTTTGCGGGCCACTATGTCGATTTCACATCTGGGCCGCCTATAGTTACGCTCCAAAATAGCATAGCCGCGCATCTCCAAATAATTGGCAGCGGTCAGTTCTGCTTTTTGCCCGGCGGCCGTGGTAGTCATGACTTACTACTATACACTGGTTTAAAACTAAACCGATGCACCCCTTGCAGCGGGCCCTGCTGCCTTAGCGCCGCAGCATGCTGCGCCGTGCCGTAACCAACATGTTTTTCAAAACCATACTGTGGATACTGCTGGCCCAGCTTGGCCATGTAGCTATCGCGCGCCTGTTTGGCCACGATGCTCGCAGCGCTAACTGCCGGCACAGTTTGGTCTGCTTTTATCAGCGTTTCCACCTCTGGTATATCTGGCAAAAAGTTGTAGTTGCCATCAATAATAATTTTGTCCGCTGTGTGGTTTAGTTGCTCCACCGCACGGCGCATCGCCAGCCCCACCGCTGCCGTTAAGCCCAGCTGATCGATTTCTTCTGCCTGCACCCAGCCTACGCCTACATAACTGTAGGCCAGGATTTCATCTGCCAATTGTTGCCGACGCTTGGCAGTGAGCAGCTTGGAATCCCTGAGGCTAGGAATCGCGTCGCGCAAGATAACAGCTGCGGCCACCACCGGCCCAGCCCATGGCCCACGGCCAACCTCATCGATTCCCATAACAATCATTAGTTCTATTGTACTGCATGTCTGGAGCCCGATTTCTAGAAGCCCACGCCGTGGGCCCTCTATGATACACAGCGTGGCCGTGCAATGGGCTTCTTGATTTTGGCCGTTCCTTGCAGAACTATAAAAAGTCCTGACCGCGCAATGGATCAGGACTTATTCAAAAAACTAAAAAACTTAGGCGGCAGCGTCGTGGCGGGCTGCAACTTCTGCGGCCTTGGCGTCTAGCTTAGCCTGCTCTTCTGCCTCTGCGGCAGCCTTGGCTTCTGCCTCCTTGGCAGTTGCTTCTTTAAGTTTAGCTTCTTCTGCTTCTGCAGCGGCGTCATGCACGTCGTTTACGGCGCGGCGATCAAAGTCCAGGCCCGTCATGCGGGCAGCCTTACCGGTGCGGTCGCGCATGTAGCTTAGGTAGTTACGGCGCACCTTGGAGCGCTTGGTAACTTCTACTTGCATAACCAGCGGGCTGTGCAATAGGAAGCTCTTTTCTACGCCAATACCACCAGACAAACGGCGGACAGTGATGCGGCTCATGTGACCACCCTTTTGATCCGTGCGGATAACCAAACCTTGGAACACCTGCACGCGCTCTTTGTTTCCTTCTTTAATTTTTTGGTGCACGCGAACGGTGTCACCACTGCGGACGTCTACAACGGCCGACTTCTTAAAACTGTCGTTTAATTGCTTAATTGTGTCGCTCATATCCATGCTATTGTAGCCTAAAATGACCTCTGTGGCAAGGGTGTTTATTCTAATCCCCTAAAAATGGTGTCGTCTTCTAAATACGGCCGCATAGCCCTGACAGCAACCTCTGCCACCTCCCACTTCCGACCAGAAGTTTGTGTTTCCTGGCGAACCATCAACGCAAACCCTACGTAAGCTTCCAGAATCGCATTGGCTTCTTTTTCTACTCCAAGGCGCTCTGTCTGATGATCTCTGGGGTTGCTCAATAGTATGCCGTCTAAAGTTGTCCCTGTTTCTTTCATGATTTCCCCTAGCTACGCAACTCCATTGATTGCTGAACTGCGTGCACGGGCGATACAAACTCCACATCAACATCTGACTTAGTCACAACTACCCTGCCAGTCTTTGGCACAAAATCCTCACGATGATGTGCCCCCCATCCTTCCGCATACGCATGCGCACCATATAAATCTTCCATAGTAATCTCCTTAAAATAAAAAATAAGCTTCTTGGTTGAAGCTCTTGATTTGCTAGGACTGCTGCTTCCCGATGTTATATCGTGGCTTCAACCATGCTGAAGCGCAGCCCCGAAAGGCCTAGAATCTTGACGATTGCGCACATCATGGTTGTCATTGCTGTCTATTGAACCAAACTCGCCCAAAATGTGCAAGATTATTTTTTTGCTCTATTCTTGCGGATTATCCTTGCGCGCTGCTGAGCTGTCAGCCCTGCCCTAAAGCCATGCTGTTCCCAGGGGCTAAGGTCTAGTTCTTCGCTCAGACACTCCTTGATGTACACACAACTACTGCAAATTTTGGCCAGATATTTTACTTTCGGATCTCGTGGATCGGCTTTGTCTGAAACCTCATAAAAGTCCTCCGGGTCATTGTTCTGACATGGCAGATGAACGCCTGGCGGGATACGCATATTAAATCTAGAAAAAGAAACAGTCGTACTATATTTTCTTTTCTCTGGGGCGCTAGGAGGAATAGATATATCTGGATAACCCTCTTTGCCGCCTGTTAAAGCAAGCGATTCTTGCCTACTTTCAGCAATAATCTGGTCAATTTCTGCTTTTGTTGGGCCCAGCGATGTATATAGTGCTTCGGACATAAAAACAAAAATATAATAACTACCCGTGCTGGACAAGCGTTGGTATAGTATAGCTATGACAGATTACGCCAAACTCTCCCTAGAAAAACATAAAGCACTGCGCGGCAAGCTGGGGCTGCAGCTCAAAGACGGCCTAGACACCAAAGACCAGCTCAGTACCTACTACACACCTGGCGTGGGCGCCGTGTCTAGCCTGCTGGCGGAGCGGCCAGAGCTAATGCGAGACTACACCTGGACAGGCAACAACGTAGCCATTATCAGTGACGGCTCGGCGGTTTTAGGCCTGGGCAATATAGGTCCAGAGGGCGCTTTGCCGGTTATGGAAGGTAAGGCCATGCTGTTCAAACATTTTGCAGATATCGATGCTGTGCCCCTGGTCTTAAATGTCCACACAGCCGATGAAATCGTGGCCACTTGCGCCGCTTTGGCCCCCAGTTTTGGCGGCATTAACCTTGAAGATATCGCCGCACCGCTCTGCTTTGAAGTAGAAGACAGACTCAAAGAAATGTTGCCAATCCCCGTCTTCACGATGACCAACACGGCACAGCCGTAGTCTGCCTGGCCGGCCTTATAAACGCCGCCAAAATCACCGGCCGCTCCCTAGCTGATTGCCGCGCTGTTTTGGTGGGCGCCGGTGCCGCCGGCAACGCCATAGCCAAACTGCTTAACCTGTACGCGCCAGGCATAGAAATTATTGCCGTGGACAGCAAGGGCATTATTTCTGCCCAACGTCCGGATTTAAACGACAGCAAGCAGCGTTTACTGGAGTTTACAAACCCGCGCGGTGTAACAGGTTCCCTAGTGGATGCCCTGGCAGATGCAGACATTTTCTTGGGTGTCTCCCAACCCGGCCTGTTAACGCCAGAGATGGTTAAAACTATGGCCGCGGACCCCATCATTTTTGCCATGGCTAACCCGGTACCAGAAATTATGCCTGACCTAGCCCTGGCAGCTGGCGCCGCTGTGGTGGCAACTGGCCGCAGCGACTTCCCAAACCAAGTCAACAACGCTCTAGCCTTCCCTGGCATTTTCCGCGGCGCGCTAGACAACCGCGTCCGCGCCATTACAGATCAGCACAAGATTGCTGCCGCTGAGGCCATTGCTAGTTTGGTGGCGGAGCCATCTGCGGAGCAGATTGTGCCGCCAGTTACGGATTCGCGTTTGGTGCCGACTATTGCCGCGCTTATCGTATAGACAATACGAGCGCCAGGATATGTTGCGTAAATAACTAGCCTACTGCGCGGAAAATTTCTTCTAAAGTGGTCTCTCCGGCCACCACTTTCAAGACAGCGTCTTGTAGCATTGTGCGCATGCCACTGTGCACGGCGGCGGCCTCTATTTCTTGAGAGCTCAGGACAGCTTGCGGACGCTCTAGCAGTTGGCGGAGGTCATCGGTCATCATAAACTGCTCGCGCAGGGCGATTTGGCCCTTAAAGCCGTACGGATTTTCCGGGGATGAACCCGGTTTATAAAGCGTCAGCTGGTTGTAGTCAATCTGCGGCTGTTGGCCGGGCGGCAAGGTAGACAGCACATTATGAATTACCTGCAGTTCTTCCTGCGATGGCTGATACGGCTGCTTTAGGGAATCATCTAGCCGACGCACCAAACGCTGGGCCATTATGAGTCTAATAGCGGACACAAACAGCGGGTTTTGGCCAATTACGTCCTGCAAGCGAGTCAGGGCCGCGGCGGCGGACGAGGCGTGGAATGTAGCCAGCACCAAGTGGCCGGTCATGGCCGCCTGTAGGGCCGTTTTGGCGGTATCGTTGTCGCGGATTTCTCCCACCATGACAATGTCTGGATCCAGCCGCAAAATAGCGCGCAGTTTGTCACCAAACTTGCCATCGTTGCCGCCTTCTGTGGATTTGACCGGAATTTGCACAATGCCCGGAAATTGATACTCCACCGGGTCTTCCACGGTGATAATTTTGCGCTCTTCAGAGTTCAGGGTGTTAAGAACAGAGTACAGCGTGGTGGTCTTGCCGGAGCCAGTGGGGCCAACCACCATAACCAGGCCGGTAGGTTTCGAAATAATGCCGTCCAGCACTGCTCGCTCTTGATCGGACAGGCCCAGCCGGTCCAGGGTGTAGCGGCTGGCATCCATGTTAAACAAGCGCATCACCACGTCGATGCCGTTCATGGTGGGCACTGTTTCTAGACGAACGTTGACGTCAACTTCTGATTCATCGGCCATTTTAACTTTTTGGGCAATATGGCCCTGCTGCGCTTCATCAGCACTGGTAGAGACATTGCCGGCGCTAGCAATGGCGCCCAAAAGAACCCGATATTTGTCATACGGCAAACGCGCAATGGGGTGCAGCACGCCATCTATGCGGTACCTAATCCGCACGTCCTCGCGCTGACACTCAATGTGGATATCGCTGGCGCCCAGGTTGTGCGCCTGGCTGACCAGGTAGGCCAGCATGTCGTCGGCTCGGACCTGGCCCAGAAGCTGACTGACCTCTGCTGTCTGCTGCTGTGCCGCTTGAGTAAGCGCAATATCTTTATAAATCACCTGCTTGGGCGGATCGTACAGCTGCATGTACTCGCGGTACCCGGCATCGCTAATAATACTAAAGGTGGTGCGCACATCTGTAAAACGCTGCTGGAGCTGTTGGATTGTCTGCTGCGACGTGGTGGTGGTTATGCCAAAATGTAGGTTGCCTTTATAGGACTCAAGCGGAATAACGCGCAGTTTGTAGAGCTCATCATTGGTCAGAATATCGCGGAAGAGCTGCTTGTCTTTAATCTGTGAGGTGTCCGTGTACTGCAGCTGCAAAACGCCAGCGCGGCGCTGGGTAGCGATTTCTTCATCTAGACGAGCATCGTTGGACATATACCTTTTAGTATAAAGCATAAGCGGCATGCCGCGCGAGTGCTTTTGCACACTTCTGTCGTGAGCATATAGAGCATAGTTTATAATATAGATTATAGTCTATATGTCTCAGCAGCTTATTGTCATCGCACATAACCTTAGGAGCGCCCATAACGTGGGCTCCTTGCTCCGCACCGCCGATGGTCTAGGAATAACAGAGGTTATTTTGACCGGCTACACACCCTACCCAGCTATGCAGCACGATTCCCGTCTGCCCCACCTGGCAGCTAAAATAAACAGGCAAATACAAAAAACCGCATTGGACGCCAAAGTAAACTGGCGTCATTCAGAAGACCTTACACCCGTACTAAAGGAACTACGGGCTAACGGATATGTCATTGCCGCGTTAGAACAGTCAGAAACAAGCATTAAACTACCAGGCTTTAACCCCCCAGCTAAACTAGCAATCATTTTGGGCCGCGAGGTAGAAGGTGTAGAGCAAGAAGTCTTGGCCGCTTCCGACATCCACTTAGAAATCCCAATGTTTGGCTCCAAGGAGTCTTTTAATGTGGTCCAGGCCGCAGCCATGGCTATGTATCATTGCAGATTCTTGACAAATGCGCTATAATGCTTATCGTTAAGCAAAAATAAACATGGCAAACAAAAAAGCAAAGCCCGCTGCCAAGCGGAAGCCCATTTCCAAAGTTAGCTACCCCTACCTGCCGTAATCTATTGGTGGCGCAGGTTATCCTGGCCGACTAACTCACCCAGCAATTCCAGAGCCTCTTTAGAGGCACTGCAGCCAGTGGGTAATTTTATAGCTTGGCGGGACTCTCCCGCACCTAGTACCAGCACCACACCGGTCTTTCCGGGATTTGCATCTAAAATCTTTTTCAGGTCTACCAGTTTTTGCTGCTCTTGGCTGCTAGCCAACCTAAGATATAACGTTTTACTCTCTGCCTTCTGACTTCCAGAATCTACCTTTTTCTTACTGGGCTTTGGCACTTTGGCTTTCTTGCCGGTAGATTGGTAGCCGGTGGCTTGGGCCACGGTTATTTCACGCGCGTCATCGGCCATGACTTTGACTTCATCAGATGGCTGGCCGTCGCGGCCGCGGGTGCTGACCCGGCCACGCACCAGCACCACGCGGTCTCGCTCCCAAATGCCAATGGTCTGCTGCAGCGCATTAGGGAATAAAATGATTTCCATTTCCCCAGTTTGATCCTCTATTTTTACAAAGGCCATTTTGGCGCCGTTTTTGGTGGTGATTTCCCGCACATCTAAAATACTGCCGCCAACCGCCACTTGTTTGCCGTCGTGCTCTGGTTTTAGACCGCTGAGCGGCACAGTTTGTTCGCTGAGATACGCTTCAAAGAGTTCTAGGGGGTGCTGACTTAGATACAAGCCCAGTAGCTCACGCTCCCAGAGTAGTTGTTCCCGCGCGTCGCCGCCGGAGTGCGGCATTAGCTCTAGGGCAGCACGCTGCACGGCCGTGTCGTCGCCGCCAAATAAATCGGCTTGGCCGCTTGCGGCCTCTTTGTGCAGGCGCTGGGCATAGGCCTGCAGCAAATCTACGTTGGCAAGGAGCTGCTGGCGGGGTGCAAATCTGTCAAACGCACCAGCTTTGATTAAACTTTCCAGCGCCTTACGGTTAACAACCCGTGGGCTGACAGCGCCCAGGAATTGTTCTAGGTTTTCAAAGGTGCCAAGTTCTGTGCGGGCCCGCAGAATTTCTTCTACCGCGCCGGTGCCCACGTTTTTAATGGCGTTCATGCCAAAGCGGATGGACGGCCGGTCTCCCGGTACTACAGCAAACTCTAGGAACGATTCATTTACATCTGGCGGCAGCACGTTAATACCCATTTTTTTGCATTCTGTAATTTCTATAGCTAGGCGGTCTGTGTCATCGTAGTCACTGGTCATAAGGGCGGCCATAAAAGCGGCTGGGTAGTGTGCTTTTAGGTAAGCGGTCTGGTAGCTAATCATGCCGTAGCAAGCAGAGTGCGACTTGTTGAAACAGTAGTCAGCAAAGCCAAGTAGGTCCTTCCAGAACTTTTCTATGACTGGGCGCGGAACGCCGTTTTTTACAGCGCCTTCTTCAAATTGCACCTGCATTTTTTTCATGACATCGTGCTTCTTTTTGCCGATGGCTTTGCGCAGCGTGTCTGCCTCTCCGCCAGTAAAACCACAGACGTCGCGGCTAATCTGCATGACCTGTTCTTGGTAGACCAGCACCCCGTAGGTTGGTTCCAGGGCGTTCTGCATGAGTTCGTGTGCGTAGGCCACGCTTTCGTTGCCGTTTTTGCGCTTAATATAGCTGTCCGTCAGGCCAGCGCTTAAAGGGCCGGGCCGATACAGGGCACCCATAGCAATGACATCGTCAAACTCTGTGGGTCTAAGCTCCCGCAAGTAACGTTTCATGCCGCTGGATTCAAACTGGAAGACGCCGGTGGTATCGCCTTCGCCAAGCAACTTAAAAGTATTGGCATCGTCTAACGGGATTTGGCTAATATCTACGTCCTTGCCGTATACCTTTTTAATAATTCTGAGCGCGTTTTTAATAATTGTTAGGTTAGACAGGCCTAGGACGTCCATTTTTAAGAGTCCCAAGTCCTCAATTTGGGTCATAGGGAACTGAGTGGCAATAATAGCTTCATCGTTAATTTTGGATTTCTTTTGGGCGACTTCTAGCGGTACGTACTTAACAAGTTCGTCCGGCGCAATCACCACGCCGCAGGCGTGCACGCCGTGACTGCGCACGGTGCCTTCTAAAATCATGGCCATGTCTATGACCTCTTTGGAAGTGGGATTGTTCTCATACTCCGCTTTAAGGTCATGGTCTTCCTGGATAGATTTTGCTAAGGGAATATGCCGACCCTGCACCGGCGCCGGAATCATCTTAGCCAGGCGATCAGCATCCGCGTATGGCACCTGCATAACGCGCGACACATCGCGCACTGCGTTCCGGGCAAACATCCGGCCAAAGGTGACAATGTTGGACACGCGGTCATGACCATATTTGTCCGCACAGTACTGAATAACTTCATCGCGGCGGCTATCCTGGATATCTACATCTATATCCGGCATGGAAATACGGTCTGGATTTAAGAAACGCTCAAACAGTAGGCCGTACTTAAGCGGGTCCAGATCTGTTATACGGGTGGCGTAGGCCACAATAGACCCTGCCGCGCTGCCACGACCCGGACCAAAAATAATGCCCTTCTCTTTGCCCCAGTTAATAAAGTCCTGCACAATCAAGAAGTAGCCGTTAAAGCCCATGCTATCCACCACCCCCAGCTCGTAGTTGGTGCGGTCTAGCACCTCTTTAGGCAAAAGTTTTTGGGCTTCTGGTATGGTTAATCGGTTGTCATATGGAGCATTGCCGTAGCGCCAGGCCAAACCACGCCACACCAGCTGGTCCAGATACGATTTTTCTGTCTGGCTCTCTGGCACCGGAAACTTTGGAATCAGGATTTTACCTAAGTCCAACTCTAGATTACAGCGCTCTGCAATGACGGCCGTATTGGTAATGACCTCTGGATGGTCTTTACCCCACCTACCAATCAGTTCTGCCGGCGGAATGACGTGCAGCTCAAACTCCTTGAGCGACATGCGTTTTTCATCAGATAAAAAGGCGCCGGTGCCCACACAGAGCAGAATCTCGTGCGCGTCTTGGTCGGCGTGTTTTAGGTAGTGCGCGTCGCAGGTCAGTGCTACCGGAATGCCTAGCTCTTTGCCGAGCTTAAGGACTTGGTCGTTCACTAATTTCTGCTCCGCGTTATGCGACGGGGCGTTGGGGTGGCCGTGATCCTGAATTTCTAAATAATAGCGGTCTCCAAAGACCGATTTATACCACTCTGCAATCTGGCGCGCTTGGTCGTACTGATTGTTCTTGAGCGCATCGCCAATTTCTCCACCTAGGCAAGCGGACAGCGCAATAATACCTTCATTGTATTTTTCCAGCAGCTCACGGTCCACGCGCGGAAAGTAGTACATACCGTGCAGGTTGGCTTCTGTAGACAGCTTCATTAAGTTGTGCCACCCAGCCTCATTGGTGGCCAGCAAGATCAGGTGGTAGCGCTGCTTGTCCTTGGCCGGGTCTTTATCTGTGTGTTTGCGGGCCGCCACATAGGTTTCTATGCCAATAATGGGCTTAACGCCCTGGGCTTTGCACTCTTTATAAAATTCCACGGCGCCGGACAAGGTGCCATGATCTGTCATGGCCACTGCCGGCATGCCCTGCTCTTTAGCAAAGGCCACCAGCTCTGGGATTTTAGTTAACCCATCTAACAAACTAAACTGCGTATGATTATGCAGATGCACATAGTCACTCGCAGACAAGCTCGTACCACCCGTACGCTTTGTTTGTTTTACCCCCATATCTACATCTATTATACACGCCCCTTCAACTGACGTATACTAGAACAAATGCGAGGTATACTAACAGACCTAGAGCTCCACTATGTGCGTTCACATACGAGTGCACAATTTCAGTTTGCCCATGACATGAACGCTATAGTCGGACCAAATGGTAGCGGCAAAACGACGCTACTTGAAGCGCTCTACACATTGCTCAGGGGTACAAGTTTCAAAGGCCCCATCAACGAGCTTGTCCAGTATGGCCAACCACAAATGAAGATGAGTACGACACTAACAGGAGATAGGACTAAGCACCAGCGTAGCCTCAAGGTTCAACTCTCGGAATCGGCAGGATTAAGAAAGTGGTCGATTGACAATAAAAATCATGCGCGTCTACCTTTGGCAGCTCGTCTCCCTGTAGTACTATTTGAGCCCGAGCTCTCACGTCTTGTTACAGGTAGTCCTCAACGCCGCCGTGACTATCTCGACCATATAGCTGCTCAGTTAGATATAGAGGTTGCTACAGAACAAAATAAATATGTCCGAATTCTTAAACAGCGTAATCAGTTACTCAAAAGCCTTCGCGACAAGAAGGTCCATAACGCACCACCCGACTTGTTCATCTGGAACACACAGCTTGCTCACTCAGCAGAGTCGGTCGTTAAGGCACGCACCAATGTCATAGAAAAATTGCAGGAACGAATCTCAGATCACTACCGTGGCCTCGGCGGCACAGACGATATCGTATTATTGTACGCAAGTGACGTAAGCAAAAATGCAACGTCATACGCCAGTAAACTATTACAGTACTTCGAGTCCTCACTCATGCGGGACATTGCACTTGGTCATACTAGCTTTGGCCCACACCGTGATGACTTGGTTGTGCACCTTGCAAGCCAGCCAGCCACAGAGCGAGCTAGCCGCGGTGAGGTTCGGACTATTGTTGTAGCGCTTAAGATGCTAGAGACACAACTATTATCAGAGCGCTTCAAACCAGAGAATATCTCACCAATACTTTTGCTTGATGATGTACTGAGTGAGCTTGATCTGTCACACCAAGAGCGTGTGCTAGACGGACTCAAGGACCACCAGGTGTTTATAACAACTACAGATGCGCACGCACTAACGCCTCAAGTTCATACTATTTTCCTGGAGTCACCACCTAGTTAAGAGAGGCTTCGATTGCACGCGAAATCTTATCGATGAATGGAATGCTGTCAAAAAATGATAGGAGCCAAAGTACGAGCGTACCGACTAGAACGATTCCTACAATTGAGCCGATACTAAAGAACATACCACGGTAAAAGTTCTCCAGATACAGTCGCTTTCTATCAATGTATCGGGTTGCGAACAAATATTCTAAGGCTGCACGTGCGACGCGCGGATCATCAGTCACTGCTTTTTTTGGACTTACTTTTTTAGTCATATTACGAGTCAGCATATTGTGAGAGAATATCTACGCCTGAGTCATCAACATCAACTGATGGAACTGACAGTTGATCCATCGATGCAAGCAGGAGACCGCCTGCAAATACTGTCGCCAGACGCAATACTCCTATTCCTTGACGCTGTAACCGCTCACCAACCCGCGAGAGTAAATCTTTGGGTTGTGCCTGCGGTTGCTCCATGATTACTTCTTCAACTCTTTTGCTTTAGTAGTTATCTTTTGTTGTAT
>JAGQNO010000029.1 GCA_020428025.1 Candidatus Saccharimonadota bacterium | reverse complement strand
CTTTTTGCTTACCAAGCTGGTGTCCAGTAACTTCCCGCTGCACGGCACCCACAGTACAGATGCCTACTTTGCGGCTTTTATTATTCCTGATTTATTTTTCTTTACCATCAGTGCCGGTGCACTCGGCGTGGCCCTGATGCCGTCGCTGTCAGATCGGCTGCACAAGCAGGGCAAAAAATCGGCTTGGCAGCTGTCTAGTAGTGTCATGAATTTATTAACAATATTTATGCTAGGGGTAGGCTTAATCATTCTAGTGTTTGCCGAACCTTTGCTGGCCAATGTAGTCGCGCCAGGCTTAAAGGGGCATCCAGAGCAGCTGCACGATGCCGCGACCATTATGCGCCTGGTGGCGTTTAACCCCTTACTATTTACGCTCAGCGGTATTATTACCAGCGTGCAGCAGACTATGGGTCGATTCTTTTTTTATGCAATCGCGCCTATCTTCTACAACCTTTCAATCATTGCTAGTATTTTTATATTTAAAGACAATATTGGCATTATTGGTTTGGGCTTAGGTGCAATGATTGGTGCAATATTACAACTGATTGTGGTTGTAGTTGGACTGAAAGGCCTGGGCTTTTGGTGGGCGCCAAAAATTATGTGGCGTCAGAACGACTTTAAACAAGTACTTAGAAGCCTACCACCCCGTTCGTTAGACCAAGGTATGGATCAGGTTAACGCCGTGGTAGAAACAAGGATCGCCTCCCATCTTGGTAGCGGTAATATTAGTAATTATAACTATGCGTATACATTAAGTACGGCGCCTATTTTGTTGGTAGGGACTGCAATTTCTATGGCCGCATTCCCGCGTTTAAACGCTCGGCTTAGCCAGGGGCGGCCTGATCTTTTCCGCCGCGATTTTTTGTTGACGCTACGTGCCATGATTTGGCTTGCTAGTCCCATAGCTGTCATATGTTTTTTCTGTCGAGGCTACCTGGCGCGTATCATTTTTAGTCAGGGTAACGACCAAATTGCCATGATTTTTGGCTTCTTAATTGGTGCCATTCTTTTCCGAATTATGTATGCGCTCATGTCACGCTGGTTCTATTCCCAGAAGGACACCAAGACGCCATTTTACGTTTCTATCTTTACAGTGGCAGCTAACATTATTCTAGCCACACAGCTTGGCAAACCCGATTCCTACGGCGTGGCTGGCTTAGCGCTGGCACAATCCATTGTGGCGGCCGGAGAAGTCCTTGTCTTGTTTGTAATCATGTGGCTACGTGACCATAAACTGTTTGATCGCCAATTTTGGAGTGACATTATGCGCACCATTTCCGTGAGCGGCTTTTGTGTGGTGGCCGGTTACGCCATGATTAACCTCTACCCACTTGGCGCTAACGACAAGGGTATTTTTACGCTCGGCTCCAAGCTGTTTATAATCAGCGGCGTGGTAGTAGCGGTGCATATAGCAGTTTCTGCACTTTTTGAGCTAGATGAAGTGAAGCCGGTCATAACTAAAATAAAAACACTTATCCTAAAACCGGTTCAGGTTGACTAGCAATCAATTATTGCTATAATCTCCATTGAAAAGCAAAAATAAAAACTTGAAAGGAAGACCATGCGTCTTAACCAAAAGGGCCTAAGCCATCATCTTATCTTGCCAGTGATCGTTGTTTTGGCAGTCGGCAGCATCGGAGCATATATCCTTAATCGTAGTGGCGCTACGGGCGGCTGCAGCTCTAATACGTATAGCCAAGGAAGCTCTGGTGCGTGCGTGGCTGAACTTCAAAGACTTACAAATAAGTGCGTTGCCGCAAAGGGTGCCGGCGCAGCGATTTCTGCGGACGGAGCCTTTGGACCAATAACAAAGAGTGCGGTTATTAGGTGTCAACAAGCAAGTGGCATTGGTGCAGATGGTATTGTAGGTCCACAAACTTGGCGGGTGCTAGATAGTTATGCTTCTGCCGCGCCCGCAAGCGCCCCGGCTGCTGCGCCAGCTTTGAGTGCAGAGCAGACATGCGCAAAGTCTACATTTGGCCAAGGTACAAACGGTAGCTGTGTAACAATTCTTCAGCAAAAGGTAAATGGCTGTCTAGCAGCTGCGGGTAACTCCACTCGTATCGCAACGGACGGAGCCTTTGGGCAAATGACAAAGAACGCCGTAATTGCTTGCCAGCAAGCTAACGGCATTGGTGCAGATGGTATTGTAGGTCCACAAACTTGGGGTGTTTTGATGAAGTATGGATCAGTCTCTTCAACGAGTAATGCGGGCGCACCAGTCGCACCATCCGCACCATCAGCACCGGCCGCAACTGGCAATTCAGCCAAATCCGCCGGCGCTAGCAGCAGCTCTTCGAGCGTACTCGCGACTCAGCAGCGCATTAACGCCTGTCTTAGGAGTAAAGGAATTAGCTTGCGGATTGCAGAGGATGGTGTTTGGGGGCCGCAAAGTCAGGCTGGCCAAAATGCCTGCAATCAAGGGTTGACTACTGCTGCTAAGACAAGTTCTCAGCAGCGCGCAGAGGCTACCGCAGAGAAAAAGGCGATTGTTGCAGAAAAGAAGCAAAGTTTTGTGCAGAAGTACATCAGCCAACCAGCAAAAACGGTGCTAGAAAAGGTAACCGGCCCCATCTCCGCTTGGATTATTGACTGACCCAATGCAGATTACTGATAGTTGTTTTGGCGATACTTAGCCAATCGATTAAAACTTGAGGTATCATAAGGATATGAGATTGGTTGCAAAGTTATTGGGTCTAGCATTGATTTGCTCCTTGCTCTACTGGGCGCTGCACATAATGAGCGAACCGTCTGTAGGCAGAGTAGGCAAACCTTCTAGTAGAACTTCAGACACGAGTGATACACCTGCCACTCGTACAACCAGCAACCAGTTTGTAAAGTTTCAGTACCCAGCCGTCTTCCAAGCCCTTAAACCCAGCCCGCCTGTAGCGCCAATTATAGCGGTGCATGATTTCTCTAAACCGGGCGTAACCAATTCTTGGCACCTAACAGTGCAGATTAAGCAGCTGGCCAACGGTAGCTTAGACGACGACGGAACGTACCACATGCGACAGTCGCAGCCAGATAGATTTACCAGGCAAGACATAACCAGCAACGGACAGTCAGTCGCAATATTCACCGATACCGCCACCGATAGCGGCTTTGCCCAAACCGCGTACCTGCAAAAAGGTAGTCTAGGCGCTGCTGTGACGGTAACTGGCAATAGCGGGGAATCAACCAACCTAAAGCAAGCCCTGCAAACAGTGCTGGACAGCTGGCAGTGGCTGTAGCGGCCCCTAAGTGATACCATAGAAACATGCATAAGGGGTTTACGGCCTTACTGAGCGGTGCGTTTCTACTGGGCGCCTTTTCTTCTAGTTCCAATTACCAGTTACAAGATTATGGCGTTGGCTCTGGTGGCACCAATAGCGCACAGTCCGCAACCTACAAATTAAACGCCAATACTGGACAAACCAGCGGTGGTACTGCCAGCGGCGGCACAATCACCAGTAAGTCTGGACAAACACAGGCAAGACAAGCCAATGTGCCAAATGCGCCCACACTGGGCAACGGCAGCGGCACCTATAGCAACAAGCTAGACTGCACTATTAACAAGGGCGGCAATGACGCATCGGACTACACGTATTCTATTGCCATCTCCAGCGACAACTTTGTTACCACGCTGTATGTTCAGGCCGATGGCACGCTAGGCGTGACCCCTGTCTACCGCAGCTACGTAGCCTGGGGAGGCGCCACCGGCAGCCAGATTATTGGCTTGTCCGGCAACACTACATACAAAGTAAAAGTAAATGCCATGCAGGGCACATTTACTGCGAGCCAATATGGGCCGGCGGCTTCTAGTAACACCATTAACCCGTC
Source organism: Candidatus Saccharimonadota bacterium (assembly GCA_020428025.1). GTDB lineage: Bacteria > Patescibacteriota > Saccharimonadia > Saccharimonadales > UBA4665 > JAGQNO01. The sequence goes on along the minus strand of JAGQNO010000029.1, from coordinate 3,341 downwards.
GCTGAGCTTTTCTGTATCGCCGGGCAGCATCTCTTTGGGTAGCTTAACGCCAGGATCGGTTATAAGCGGCGGAAGCAACTTGTCGTTTACGTTTGCCACCAATGCCGCAAGCGGCGGCGCCATTTATGTCAAAGGCCAATACGCCGGGCTGTTTAGCACGGCTGCCAACTATACCATCTCTGCTGTCAATGCGGATTTAACCACCCAAGGCCAGGGTTTTGGGCTACGCGGCAGTGGCGTCAGCCAAACGTCTGGCGGTCCGTTGGTGATTGCGAGTCCGTTTAACGGCAGTAGCAATACAGTGGGCGCAGCAAGCTCCACCTATCAACAGCTAGTGACCAGCGGTGCATCTGTTATTGGCGGGGCTGCCAATGCGGTCGTGCTTGGAAAATCATCATTTAATACGCCCAGCGCGGGCGATTATCAAGAAGTTCTAACTTTTGTAGCAGCTGCTAATTTTTAGGTGTTGTAAATATAACGTAATAAGACTTTGACAAAGTATTTGCTTATGGTTATCATGGGTTTGACCACTAAAAAACAAAAAGGAAGAACAATATGAAAAAATCAATGCGCATGTTGTCTGTGGCTGCATCGGCATTTGTTATGCTGGGTGGCCTGCTAGCTTGGCAAGGCCTGGCTGCGGCGGCATCTTTATCAAACTCGTACCTGCGGATTAACCGCATGGCAACTAGTACCGCAACATCGGCCCGACTGGTCTTTAAGACAGCCGGTGCTGGCGCGACTAGCGTGAGCATTAACATGAACGGCGCAGACTCCACAACCTGGACTGGCGCGAGCGGCTTAGTTAATACGACCCAAACAGCATCCTCTGCTTCTTGTGCAGCAGACACCGGTGCCACGGCGCTGCCGGGCACTTTAGCAGCCTCTGGCGCAGCCAGCACAGTTACGATTACTGGCGTAACAGCCTTAGCGGCCGCTACATCCTACTGTGTTGACCTAACCAGTACATCTGCCGTTACAACACCAACCAGTGCTGGCGAGTACCACCCAGTTGTTACAGCGGGTGCGGACAACATTACGGTTGCAGTGCGCGTGGTAACCAACGACCAAATTGTGGTCAACGCTGTTGTACCGCCAACTTTCAACTTTGTCCTAAGCGGTAACACCGACAACTTTACGTCTAATCTATCGGCTGGCTCGGTTGTGAAGACCACGGGTGTAACCGCCACTGTTAACACTAATGCCAAGAACGGCTGGTTAGCTTGGGCAAAAGATGCGAACACTGGTCTTACTTCTACTGCGGCAGCAAAAACTATAGCCTCAGTCGCGACGGGAGCCCCAGCAACTTTGGTTGCTGGTACCGAAGGCTACGCGTTTGGTATTTCTAGCATTGCACAAGGCTCTGGTGGTGGCACGACGTCCGCAGTTGCTGCGTACGATGCTTCCGGCTCGGCTCATGGCTCTGGCCTAGACGCTACGCTGCGCCAAATCGCCAGCTCAAATGGTACTGCTAACGGTGCAGTCCTGACCCTAAAAGCAGCCTCTGCCATTAGCGGTTCTACCCCTGCAGCAAACGACTACACAGATACCATTACCGTAATTGGTGCTGGTAACTTCTAAAAGTCCGCTGCGTACGATATACTTGGAACTAATGAGGGTAACATCATGGTTCCGGCAGAAAGGCGGCCCGGTTTTCCTGGCCGCCTTTGGCGTGCTGGCCTGCTGCTTGACTGTCCTGCCAGGTCAAGCCCGCGCGGCCGGTGTCAATCTAACCTTATCACCTTTGCCGGTTAATTTGGTTACATCGCCGGGCAGCAGCGTATCTACATCGCTCAAGGTGCAAAATAGTGGCTCAGAAGCCGTTAAACTGCAAGTTACGCTCATGAAATTTAAGGCCGATAGCACCAATGGCCAAGCCACGCTGGTTCCGTTCAAAGATGGTGAGGAAGAAAAGAACTGGGTCACATTTTCTAAGACCAATTTTACTGCGCAGCCAGGCGTTTTTAACACGGTAGACATGACCATCAATGCGCCCGCAACGGCCGCTTTTGGCTATTACTATGCCGTGGTCTTTAGCCAGCAAGGCACAGACCCCACAAAGCCGCAGTCTAATAAAGTTAATGGCGCCGTGGCCAGCTTGATTTTGCTGGATGTGCAAGCTCCTGGAGAGAAGCGCGAGGCACAGGTAACATCGTTTACGGCAACAAAAAAACTGTACCAATATTTGCCGGCATCATTTGATGTAACGGTCAAAAACACCGGTAACGTGCACGTTAAGCCCAGTGGCAACATCTTTGTGGGGCGCGGTGTAAACGGTAATTTCATTGACACGCTCACCATTAACCCCGGCGGCGGAAATATATTGCCGGGCAGTAGTCGTACTTTCAATGTGGAGTGGGACAATGGCTTCCCAGCCTACACAGTCAAGAAGCAGAACGGGCAAATCGTCACTGATAACGTGGGCAAGCCAGTTAAGACGCTTAACTGGAACCTCAGTAACTTAAATCACCTTCGGTTTGGCAAATACAACGCCAGTCTGACTTTGGTATACAACGATGGCAAGCGTGACGTGCCCGTGAACGGACAGGTCAGTTTTTGGGTCATTCCTTGGCTGCCTATACTGATAATTCTCGTGCTGGTCTTGCTGGCTTTGGCTGGTCTATGGTCTATGTTGCGGCACACGTTTGGCACAGATAAGCGCGAAACTGCCCGTAAACGCTACTCCAGGCGGTCCTAAATGGTGCGGCGCTGGCTAGCTGCTTTTGTTGCAGTCAGCATCTTGTTTTTGCCTGTACCGGCGCTGGCGGCCGCCAACACCGTGTCATTGTCGCCATCGGTGCAGGACATTGTATTATCGCCGGCTGCGACCACTGTCGATTTTAAAATTCAACTGTTCAATAACACCAGTCAGCCACTTGAATTTGAGCTTCGGGCAGTTGATTTTAGTACGTTAAACCAGAACGGCGGCCTGGTGTTTAGCAGTAAACCCTTGCCACAAGGCTTGGCGCAGTCGCTGCGGCTCAGCAGCGATAAAATCACGATTAACGGTGGCAGCGTGCAAACGGTTACCGCCACAATCGACGATGCTACCAAGTTATCTCCCGGCGGACACTATGGGGCGGTGGTGGCGCGAGTGGTGTCGGCCCAAGCGAGTAGCGGTAACCGTGTGTCTGTTCAGCAGGACCTTTCAGCGCTGTTGTTTATCCAAACGGCCGGGCAGGGTACGCGCGGCTTGGAGCTGCTACAGCCGGGCCTCCGCAAGTGGCAAGTGGTGTTGCCTCAGCAGTTGCCGCTGGTGTTCAAAGCCACTGGCAACACACAGGTGGTGCCGCGCGGCATTGTAAATATTAGTCGAAGCGGCCAGGTAATCATGCGCGGCC
>JAGQNO010000028.1 GCA_020428025.1 Candidatus Saccharimonadota bacterium | reverse complement strand
AGCCGCTTTCGCGCTCATTTATTGGCTGGGTAGCAAACTGCTTAAGCAGCAAAAAATCAAAAATGATACGCTTTGGCGCATAGCCATCATGTGGCTTGGTCTCCTGGGTGGCCGCGTTTTTTGGGCGGACTATGCCAATTCGCGCAACTTAGAAATTGCCGGGGGCTTGGCTGTAGTCTACCTGGCGCTGATTACAGTGCAAAACCTGAGCTGGCCCAAATTTATGGGGTTGGCCGCGCTCGCCAGCCTTGTTTTTTTTGCCGATCCGCTGGAAATGTACCTGTTGCTACCGCCGCTGGTTGTCTATGGACTCACAATGGCATGGCAGCAAAAAACAAAGACGCCACTACTCGTGGGCGTGGGATTACTGGCGGGGCTGCTCGGCGCTAAGCTGCTCAAGCAGCTCACCGTTTGGCTGTTGCCGATCCATTTTGCCCAGCTGCCGCCCATCCACATGGCGCCAAACTGGACCACGCTCAAGCAGATTGTTGGCGGCGTTACTAACAGCACGCTGCGGCTGTTTGATATGAATTTTACCGGTCGTGCCTTGGGCCCTAATACAGTCAGGCAGCTGATGAGCGCCATTATTGTAGGTGGCATCATCATCTTTTTGGCGAGGCATTGGCGCACTATAAAATCATCGGTAAAATGGCTGCTGCTGGGGATTCTTATTTGGAATTACGCCGTCTATGTAGCCAGCGGTAACGCCATCTTTGCCATGACAGAGCGGTATATTGTGTGGGTGGCAATCAGCCTGCTGCTGCTGATTGGACTGGCTGGCGATGCACTCAAAAAGCAGCGCCGTATGCAAATAAGCTGGCTAGCGCTTATGGCCGTGAGCGGCATCTTGCTGGTGGGGGCGCTCGTAATTTCCTGGCCGCAGCGTTTCAGCAAAGATGTGCCGACGTTCGACACCGCGCAGCTGGCGCAGAGCAAACAATATGACTACGCCATTGCATCGTGGCAGCTGGCAGTACCAGCCAATTATTTTGCCGGATATAATGTCACACCAGTCCTGCCTGTGGTTTGCAAAGATGGTCAGCACATTACCCTGCGTGATATGTTTTATGATGCCGATGCCTGGGCAAAGCTCGGCCAGTCAAACAGCAAAGTAGCGCTGCTACTGCCTGATGCTGGCATAGATTCTGGTCCAATACACTGTAGCAAAGAAAACATCTTAACGCAGCTGAGCAATCCTGTGCCCGTTGGGCGGTTGCCGTCGGTAGGCAGCATCTACGAGTTACGCGGTAATGGCACGGCGCTGCAGACTTTACGGACGCCGTAGTGCCTTGGGCTGGCTGTACTGCCGGTCCATAAATTGCTGGTAGGTGCCAACGCCATGCTCATGGCAGTACTCCACTGGCCTGCAAATTGCGGGGTCACGCAGAGCATACGCAAAAAAGATATCATGTTTGAGCTGAGCCTGCTGCTCGGATAAGTTAGCCGTCATAGTGCGAGAGGGATAGCCAACAAAATAGTTTGTGATAACTCGATGCTGGGCCTGGCTGCTGACGTATCGGCGCACAGCAACCATGGTCAGCAGGCCGGTAGTGCGGTGGTCGCTGTGGTCGCCACCAGGACTATCTGCAGTTTGAGAATTGATTACCGTGGGCTGGTAGGCACGCATGATGGTAGTTAGTTTTTGAAGGAGCTCCGTGCGCGTGAGGCTAATCTTGCTGTCTATTGGAGATATGCTAGAAATTTTTCCCGACCACAATTTTTGAATGCTGCTGCCTTTTGTTCCCGCAAAACCATTTCCGTCTAGATTGCCATCTGGGAGCCGGAGAAAAATGAGAGAAACGGAATCGTTGTTTACGGGAGCGGCGGTAAGAATACTCAGTGTTTCACTCATGTCTTCTTTTTTGTAGTACCAGGCAGCATCGCCACCGAGCATGATATTGTAAGCGGCGATTGCTCCGTCCTCTCGATTTTGCATATAATTTTTGCCTTGTGCATCATTGCCGGCGGTTACATAGAGAGTCCGAACACATTTGCCGGCGGCGATTGCATCACTGATGGCGGGGTTGATAAATAATAGGTCATCGTCTTGGTGTGCCACGACATTCAAAACAGTGTGATTTTTGCAGTGAGAAGGGGACAAAATATGGATGCTTGTATCTGGCAGCAGAAAGTCTTCCCAGTTTGGCGGTTTTTTTTCAAAAGAATTTGTCGATATGAAGCCAACTTTTTTGTCCGCAAATCGATCTGTAGTTTGCTGTCCAATACTTAACGTGCCAATAACGATCACACAAGCTAGGGCAAGAATAAAACTAAGTCGGGCACGCATTAAATGCCTTTCGAGCGCTCTGAATCAATAATATACAGGGGCCGATTTTGCGTTTCTGCATGAATATGCGACAAATATAACCCAATTATCCCCTGCGATACCAGCACCAAACCGATAAGGAATAAAATGAGCACACTAAGGTAGGCCGTGCCGGTCGCACGGAAGTGCAGCGGATCGTGCAGCGCCCAGTTGCCTAGCATGGTTAGCCCAATCAGCGTGGCCACTGGCAGCACCAGCGCCCCAATGTAGGCGGTAATGTACAGCGGCGAAAGGCTGAGCGAAATAGTGCTGTCTATGGCCAGTTTCATAAGCTTGCGCGTGCTGTAGCTGGCCGTGCCAGCCAGCCGCGGCTTGGCCTTAAAATCAATGAATGTCTGCGGGTAGCCCAGCCAGTCAATCAGGCCACGGGTGATGCGATTTCTCTCTGTTAATTTTGCAAACTCTTGCTGAACGGTTTGGTCAATAAGACGGAAGTCTGTGGCGCCCGGCGTAAGCCGTACGCCGCCAACTTTGCCGTAGCTTGCGTAAAATATTTTGGAGCCCCAGCGTTTTATAAGGCCTTCTTTTTGGTTGGCTATGCGCCTGCCCACTACAACCTTAGCGCCAGCCTGCCATTTTTTAACAAATTCCGGGATGAGCTCTACTGGGTGCTGGCCATCGCCGTCAAGCGTTAGGATGGCCTGCCCTTTAGCGGCATGGATTCCGGCCGTGGTGGCAATTTCTTTACCAAAATTACGCGTTAGCTGCAGGTAGGTGGCATCTTGGAGGGTCTTTAGAACGGCCGCGGTGTTGTCGCGGCTGCCATCGTTGACGTAGATGATTTCTGTCTGGTTTTTGTAGTATTTTTGTAGGATTTTACAGAGGTCTTTGTGGAAGTTTTTTAGACCCGCTTCTTCATTGTAAACGGGCACCACAACTGACAGCAGTGGTTTTGACAGATTCATGATTTTGTATTATAACAAAATTTTAGTGATTTGAAAAGAGTTTTGCGCGCCCAAAGCACGTAAAAAATAGGCGCCTTGCGGCTAGTGTTTTTAGAAGGAGTTGCCAAACCCGCCCGGGGCAGTCACAATAGAGAAGTTAACTCACAGTCTATGAAAAAAATTGCAAAAAACTGGCTGGCAAAACAACTTGAAAAACAGGTGTTGCAGCTGCGCGCAAAAAACAACTTTACCATTGTGGCGGTAGCTGGCAGTGTGGGCAAAACCACGACAAAATTAGCAATTGCGCGTCTGCTGCAAGACGCAAAATCGGTTCAGTTTCAAGAAGGGAATTATAACGACCGCGTCACCGTGCCGCTTGTCTTCTTTGGCCAAACGCAGCCTAGCATTTATAACGTCTTGGGCTGGCTTAAAATCTGGGTCAGCAACCAGCTACAGCTTAGAAAGCCTTACCTGCACGATGTTGTTGTACTAGAGCTTGGGTCCGACGCGCCGGGACAGATTAAAGATTTTGCCTATTTGCAGCCGGACATAGCAGTAATTACTGCTGTTACCGATGAGCACATGGCCAACTTTAAGACGCTGGACGCAGTGGCTACAGAAGAACTCGGCGTGCTAGATTTTGCCAAAGAATCGCTGGTAAACATAGACAATACTGATTCTAAGTATCTAAGCGGCAAGCGTTTCAGTGGCTATGGCCAAAGCTCGCAGGCAACATATACAATCACCAAGAGCGGTCAGCTCTTAGAACTTGACCTAAACGGACTGCAGCTTACGGTCCAGGCCAAGTTGTTGGGTGTCCAAGGCGCGCTGCCAATTTTGGCGGCGGCTAGCGTTGGTCAACTTCTGGGCTTAACAGAGGAGCAAATTGTCTATGGCGTTGGCCAGATTGAGCCAGCTGCTGGTCGATTACAGCTGCTGCGCGGCCAAAAAGACAGCATTATTATTGATGATAGTTACAACGCTAGCCCCATTGCGGTCAAAGCTGCGCTGGATGTTTTGTACGATTTTCCGGCCAGTCAGCGAATCGCCATTTTGGGCAGCATGAATGAAATGGGCGACTTAAGCCCAGACATGCATAAAGAGGTTGGCTCGTACTGCAACCCGGCAAAGCTAAATCTAGTGGTGACAGTGGGCGCCGACGCTAAGCAGTTTTTGGCTCCTGTAGCCAAAGTCCGCGGCTGCCACGTAGAAACCTTTGACAACCCCTACGACGCCGGTCGTTACGTGCAGCGACAGCTGGAGGACAAGGCAGTAGTGCTCGTTAAGGGGTCGCAAAACGGCGTCTTTACAGAAGAAGCGGCCAAAATATTGCTCAATAATCCAGAAGAGTCAGCTAGATTAGTCCGCCAGTCTGCCAGTTGGCTTGCTACTAAGCGGCAGCAGTTTCCGCGCGGCTAAGCGCCATTTTTACTAAGCAGTCCGTGAGCGTTGGCATGTCGTAGCCAGCCACTTGAGCCATTTTTGGGAAGAGGCTGGTAGCGGTCATGCCGGGCAGGGTGTTGGTTTCTAGGATAATTATACGGCCATCTTTTTGTACAATCATATCTGTTCTAGATAGGTCCCGGCAGCCGGTTAGCTGGTGTGCTTGCAGTGCCAATTCTTGCGCCTTTTCTTGTAGCTGGGGTTTGACATGCGGCGGCGGGCAGAGCTCCTGGGTGGCGCCATTGTACTTGTTGATGTAATCAAATTCTCCACTGGCTGGCGGAATGATTTCTATGACCGGCAGCGGCTTGTTGTCTAAAATTCCCACCGTGATTTCTATGCCATCAATGAGCTGCTCTAGTAGCATCTGTTTGTGTGTTTTGAATGATTGTTCTATGGCCAGCAGGTCACTTTGTGCGGGCTTACGGATAATAAAAGTGTCTATGCTGGACCCGCCATCGCTTGGTTTTACCACGTGCGGCTTCTGCGCCAGCGGGTGCCAGGGGTATGTTTGCCAGTCTACGCGGGCGCCTTTTGCTATGGGCAACCCTGCGGCCAATAATTTTTGCCGGTAGGCATGTTTATCAAATGTCAGCTGAGACGATGCGGCGTCGCTGCCAACAAAGGGCAGGCCCAGTTTTTTTAACCGCGTTTGAAATTGACCGTCTTCGCCTCCGGCGCCGTGAAGCACAGAGAAGACAACCTCGTTTTCTAAAAGTTGTTGATCTGTGCAATCGGTATCTAGAAGGACGACGTTGTAGCCCGCCGCGGATAACGCCTGCTGCACGGCCGCGCCGGACCGCAGGGAAACTTGACGCTCTCTGGAGGTGCCGCCAGCTAGAAGTGCTACAGAAATCATACAAACTAGTATAGCGGAAAATATGTTGTAATAATTTCTAACGCGTGATTGCTTTGGGCCGCCAGCGTGCTAATCTTAAAATATGTCGGAGGGATTACATCTACCAGATGGTCACTATGTTGTGCCAGAAGTCGGTCCGCGCTTGGCACTGGCAGAGTATCCGGAAAGCTCCCTGTTTGTTCAAAACGGGGAGTTATCTTTTAAAAGCGCACTCTTTGGGGATACGCAGTCTTTTGCGCAGATATTTCCAGACCCCAGGGCGGCGGCGTTTGCCGATGTTTTTACTAGGCACCAGCTACGCCTTTTAGATGTGCGGCAGCTCTCTTTGCCAGAACGATTTGAAACGCGCGATGGTGCGGGTCGCATGGATCGTTTAACCACGTTGCTTGATAGCGCAAAAGCGGTGGCTCGGTTGGGGGGCACCTTTGAGCAAATCGTACAGGTTCTGGTGAGTGATGCAAATGTTACCGTGGGCTCACACAGGCTCGGAGACCACTTGAACGGTGACTATATTCATGAAAGCACCATGGACGAGGGGATTAGTGACTACCTACAAAAGAGCGGCTTGCTGGGCGCGTTGACAGACACCCACTTAACAGATAGTAATGGCCAACTAACGGGGTCGCCCATGAATATTTTTACGCTGGCCAGCCCTAATACTCCCCGGCGACGTGACATTGTAGAGTGTCCGCGGCCATATAGCAACGCAGATCGGGACCCCTTTACCTTAATTGAAGGATTGTATCTAAAACCTGCTGCGCTTATTCAGGAAGCGGCCCGTAGCATGATTAGAGCAGAAGTCATGACGCCCCAAGGACTAGAGGAGCGCATTGCCTACAGCAGTTTGGATGCTGCCCGATTAGTACATGAGCTGTCCGTCAGGCACGCATCGGAACATTGGGCCGATGCTGAGCACAACCTAATTACAGAAATTGTGAGCGCAGCCGACAAGTTTAGATTGTTAGACTTGTGGCCTCGTCCAGCCATTGATGCCCTGCAAATCACAGAATCGGAGTGGTTTGACGGCAGTCATGGTGATGGGTTTGTGGCAAACATGTACCAACTGGCAGAATATCTAGGCAAATCCGTTAAACTTGCTAATATTGCGCTACAAAATGGCGACTGTGAGTACCGTGGGCCAGGAGCGTATGACGGAGGCATTACGTTTACAAAATCAAAAACATCTTTTACCCATCCAGTTATGTCAGTCACCAAAAACCAAAGTGGTATCTGGCTTACGGCAAATTTGCCTGCGCATAAGTATCGGCAGCCCATAGACGCACTTGTTGCGACTAAGTCTGGACTTACGCATGTCACAGATACTGACCCAAGGCTTGTTGAGTACGCCAAAGAGCGAATGCAGTGGCAGGGTGCCTACATTGCGTCTTTAGACTTAAGCAAGATTGAGGGCGTTAACCCAGACAGCATTAGGCGTGGCTTAGCCCGCGTAAATATGGAGTGGCATTTTAATGGTGATACGCCCGCGGCGCTTAAGGCGGCTCCAATGCCAGCCGACATGTTTGCCGTCCAAATTGACCGCTCCAGGGCTGCGGTAATCGCGAATGCCCGTCACTGATTTTACAAACCCTAGTCCGCCTCTGTTATACTAGACCTCATGAAGCGTTACAACCCTAAAGAAATCGAGCCGCGCTGGCAGGCGCAGTGGGCCAAAGATAAAATTTATGAGGCCCAGGACAAATCGGACAAACCAAAAAAATACATTCTAGAATACTTCCCGTACCCCAGTGGCGCGGCCATGCATGTAGGCCACGTGCGCAACTACACTATTGGCGATGCCGTGGCGCGTCACGCACGCATGACCGGCCATAATGTGCTGCACCCTATGGGCTGGGACGCTTTTGGCTTGCCGGCAGAAAACTACGCTATTAAGAACAACATCAGCCCGCAGCAGGCAATTGCAGAAAACACCGCCAAGTTCAAGAAGCAGCTCAGCCAAATGGGTTTTAGCTACGATTGGTCGCGCGAAATCAATA
>JAGQNO010000027.1 GCA_020428025.1 Candidatus Saccharimonadota bacterium | reverse complement strand
ATTTTGTAAACCATGTTTTTCCCAGCGGCGGGGCAGCAGGAATATCGTACTTTAACATTCGGCTCAAAAATGCCGATTTAACGGCTAGCAAAGCCACGTTAGTGCACATCATGAAGCTGGTGCTGATGTTTGTGTCCTACGAAATTCTGCTGATTGCCGGCATGTTTAGCTTGGCGGCTATGGGTCGGGTTAATAATCTGACCATTTTGGTGGGTGCCACTATTAGTACGCTGCTGCTGGTAGGCACTGGTCTGTTTGCCTATATTGTTGGGAGCCGGGCGCGGATTAACAGCTTTTTCTTATCCGTTACAAAGGGGCTTAATAAAATAATTCAGGTGGTTAGACCGCGCCATCCTGAGACAATCAATTTAGACAAAGCGCGCGATGTTTTTGAGGATTTTCATCACAACTACAAGCTGCTGCGCAGCAGCCTGCCTAAATTAAAAGCTGCATTTTGGTATTCGCTTTTGGCGATTTTTACAGAAATTTTGTCTGTCTATGTGGTATTTATTGCCTTTGGTCACATTATTAATGTGGGCGCCGTTATTTTGGCGTACGGCGTGGCCAATTTTGCCGGGCTGGTTAGCGTGCTGCCGGGCGGCGTAGGCGTGTATGAGTTCCTAATGGCCGCTGTTATGGCCACGGCCGGTGTACCGGCCGCCTTAAGTGTGCCGGTGATTGTTATGTACCGCGTCATAAACACCATTATTCAGATTCCGCCGGGCTATTATTTGTATCAAAAGCATTTGGCGAGTCGACGTGGCTGAACCAGTTTCTGTTAGCGTTAGTGAGCTAGTCGGCCTGCTGAACCAGACACTAGACTACGCCTATCCCAGCATAGAAGTAACCGGAGAGTTGGCAAATCTGCGGACCTCCAGGGATCGCTGGGTATATTTTGACCTAAAAGACGACACGGCCTGTGTTAAGTTTTTTGGCACCGTCTTTATGCTGCCCGGGCCGCTGGAGGACGGCATGTTACTGCGCGTTACAGCCACGCCGCGGCTGCATAATCTGTACGGCTTTTCTATGAACGTGCAGTCTATGACACCAGCCGGGGAGGGTTCACTAAAAAAAGCGGCGCACCTATTGCAGGCGCAGCTGACAAAAGAAGGTTTGTTTGCGCCGGAGCGCAAGCGGCCATTGCCATATCCGCCGCAGCGGATTGGCCTCATTACCTCTATGCAGTCAGCCGCTTACGCCGACTTTACCAAGGTTTTAGCAGCGCGTTGGGGCGGCTTATCTATAGAAGTTATTGACGTACAGGTGCAGGGCGAGCCTGCGCCGCGCCAAATCACGGCCGCGGTGGACTATTTTAATAGTCAGGCTGAGCCGCCGGAGGTACTGATTTTGATTCGCGGCGGTGGCAGCGCAGAGGATTTGGCGGCATTTTCTACCGAGCAGGTCACCCGCGCTGTGGCCGCCAGCCGTGTGCCTACGCTGGTGGCGATTGGTCATGAAGTCGATGTAAGTTTGGCGGAGCTGGCGGCCGACATGCGGGCCAGCACACCAAGTAACGCGGCCGAACTACTTGTGCCGGACCGTGCGGCGTCCTTGGCTGCACTCCATACTGCAAGGCGTCATGCCGCCCAACTTTTACGGCAACTCACCAAATTAAAGCAACGTGAATTAGGTCAAATCAGCCAGGGTATGCAGGAAGCGGTTGAGCGGATTATGGAAAGTGCGCAAAAGCAATTGGAGCTACAAGCTCGTTTGCTTGCCGCGGTCAACCCGTCTACGGTGCTGGCGCGTGGTTATGCTATTGTGCGCTCCAATGGCAGGGCAGTTACATCTGTACAGAAGCTAGCAAGCGGGCAGTTATTAGAGCTGCAACTGCAGGACGGAACCGCATCAGTAACAGTAAAGGAGGTACAATAATATGGCAACATACAGAGAGCAATCAGAAGAGCTGGAGCAAATACTTATGCATTTGCAAAGCGGCGACCTAACGGTGGATGAGGCGTTGCCGTTCTATGAAAAAGCCCAAAAACTGATTAGTAGCTTAGAAAAGCAGTTGGCCGCGGCAGATAATCAGATAAAAAAACTGACCGTACAGCTGCCGTAATGACCTGGTTGCTTGTTCTTGGCTTGGCTTTAATTATCTGTTTTGCAGGCGTGCTGCTAGTAGGGGCGCCGTATGTGCCCACCCTGACGCCGCAAGTAAAGGCGGCCCTGGAACTGGCAGATTTGCGGCCAGGGCAGACGCTACTAGAGCTAGGCTGCGGCGATGGCAAGGTGTTGATTGCTGCCGCCCGCGCAGACCTGCAAGTTGTGGGCTATGAACTCAATCCAATCTTGGCGCTAATTGCTTGGGTTAGGGTTAGAAAATATCCGCACGCAAGGGTGGTTTGGGGCGACTTTTGGCGCGCAAAGTGGCCGTCTGCAGACGGCATTTTTGTCTTTTTGCACCCGCGCTTTATGGCCAGGTTAGACAAAAAAATTGTTCAAGAAAATACTAATTTTGTCAAACTTGTGAGCTTTGCATTTGTGGTGCCAGGGAAAAAAATCGTGCAAGAAAAAAATGGTGTCTACCTCTATACATACAAGGGTAGACCTGTTACTATTAAGGCATGAATAAGCTTAACCAAGATGGCAGCGGGCTGGCAATCGGATTAATTTTAGTAAGCGTTTTGCTGGTAGCAGCCCTAGGCTTTGGCGGCTGGGCCTTTAGCGGTCGTCAAGATTACAAAAATAATGTGGATCAAAAAATCGCTGTTGCGGTAGATGACGCCAAGAAGAAACAGCAGTCGGAGGACGCTGTAAAATATGCAGAAGAGGCAAAAAATCCGCTCAAAACGTATACCGGCCCAGAGCAGTTTGGTAGCGTGAGCGTGACCTACCCTAAGACCTGGAGCGCGTACGTACGGACTAATAGTAATCTGTTTAACGCCTATTTTCACCCAGATTTTGTGCCTACAACGGATAATCAAAACAACAACTTTGCGCTGCAGGTAGAAGTAGTGCAGCAGACCTACAGTAGTGTGCTGGGCGGCTTTAATGGTCAAAAAGAAGTGGCCGTTAAACCGTATGCGCTGCCAAAAGTTCCCAAAGTTGTGGGGGTTAGAGTAGATGGCAAAATTTCTAGCAACAAGACCGGCTCTATGATTGTTCTGCCACTACGCGGCACTACGCTTAAGATTTACACGCAGTCAGATCAGTTTAAGGCGGATTTTGATAACATCATTTTGCCCAACATCTCCTTTGTACCCTAGTCGTTGTTAACAAAACGTTTTCTTAGTGGCCGTGCAGGTCTATACTAGGGCGTAGCAGTAGTGAGGGGAGTATATAGCAAATGGCGATTCATGGTAACCGGCAAGGTGCGATGTCGCAGCAGCTACTGCTGGCTTTAGCAGAGCAGCTTAAGCTGCCTCTGCTGCAGATTGCCCGCCAGGCAGAGCTAGGCCAGCCCAGTGATCTACCGGCTGTGCGGACCACGGCAGAATCTGCGCTCAAACTTATCGATTCTTATCTGTTAGGCGTGCGCTTGAGTACAGAAGGCCAAACTGCTTTGGCGCTGGAGCCGGTGTCTGTTTCTTCTGTTTTATACGATGTTGCCACGGATCTTACCGCTGCCGCGCAGTTCTACGGTGTGCAGCTAGATTTAAAAGTGGCAGGGCGCTATGGGCCAGTGCTGGCAAATCGGCAGGCATTAAAATCTGCCTTAACCTCTTTAGGTATGGCATTAATAGAATCGTTGCCGGCGCTGGACGCCAAGCGGCTCAGTTTAGACTTGGCCGCGCACAAATGTCGCTACGGCATTGTAGCCGGCATATATTCTGATAGTGTTAAGATGCGCAGCGTACCCCTGGCCGATGGCCGCCGCCTCATGGGCCAAAGTCGCCAGCCGCTGCATGATATTTCTGGCCAGAGTGCGGCCGGCATTTTTGTAGCAGATCAACTCTTTAGCGCCATGCAGCTCAAGCTCCAGTCCAGTAAATTTCAGAACCTGCATGGGCTAGCGGCAGTGTTGCCCGTAAGCCCACAACTATCGCTGATATGAGAATTTTGCTTATTGAACCGGATAAAATCTTGGCCAGCACGTATAAGCGGGCGCTGGTTTTGGCAGGGCATCAGGTAACCATGTGTGCTGGTGCACAGGCAGCCATTATTGCCGCGGACCAAACGCAGCCGGATGTAGTGGTGTTAGAATTGCAGCTGCCGGGCCATTCCGGCATTGAGTTTTTGCACGAGTTTAGGTCGTATTCTGATTGGTCCAAAGTCCCGGTTATCGTCCAGTCCATGGTGCCAGCCGGTGAGTTTGCGGCCAGTTGGACACTGCTGTCTGGCCGCTTGGGCGTTACAGAATATTTGTATAAACCGCTGACATCGCTGCAGCGGCTGACGCAATCTGTTGCCGCAGCATGAAACAGCAAGTAACCGATGCCATTGTGCTGCGCCGTGTTAACTACGGTGAGGCGGACAGAATCGTAACCCTTTTAACGCCATCTGACGGCAAGCTGGCCTTAGTGGCGCGCGGCGTACGCCGACCGAAATCCAAATTGGCTGGCGGCATAGAGCTGCTGAGCATTAGCTCCGTAACCTATGCTGGCGGCCGCAGCGGGGGCCTGGGCACCTTGGTGTCCGCCCGGCTTGAGCAGCATTTTGGCAACATCGTTAAGGATTTAGCCCGCGTGCAGCTAGGATACGAACTCCTGCAAACCACCGATAAAATTACAGAGGACCAGCCAGAGCCAGAGTACTTTACGCTACTAGCCACCGGCTTGGCCGCCTTAAACATGCCGGAGGTGCCAGTGGACCTTATAAAGGTTTGGTTTGCCGCGGGTCTGCTGCGGCTGGCTGGCCTAACGCCCAACTTAATAACAGATACAGAAGGGCAGCGCCTAGAGCTCGAGCGGACCTACAATTTTGAGTACGATAGTGTCTGCTTTACGCCCGGCCAAGACTTTACGGCGGACCACATTAAGGTGCTGCGGCTGCTGTTTAGCGGCACGTCCCCGGCGGTGATTGGCAAGGTGCAGGGGATTGATCGGCTGTCGGCGGAGGTGTCGCCCCTTGTCACCATGCTGCAAAGTACCCTACAATAGCCGTATGAATCCAAGTTTAGAAGACATTGTTAGTTTGTGTAAGCGCCGCGGTTTTATTTATCCTGGCTCCGATGTGTACGGCGGTCTGTCCGGCACCTGGGACTACGGCCCCTTGGGCGTAACCCTTAAGCGCAACATTATGGCATTGTGGTGGCAAATGTTTGTAGAGCAAAGAGACGACATGTACGGCGTAGATGCCGCCATTTTAATGAACCAAAAAGTCTGGCAGGCCTCCGGCCACGTCGACACTTTTACCGACCCCCTAGTGGAGTGCTCTAACTGTCACGGCCGCTTCCGCGCGGACAAAATAGATGTTTCTAAGTGCCCAACGTGCGGCAAAACAGACACGTTTGGCGAGCCCAAGCAGTTTAACATGATGTTTAAAACATCGGTTGGCCCAGTAGCTTCCGATGAAAGTATTTCCTACCTGCGTCCAGAGACCGCTCAAGGCATTTTTACCAACTTTAAGAACGTAGTAGATAGCCTGTACCCGGACGTGCCGTTTGGAATTGCGCAGCAGGGCAAGGCCTTCAGGAACGAAATCAGCCCGCGCGACTTTATCTTTAGAAGCCGCGAGTTTGAACAAATGGAAATCGAGTATTTTGTTCATCCCTCTGACTGGGAAAGGATTTTTGAAGACTGGGTCAAGCTGGTGCACGATTGGTGCCGCGCCTTGGGCCTGCCAGAAGATAAAGTCCATGAGCTAGAAGTGCCAGCAGAAGACCGCGCGCATTACTCTAAGCGCACTATTGATTTTGAATACGACTACCCAATCGGCCGCGAGGAGCTGCTGGGTCTGGCCTACCGGACAGACTTTGACCTAGGCAACATCCAGCGCGCCAGCGGCAAAAGCATGGAATACCGACCCAAGGACGGCAGCGCGCCGTTTGTGCCGCACGTTATTGAGCCATCGTTTGGCCTGGAACGCGCCGTTATGGCCGTGCTGTGCGCCGCCTACACTGTAGATACAGTGGGCGACGATGAGCGCATCGTGCTCAAGCTGCCGCGGGCATTGGCTCCTGTAAAAGTGGCCGTGTCGCCGCTGCTTAAGAACAAGCAGGAGCTGGTCGCCAAAGCACGTGAGGTGTATCAGCTGCTGCAAAAAGAAGTCGGCGCCGTGATGTGGGACGACAACGGCAACATTGGCAAGCGCTACCGCCGCCAGGACGAAATCGGCACCCCGGCGTGTGTGGTGGTTGACTTCCAGACACTAGAAGACGGCACGGTGACGGTGCGGGACCGAGATACCACGGAGCAGACGCGGGTAAAGATCGACCAACTGACCCTAGCGTTAGAGACTTCGCGATGATTCATGAAAATTGGGGCTATGTTGCCGCTGTCTTAAACTTGCTCGGCACAGTTACTTACCTAGTTGATACAGTGAAAGGCAAGGCTCGGCCAAATCGCGTAACGTGGTTTGTGCTCAGTATTGCGCCATTGGTTGCGTTTGCGTCCATGCTTTCCCAGCAGGTCAGCGTGGCTCAAGCTGCTATGACATTGAGCGCCGGCCTGAGCCCGCTTTTGATTTTTGTCACCACGTTTTTGGTTAAACATCCCGCATGGAAGATTCAGCGATTTGATATAGCCTGCGGAGCTTTGTCGGTACTAGGAATTGTGGTTTGGTGGTTGACTGGCAAGGGGAATGTTGCGATTGTGTTTAGTATTCTGGCCGATGGCCTAGCCTTTTTGCCTACGCTTATTAAAGGCTATAAACATCCAGAAACAGAAAGTCCATGGACCTTTATTGTGGGTGTCTTTGCCTGCGTTTTGGCGGCCCTAACAATCTCTACATGGGACTTCCAGCACGCCGGGTTCCCAGTTTATTTGATTATAGCCAACGCGTTAGCCGTGCTGTTTATTTACGGCAAGATCGGCGTTCGCGGCGCAAAGAACAATGCAAAAATATTATAATTTTATTGTAGTATTTTAAGATACGTGCAACATTTATGGCATGAAGCAGTACAGGTTCACCCAAAAGGTCCTAAAAATTGGCCATAGCGCCGGTGTTACGCTGCCGGCCAAGCAGCTTAAGGCCATGGGTGTACAGTACTCATTGAACAAAATAATTACTGCGTTATCGCTCAGGCTGGCGAGCTAGAGAACTTTGCCGTCCAGATTGCCGTGGAGCGACTGGATGTGACACAAATCGCCGATTGGCTGGCCGCTCATACAGAAAAATAGTAAATCTGTAAGACCAAAAGTATACTAAAAACAATATAAGGAGCAGGCAAGTGACTCAAAATAACCTAGAGATCGAAGGAAAGATTTTGGATATTGCGCCGGCGGATGTTATCCAAAGGCTAAAGGAGCTAGGGGCAATAGTTGCTACAATAGAAGCATGAAAAAACTTTACAGGTCCAGAAAAGACAAAATGATTGCCGGCATTTGCGGCGGGCTAGGCGACTACTTTGACGTAGACAGCACGCTGGTGCGCGTCCTATTCCTGGTGCTAGTCTTCTCCGGCGTGTGGCCAATTGTGTACCTACTGCTGTGGCTGGTTATTCCGCGGGAACCAGCTAAATGATTATTTATTACACCGATGGCTCCGCCAGCCCCAACCCCGGTCCCGGCGGGTTTGCGGTGGTATCCGATGGCAAACCGGTCGTCTTAGGCGGTGAACCGGGCGGCAAACTAGAAACCACCAACATTAGAATGGAAGGCTTCGCCATTATGGCAGCGCTCAAGCATGCCAACGGTCAGCCATGCCAAATCTTTACGGATAGCGAGTTCTGGATTAATGTCATTACCAAATGGTCCCTGGGCTGGGAACGCGCAGGCTGGCGCAAGAAGGGCGAAAAAATCAAAAATCT
>JAGQNO010000026.1 GCA_020428025.1 Candidatus Saccharimonadota bacterium | reverse complement strand
ATTATAGGAATAGATTTAGCCACTACAAGGTTATGGGGTCAACTCCTTGGCAGTGCAGAGCTTAAAGGGCGTTCACTCCCCGTAATCGATGCACTCATTGCTGCCCAATGTCTTAAAAATGGCTTTACGCTGGTAACAAGAAATGTCCGGGATTTTAAGGATATACCAAATCTCAAAATCCTTTGTCCTTGGGACTAGGCTAAAAAGTTTCATAAAAATCCCACCTCTGTTGTACACTAGAACCAAATGACTAAAGACGACATCATCTTCCTACCAAACAAACACCTGCGGCAAAAATCGGCCAAGGTCGGTTTAATTACGCCGGAAATTCTGCAAATCGTGCAAGACATGAAAGACGCCACTATCAGCTGGGATCAGAGCCGCGAGCATGAGGTAGGCGTAGCACTGGCGGCTGTACAGATCGACCGGCTCTACAGAATTGTGGTGGTCAGAAACGACTACAACAACAAGGCAGATCACCGGTTTACCACCTTTATTAATCCAGAAATCGTCAAGGCAGAGGGGGAACTTTTAGAAGACTACGAGGGCTGCCTGAGCGTGCCCAACCTCTACGGCAAAGTTAAGCGCCACTCCAAGGTAAAGGTTAAGGCGCTTGACCAGAATGGCCGCGAATTCCGCGTGACCGCGGAGGGCTTTTTGGCGCGCATTTTCCAGCACGAGATTGACCACACCAACGGCTTGCTGTTCATTGACCACATTAAAGACGACCCCGACGCGTTTTACCGCATGGGCGATGACGGCAAACTATCGCCTCTTCCCTACGACCAAGTCGATCAATCATATTGGGAGGACTAACGCGTGGAGCCCGTAGTCTTTTTTGGCACCGGCCCAGTGGCCGCCCGGTCGCTTGAGCTCCTGAGCCAGTGGTGCCCAGTAGAGGCCGTTATTACCAAGCCACGGCCACCGCACCACAAGGGCGACTTTCCGGTCTTGACCATGGCGAGCAAGCTTGGCCTGCGGGTCATGGAAGTCACAGACAAGCAGTCCCTAAATGCGCTTATGGCCCAGAGGCCGGCAGTCAGTCGCTTGGCGGTGCTGGTGGATTTTGGCATTATTGTTAGCCAAGAAGTAATTGATTACTTCCCGCTGGGCATTGTTAACAGCCACTTTTCCCTGCTGCCGCAACTCCGCGGTGCGGACCCCATTAGCTTTGCAATTCTAGAAGGCCACGCCAAGACCGGTGTCAGCCTGATGCTGATTGACGCCGGCATGGATACCGGCAAACTGCTCACCTACCGCACGCACCATATTGCACCTGATGCAACCACGCCGTCCTTAACAGAGGAGCTGATTACCCTATCCGATCAGCTGCTGCAAGAATATCTGCCTGCATACGCCGCCGGGTCACTAGACCCCAAAAACCAACCACACCCGGACCGCGCCACCTATACCCGCAAGCTCACCAAAGCCGATTCTATTTTGGACACCTCCAAGTCGGCCACAGAGTTGGAGCGCCAAATCCGCGCCTTTTTGGACTGGCCACGCAGCCGCACCCGCCTTGGCCAAACCGATGTTGTTGTCACCGCCGCCCACGTGGCTACCCCAGATGAAAAACCGTTGCTGCCGCTACAAACAGCCGATGGCATTTTGGCGATAGACCAGCTGATTCCGGCCGGTCGCAAACAAATGAGCGCCGCGGAATTTGTCCGCGGCTACAGCTTGTAAACACTTGTGTTTTTTAGCATAATATGCTATAAATATATCAAATGTCCTCTTTAGAATTCCACCAAGCACCAAATCGGACAAATGAAACGCCCATTATTGTCATGCCAAGTATTTTAGCGGGTGCAGAACATGGCACAGACGGCAAGTTAGGTGACTTAGGTCAACGTGCTGGATGGATGGCGGAAGCACTCAATGCCAATGTTATTTCCGTGCAGCGTACTACACCAGATGATACTGCCCAAAAACGATTTAATGGTCTACCAAAAGCCCTCACTACCGCCGAGTACGTCCAAGGTGTCAATCGAACAGCACAGAAAATCAGCGATTTGCTATCACGGCATGGCGCTATGGGAGAATTACATCTTTTTGGCGCCTCTGCCGGTGGTTCTTACGGCTTAGAACTTGCCAGGACAGAACGTTTGCCTTTTGAAGCAATTGCTCTTTTTGACCCTAATGCGATGCGAAGATTGCATACTAAATTCGGTGCAGTAGCTGGCTGGGCCGGCCGCTTGGGCGTACAACGAATACTAGCAAGTCGTAGGGGTGACCCATTCGCCAACAAAAATGGTCTCGGCTACGATTTGGCACCGCCCGTGGGGCCATTACAAGACATGGGTCTGCACGAGAATATCTGGAAAAGTAATCGTTCTCAGGGTACCCTAACAGAGCTTGCGAGCGGCGGATTGCTGCCGAATGCTACCACTCGTCTTTGGATTCCAAAAGCGACCTTCACAGATTCAGTGGCTCATCACCAAGCAACAGTCCAACGTTTAAATGGTTTAGCCGAAGCTAGCGGCACAGATTTCCATGCACAAATCACCGAAATGCCCCACTGGGCAACTGATGATCCTGCCCGAACCACAAAACTAATGGCAGAAACTCTAGATGCCCGACACTCATCCAAGTAGAAGTCATTTGTAGCGTCTATTTAAACAGCCAGAGCGGATCCAAAATACCTAGCGCAGCCAGCAAGAACCAACCAACTGCCTTGGCCCCGCCAACCAACCTGCCAACATCGCACCGGTTTACCATCATGATTCTGTAGATATTTTTGAATGAGCGTGAGCTCGAGTGACCGAACGAACGCCTGCTCCTTCCGCCCCTCTCCATGTCAAACCAAAATTGCTTTTGGCGGCCAGAATCAATAACCGCAAGCCTCGCCTGCTTTGTCCTATCAGTCAGTGTGCAGCCTCCAGATAGACACAAGCCAGCGCCAACATAACTACATCTTGAAATACCGTTCATTCTCACTAGCGTAGTAATCATAGATTATTTCTCTACGTGGGCGACCGGCCAGCCATAGTTATTGAGCCGCTCTAAATAATCACCGTGCACGTCTAGGGCAATATCGTCCCCGTAAACGCGCGCGCCGGAAGCTTCCATACGTTACTGACCAGGTTGCCAAGGCTGCACCGGAGGCTGAGGCGTTTGCGGAGGCTGGGGGGCCGGCGGCAACGTAGTGGGCTCTGGGAAATCAGGCTGCGGCCCTGGTACGGCGGGTTGCTGCCCCCAAGGGTCCGCGGCAGGTGCTGTGGGTTCTGGCGCGGGCATAGCTGGCGCAGGCTGATTTGGTTCTGCCGCGGGAGCCGGCATCGGCGATGGCTGACCAAACGGCTGGCTCACCGGATTTGCGGCAGGCATTGCCGGGTCAGCGGCCGGCATGGTTGGAACTGACATTGGGTCATGCAGCGGCGCGGACGCTGGTGCTGCTGGCGGGAAGGGCTGGGTAGCAGGCTGGCTAAAGGCTGGTGCTGGCGGCTGCTGCCCCCAAGGGTCAGCAGTGGGGGCTGGGGCTTGTACGGGCTGTGGTGCGGGTGCAAACGGTTCTGCGGCGGGCATTGCTGGGGCCGGAGCTGGAGCATCAAAACCACTTGGTGCAGCGGCCGGTTGGCCGGGCGTAATAACGGTTGGCGCAGGCATGTTGGCCAGCGGCGCAGCCGCTGGGTCGGCAGGCGCAGGAGCGGCGGCGGGCATAGCACCAGAATCAGCTGGAGCGGCACCACCATCAGGCGCGGCGCCGCCAGCGGCGGCAGCCAAAATCTGTGGCACGGTGCCCTTGATTTCGCCCTTTAGCTTATCAAATTCTTGTTGCACAATGTCTTTATAATTGGGAAAATTGGCTTCTAGCCACTTGAAAGCGCCGGCATCGTCTTTGGCATCAAAATACTTCTCAAACTCGTCCAGCTGCTCGTTGGACATTTGGTCTGCCAGGCGCATGCCCACATTCATTTCTAGCGTTTCGTAGATGTGCTTGAGCAGGCCGTTCTTCTCTGCATCCGGCAGGCTGCCCAGGCCCAGTTCTACCAGTAAGTCATTGTCGATTTTAATTGCCATTTAGTGTGATTCTCCTTACGGCTATTGTAGCACTTGGCGGGCGCAATCTCTAGTAGTGATACCGGCAAGCCGCCACCCGGATGTCCTGGCCAGTCACAACATAGACTAGCCGATGTTCATCAGTAATCCGCCGCGACCAAGCCCCTGTTAGCTCATGGCGCAGCGGCTCCGGCTTGCCAATGCCCTCATGTGGACTTCTCTGGCAATCCTTTAGCAATTGGTTAATGCGTTTTAGCACCTGCTTGTCGGTTTTTTGCCAGTACAGGTAATCTTGCCACCCATCAGCGGTAAAGCTGATGATGCGGCTCATGCATCCGCCAACTCATGTTGATTAGTTTTACCAGCCCGTGCATCCGTAAGGCTGCGGCGAAGGCGCGTCGCATTAGCCGGGCTGCGCAGCAGGTAATCTGTCTCTGCATAGGAGTTGTAGGTTGCCAGCGGCAGCACTACTACTGATACATTATCCGCCCGTGTAATCAGTAGTGGCTCTTGATCCTGATCCACCTTGTCCACAAAGTGCTTAATTTGCTTTCTAAACGTTGATGTCGATGCTGTGTTCATGTTTGTATTGTACGTTATGTTGTACAAATGAGCAATCATCCTGCAGTGATTTCAAAGGTCACTATACCTTTTGTACACGTTTTACACAAATGGTAGAGTAACCTACAACAGCAAGAACGCGCGTCCTACAAAGACCGCTTAACCGCTTCGCGCGTAAAGACTTCTAGGCGGTCGCCGTCCATAAGGTCCAGGCGCGATGGCGTCTTAAGAGACACGCCGCCCATCTCTCCCTCTACTAGGTCCTTGGCTTCTGAGGGGCCGCGCTTGAGGCCCACAACTTCTACTTCCATTAGTTCATCGTTGCCGCGGAAAACGCGGGCCAAGGATGGCGCTTGCAGGCGGCCCTTGGTGACCTCGCCGCCGCAAATGACGGCGGTTTTGGTGGTATTAAAGATACCGCGAATGACCAAGCGGCCCAGTGGAGTTTCTACGATTTCTGGGGACAGGAGGTGCTCTAGCTCGCCATGGACGTCATCGATGAGTTCGTAAATTACTTTGTAGAGGCGGACGGACACGCGGTCGCGGCTGGCTTCTTGGCGGATGTTGCTTGGTGCGCCCACGTTAAAGCCGTAGACCACTGCGCCGGAGGCGCTGGCTAGGCGGATGTCGTTATCTGTAATGGCGCCCACGCCGCTGCTGACCACGCGCACCGCAACTTCTGCGGTGTCCAGCGCCTTTAGGCTGTCTATAACAGAGGTCAGTGAGCCTTGTACGTCAGCCTTGACAATGATGTTCAGCTCGGACAGCTCATTAGACCGATTAATAATCCGCAGCAATTCCGTGCTAGACGCACCGCGGTTCATGCCGCTGGCCTGCGCCTGAGCGGCGGCCTGCGTGGCCGCCCGGGCAGCTTTTTCATTGGCTACTACACTAAACTCATCGCCAAATTCTGGCAGGGTTTTAAAGCCAGTCATAACTACCGGCGTGGATGGGCCGGCCTCTTTGAGCGCGCCGCCGCTGGTGGATTCTAGGTTGCGAACTTTGGCGTAAGCGCTACCGGCCACCACAAACTGGCCGGGCCGCAGCATACCGGCTTCTACTAGGGCGTGGGCCACCGGCCCGCGGCCGGTTTCTACGTGGGCTTCTATGATTAGGCCGCGGGCGGGGACATCGGTGTCTGCCTTGAGTTCTTCTACATCCGTGACTAGCAGTACCATGTCTAGCAGCTCGGGAATGCCGGCCTTTGTTTTGGCGGACACCGGCAGCACAATGGTGTCGCCGCCCCACTCCTCTGTTAATAAATCGTGCTCAGACAGCTGCTGTTTAAGACGATTAATGTCCGCGCCCTCTTTGTCCATTTTGTTGGCTGCCACAATGATTTTAACGCCGGCCTGGCGGGCGTAGCGAATGGCCTCTATGGTCTGCGGCTTGATGCCGTCGTCTGCGGCAACCACCAGGATAACTATATCTGTTAATTGGGCACCGTGCTGCCGGATGGCGGCAAAAGCCTCGTGGCCTGGCGTGTCCAAAAAGGTGATTTTGCGGCCACCGTGGTCAATCTGGTACGCGCTAATGTGCTGGGTAATGCCACCGGCTTCTCCCTTGGCTACATTGGCCGTCCTAATGGCATCAAGTAAGCTGGTTTTGCCGTGGTCCACGTGGCCCATAACTGCTACCACCGGTGGACGGGGCTCAGCTTTGTCAGACGTAGCCGCGCGAACACGAGCCGCGCCAGAATCGTCTGCCGACGCTTTGCGTTCTAGCTCTACGTCTAGGCCTAGTTCTTGCACCATAATCTGAGCGGTATCAAAATCGATCCGCTCATTTACAGTGGCCATAATGCCGTTCTTAAACAGCTCGCCAATTAGTTTGGTAACAGGTATTAGCAGTAGGTCCGCAAGGGCGCCCACTGTAACCATGTCGTCGATTTGTATCTTGTTGGCCATTTACTCGGACTCCCCTTCCGTGAAGGTCGCCCGTTGGCGACCAAACTACGCGTACATTACTTTGTATTCTTCAAAGACAGCGCGATTTTACGGTTTTCCGTATCGATGTCTAGAACTTTAAATTGCTTTTTCTCATTGAGCTGGAACAGCTTCTCTGGATCTACGCCCTCATCGTCGGACATTTCAGAGACATGTACCAAAGCTTCTACGGATGGCGACAGCTGCACAAACGCGCCAAACGGCGTGATGCGCGTAATCTTGCCCTCTACCGTCTCACCAGCTTTGAACTTCTTGACCTCTGACAGCCATGGGTCCTCTTGCATCTGCTTGAGGCTCAGGCTTAAGCGGTCTTTGTCTATGGCGATAATCTTGGCTTTAACCGTGTCGCCAACTTTAACGTAGTTCTTGGGGTTGTCTACCCGCTCCCAGCTAATTTCTGAGATGTGGATTAAGCCCTCAATGCCATCTACGTTCATAAAGGCACCAAAGTCTATAACGCCAGTGACCACGCCTTCTACAACATCGCCCACGTTTAGGGTGGCAAAGCGTGACGCCATGTCGTCCTTAACGGCCTCTTTTTCAGAGAAAATCAGCTTGTTGTCTTTGCGGCTAACATCTAGGATGCGAACTCTTAGGTCTTTGTTAGTTAGGGCGTTGAGCTTCTGCAGGATTTCATCCTTGTCAGCGCCGCTGACGCGTGGATAGTGCCCAGCTGCCAACTGGCTGACTGGCAAGAAGCCGCGAATCCCTTCCATTTCAATGAGTAGACCACCGCGGTTGGCGTCGTATGCCTGAACCACAACAGTTTCTCCGGCCTGGAACTGGCGCTCCAGCTCTTCCCAGCCCCGGTCCTTAGCGGCCCGGCGCATGCTGAGCAGGCTGTGCCCCTCTTCCATTTCTGGGTCAATCACGCTAACAGTGACGTTTTCCCCTTCTTCTAGTTTTTGGCCATGGCCGATTTCCCGACGCAGCACCACACCGGTGCCTCGTGCGCCTAAATCAATCCATACTTCGTGCTTTTTAATAGAGGTCACGACCCCCTCTAGTACATCACCCGCCTGCAGCGGCTGAGCGTCGTGCTGCGCAAGCAGCTCGTCCATAGTAAGAACTTTATCTGGCATGTTCTTAATGCCTCCTTTGTAGTGTATTTCCTGCTTGGATTTTTGCCACTAGGGCAACAAACCTCGCAAAGATTGTCTTTATTGTATCTGTTTTTACCTCTTATGTAAAGTGGACGCGGCGCCAACCCTCCAGGCCGCCGTTTTCTAGAAGCCCACAACCGGTACCATGCAAGGTCCCGGGCGTGGCCACGGCGTGGGCTTCTAGAAATCGGTTAATTACTACCTCCCTAGGTGCCGCATGAGCTATACTAAAATTATGTATTTAGGTATAGACATAGGCGGCACTAAAACCCTCGCCGCCACACTTACTAACGAAGGTGTTATAACAGAGAGCGTTAAATTCCCCACTCCCAAGGACTACGCGGAGTTCAAAAAACAGCTCAAAGACACGCTCAAAGGGTTCAAGCACCAGGAGTTCAAAGCCTGCGGCGTTGGCCTACCTGTAACGGAGTTTGATCGCAAGCGCGGCGTGGCCATAGTGTTTGGCAATCTGCCCTGGCAAATGGTACCAATCCAGAAAGATATAGAAAAAATTGTGGACTGCCCCGTAGCCATAAACAACGATGCCAAGCTGGCAGCACTGTCAGAAGCCATGCTGCTCAAACAGTACTCTAAAGTACTGTATGTAACTATTAGCACCGGCATCGGCACCGCCCTGGTAGTGGACCGCGTCATAGACGATAACGTTGGCGACGCCGGCGGCGCCACCATGCTGCTAGACTTTAAAGGCAAGCCCACCCCCTGGGAAAAATTTGCCTCTGGCAAAGCCATTGTGGAACGCTATGGCCGCTTTGCAGAAGACATCCCTAAAGGCGACCCCGTCTGGCCAATCATGGTCCAAGATTGGACGCGCGGCTTCCTACAGCTAACTGCCATGCTCCAGCCTGACGTCATTGTCATTGGCGGCAGCGTGGGCACCTACTTTGACAAATACGGTAAGCTTTTGGCCGCAGCACTCAAGAAGCACGAAACTCCGCTCATGACCATCCCGCCCATTATTCAAGCCCAGCGCCCCAACGAGTGCGTGGTCTACGGCGCCTACGATTACGCCAAGCAAAAGTTCCCGGACGCCCATGCCTAAGCCGCTGCTAGAGCGCTTGGTGGCCCGCTATCCCGATATCAAATTTATACCTGGCAAACAGTTCAGCTGGTCGCCCCTTAGGCACGCCGTTATATATGTCTCGGATGGCCCAGACTGGTCTTTGCTCCACGAAACTGCCCACGGACTTTTGGATCATAAACGTTACGGTAGCGATATTGAGCTCATCCAAATGGAGCGCGCCGCCTGGGACCGAGCCGTCCA
>JAGQNO010000025.1 GCA_020428025.1 Candidatus Saccharimonadota bacterium | reverse complement strand
CTTTTTTCAAAGGTAGAGATATCGCCCGGCCTCCCCCCTGCGGTGCTCAACAAAAACAAATGCATTTGTTTTTGTCTCCGCTCTTTGTTCGCCGAACCCTGACGGGTTCGTATCTGCCCCAGCAAAAGAAAAAGAGTAGCGCGTTGGCTACTCTTTTTCTTTGGCGGAAGGGGTGGGATTCGAACCCACGGTACCATTGCTGGCACGCTGGTTTTCAAGACCAGTTCCTTAAACCGCTCGGACACCCTTCCTCGCTATGTTGATAGAGGCCAGTTCCTAACGCGAAATGATACGAATCATATCATTTCGCTAGTCGGGTCAAGCCGCTATCGGACTTGCCCAGGGATTATACCAAATCAACCCCAATCGTGTACAATAACGCTTATGGATGGTGAGCAGAATACAGAATCGACGTGGCAGTTTACCCCTGGGCAAACAGTCACGCCCGGCCAGAGTTCAACTCAGGCGGTACAGCAGACGGCGCCGGAGCCGGCAAATGTTCAGTCGGTGGCTATCCCGCCTGAGGGGTCGGAGGGGCTTATTAGCTGGCATGCGGCAGAGTATATCCATCATCAAAAAGATAGCAAGTGGTTTGCGGCTTTGGCGGCCGGCGCCGTTGTTTTGGCGTGTATGATTTGGTTTATGACCAAAGATATCATGGCAGCATCTACCGTGCTCGTTGCGGCCGGCGCATTTGCCTATTACGGCAAGCGTGAGCCAAGAGAGCTGCAGTACAGTCTTGATCAGCTCGGTCTTACGATTGGCCAAAAATTTTATGATTACGATCAGTTCAGGTCTTTCTCTGTCATGAGGGAGAACGGTCAGCCAGCTATTGCCCTGTTACCCATGAAGCGCTTTGCGCCCCTCACAACCATTTATTATGATCCTCAGATTGAAGAAAAAATTTTCAATATTTTGGCCGATCAGCTTCCGCTAGAGGAGCGTCAACCAGACGCCGTTGATCGTCTCATGGCTAAAATTCGATTCTAAAAGGGCCACCCCAAAATGCGAGGTGGCCAGATGGTTCTAGGTGAGGAGTTTTTAGCGCCAAGCGCGTTCTTTGCGGCCCAGTTTGCGTTCCATGCGGGCAATAAAGTCGTGTCTGGCTTGCTTGGCATCCCAACGCTCAATCTGTTCCATGAGGTGTTCTGCTTCGTGCTCTGACATAGCTCGCTCCTTTTTACTTTTTGTACCCTTATTGTTTCCTAAAACAGGTAATGATGCAGTGAAGAATGTTACAATACCCTTGTAAAATATGAATGTTGTAGAAAAAGCAATACAGGCGATTGATCGCTGGCAGCGACGCCACAAAGGCCCAGCCTTCGCCTACGCCGTGCTTAAAAAATACGACGATGACCAGACCGGCTACCTAGCGGCCCTAGTCACCTACTACGGCTTCATTGCCCTGTTTCCGCTGCTGCTTGTTACCACCACAGTTTTGGGTATGATTGGGTTTCATCATCAAGAGCTCGGCCGCCAATTAGTAAACGATGTTTCCAAGTACTTCCCTGTGGCTGGTCAGTCGCTAGACAACAGCATCCGCGGCTTTAAGCAAACTGGCCCAGCGCTGATTATTGGCCTTTTGGTAACATTTTACGGCGCCCGCGGCGTGGCCGACGCCTTCCGGCACGCCGTCTGCCATATTTGGCACGTCCCCAAGCAAGACCGCAGTGGCTTTCCGCGCAACCTAATCCGCAGCTTTGGCATAATTGTGGGCGGTGGCGGCGGCTTTTTGTTGGCCTCTGCCCTGGCCGGCTGGGCCGGCGCGGTAGGTACCGGCATTTTGTTCCGCAGCCTATCAGTGCTGCTCAACATCGCCATGTTGTATCTAGTATTTATGTTGGTCTTTACGCTTAGTTTGCCCCGGCGATTTAAGCGCGCCCAGTACCGGACCAGTGCGCTAATCTCTGCCGTTGGCCTAACGGCTCTGCAGTTAGGTGGCGCGGCCCTGTTTGCTCACACCGCCAAGGGTATCACCACTGGCTATAGTGCAATTTTTGCTACCACGCTGATTATGCTAACCTGGATTTATTTGCAGGTTAGACTGGTTTTATACGCAGTTCAAATCGATACCGTCAAAGACGGTAATCTGTACCCGCGCAGCTTGTCGGGCAAGCACCCAACAGAGGCAGACAACAAGCTTAAGCCGTAGTGGCCATTGCCACTTTTCTGGGGCCATCAGCTCGATTTCTAATAAAGCGGATAAACCACACAACCAAGCCAACGCTCAGCAGGCTTCCGCCAGCAATAAGCAGAGATAGGCCTTGGCTTTTAACCGATTTAACCTGATCCACTCGCTTGGCAGTAGTGTCCGGTGCGCCAGCGCGGTATGCGATTTGCACCGCAGAGCCAGGTTTTAATTCCGGGAAGTTGCCGGGCTGATTAAGTTTGTGCATCTTGCCGTCATCGGCCGTAAATTGGATTGTCATCTGACGGCCGTCGTTGGCCGCTACGGCGCCCACCGCAATGGTGTCGGCGTCGATGTTAGGCGCAGTCATGTAGCGGGCCCCGCCGCCTATCAGCAGTAGCACGCCCACAATCAGCAAGACCAACTGTAATTTGGGCACTAGTTTTTTAATAATACTTTCTTTTTTTACCGGGCCGGCTGAGGACTGTTGCGCTGCCGTTGGCGTCTGAAAAATGGGCTGCACCGGAGCCGATATTGGCTGTGGCGGCTGGATAGGTGCCGGCCTTGGCGAGGCTGTGGGTTGCAGAATTGGCTGCTGGACAGGTTGCGGTGGAGCAACAGGCTGAGCAAAGGTAGGCTGTGGCTGCATGACTGGTTGTGGTGGTGTCGGCGCCTGGACGGGCTGCGTGATTGGCTGCGCTGGCCTGGGCGGAGCAATATCAGTAAAGGTCTGAGCCGGCTGCTGCATTGGTTGCCGCGGTGGAATACCATAATTGCCGCGCTGCACAGGCATCGCCGACAGACTAGCTCGTCCGCCCACCTGCCCCACTGCCGATTGATCCTCACCCATTCTTTTTGCTTATGCTTCCTTTACCTGTTAGTATGACTAATTCTATCTGGAAACGCAACTTTTACCGCCTTGCATAAAAGTGCTACAGTGATAAGCATAAGCAATAAGGAGTCCAGGCTATGAAACGCAGTCAATTTGATAAATTATTGTCATCTGTTGGGGTGGTCATGGTGGCCGTACTCCTGATTGGCGCCGGGCTACTCTACTACGCTCACAATTTTGTACACAAACAGGTCCACGACCAACTTGCGGAGCAGCAAATAACCTTCCCGCCCGTTGGCCCTGCCCTTGCCAACCTACCTAAAGAAGATGCCGATGCCATGGCTGCCTACGCAGGCCAGCAATTGCTAACCGGTGCCCAGGCAGAAACATATGCCAACCACTTTATCCGTGCCCACCTGGCGCACGTGGCAGAGGGTAAGACCTACGCTCAAGTCAGCGCCGCCGCAATGGCCGACCCCACCAACGCCAAACTAGCCGGTCAGGCCAACACCCTCTTTAAGGGAGAAACGCTGCGCGGCTTACTGCTCAATGCCTACGCTTTTGACACCATGGCCGTAATTGCCCGCTGGTTAGCTCTAGCGGCTCTGCTTGGCGCTGCCCTGCTTGGTTTGTTTGTGGTGCTTGGATTTAAGCACGCCGGTAACAGTACCGGTAAGAAGCGTAAGTAGTCTTTCTTTTGGTCGTGTTCTAGTATCAGCGCTGGGACCAACTAAAAAGCCCCATTTGTATGGGGCTTTTTAGTTGGTACACCCGGCGTGATTCGAACACACGACCTTTGGCTCCGCAAGCCAACGCTCTATCCAGCTGAGCTACGGGTGCTCATTAGAACAGGGGTAATTGTAGCACGTCTTGGCTTCTTTGCCAATGGCCACTAGCCCGCAGCATATAGACTATAATCTATAATATAGACCATAGTCTATATGCACAGTAGGCGTCGCGCGCCATCAAGGTTATAATAGAGGTCTATAAGCCACGCCTAAGGAGAGGTGACCGAGTGGTTGAAGGTGCCGCTCTCGAAAAGCGGTGTGCCGGTAACGGTACCAAGGGTTCGAATCCCTTCCTCTCCGCCAAAACTACCCAAGCTTATCCGCCGCCCAGCCCAAAATCTGATACATCCCCAGTAGCCCAACTACGACTACCAGCCATAGTTGCCAGGGAAAATGCGGCAAATCGGGGTACAAAACTTTTTGATCAACCGATGTTGTTTTGGGAGCCGCCATATTCCGCGAGTTAGTATTTCCGTCGGGAGAGTTAGTTGTCTGCTCCGGCCTCGCTCTGGCAGCTATAAATTTGGGGTTCGTTGCTGCCGTTACTCCCAGAACCCCACTAGCTCTTTTTATTGTTGTTGTGTTTATAGCTACGATAGCACTACTGTTAGTTGGTGTCTGGGGGTCGAAGGTGCTTATCTCTGAGTTGGTGTGGACGGTTGCCGTAGTTATTGGCGGAGGAACTGTGTCCTGCCCCGTTGCCCCACCAACATCAACGCCAGCGGTGCTGCTGGAATTGGGAGTATTGTCGCAGGCGTCGTCTATGCCGTCATTGTCTTGGTCTACGCCGCTGTTTGTCACAATCGGACAGCTGTCCACTGCATCCGGTAGCCCGTCGCCGTCAGTATCTGTTGCGGAACCGCCCACGTAGATAATTTTGGTTATCACAATAGTTTGGCCGCTTTGGCCAGGCCCCACAATACTCACCTCATGTAGCCCTGGCGTAGTGTTGGCCGGAATAGCCGCTTGACCAGCCCCATTCCCGGAGTTATTCAGGATGAGTCCGCCAATGGTCTGGCCGTCTAGGCGAACTTGGTAGCTACCGCCAGGATTAAGGCCAGCCGTATTGCCTTCCACGCTGACCGGGAGGCTGCCGCCCGCTAAGATGCTGTTAGGACTAATAGTTCCTGTTGGCACCACCGTAACAACGGCTCGTCCGGCGGCCGGTGCAGAAAGAAGTGGTCCCCCGCTATCCCCTGTTAGCTGCGGCCCTGTAGCTATAGTAAAGTTATGGGTAGCTTTTAGGATTGCCTGCTCCATTAGGTACTGGCCCAGCGCTGTGGGGTGGTAGCTGCCGTGACTTATTACGATTTCATCTGTTCCTGCCGTTAGGCCGTTCATAGCATCGGCCGCCGGAGAACAGAGTTCATGCCCGGCCAGCGCGCTAGAAATGTCCACAAACGACACTCCCGCGACTGCTGCAGCCCTGGCAATGGTTTGATTAAGATAGTCCACCACTTGGCGCGTAAACAACAGCTCTGACTGGCTTAGGCGCACATTAAGCCCGCAGCGTCCGCTGGCCGCAGTTATATAAGGGTAGCTGACGGCGTAGATTCGCCCTGCTGGATTGGCTTTTTGGAGTTGCCTATACAGCGCCACCCAATCTGAAAAATGGCCGTCTATAGTCTGTTTGAGCTCCAGTCGGTCCTCTTGTGCTGCGTAGCAGTTTGGCTCATTAACTTCTGGTTTCCACACTTTGTTTAGAGGGCTGACGCAGCGCAGAATAATGTCCGCAAAACCAATATCGTTACCGCCCATGCCAACGGTTACCACCCCTGGCCTATACGCTTTAACAAAGGCCTGCTGCGCCACATAACCAGGTGTAAAGTTCTGCAAAATCTGCGGTATCGACCCGTCTGCCAGGCGACTAGAAACAGGCCGCTGATCTTTGGTTTGACCAGTATAGCCAAGGTCTGTCCGGCCCAAGTCTGCACTAGTGGCGCCGCTGCAGGCCACAGAATGCCCGCCCCCGCCAAAACTATCCTGATTGAGCAGCAAAGGATATGACCGCATGGACAAATGGCACCGATTTACGGCCGTATCCGTTCCAGCCAGATAATTGTTGGCCCCTTCCCCGGAAGAATAGGAATCGCCCATACCAAGGTACGGAATTAACGATGTAATTGCACCGTCTGGCGATAACGCGTAGTGCGTAGTTTGGCTGCCACTAGTCAAATCAAAGTTTAGCAAGCTGTCACTGCCAAAGTTAAGATTTGTGACCCCTGTTATAGAGCCTGCTTTTCCTTCTATCCAGGACCAATAATTGTGCGCTAAGCACTGATCCGGGGCCAACATAGCCAATGTCTTGTCTGTGGGGGTGCACTTCTTAAGGTCGTACACTTGAAACAGTTTGTACTCCAGGCTCACCACTGCGGCATAGCGGCCATCTTCTGTTATGGCCATTTTGGCGCTGTGGGAGGCATATGGCCGTCCGGCGTCATCAAGTGTTCTACCAAACGGTTGCATCTGAAGCGTCGCCAGATTAATCCGTAGCATGGCCTGCCCAGGTGCCTCTGTTACCATCCATTGCCCTCCGTTGGCATAGGCGAGTGCCCCGCCATTGATTGCTAGGGGGTCGCCGTGGGGGTCACGCAGTACATCATCCGGCGGGTTTGCTATAAGCTTATACGGCTTAAGCGACGGGTAAAATCGCTCCTCCTGCAGAGCTGCTGGCAGGTTTTTATAGAGGTAGTAATAGGCGCCAACTGGCGGATTACCACCAAACCGACCCATTAAAATAGACCGCGGAATAGCCGATACAGCTGCCGGGCTACTGCCGTAGTACAAGGACATGGCTTCGTCTGTGTTGCCAAAAATAACCATGCTGGCGCGCTCGTCGTACCAACCAAAAGCTACCCGCACAAAACATCCCTGGTGTGTCTGTTTTGATAAATCCCCAGATAGTCTGTAGGTAATCTCTGTGCAGCCATTGTCCTGAGCGACTAGGTCGCGGTTAACCGCCCCAAAGGAGTGGAGATGCGCGTCTTTGGGTGCTGCCCAACTTATATCTGGTGCGTCCGCTAATGAGCCAGCGCTGCCTGCTCTTCCTTGCAGCCAGCCGCCCAAACCAAGTAAGACTGCCAGCCCC
Source organism: Candidatus Saccharimonadota bacterium (assembly GCA_020428025.1). GTDB lineage: Bacteria > Patescibacteriota > Saccharimonadia > Saccharimonadales > UBA4665 > JAGQNO01. The sequence continues at coordinate 2,412 of JAGQNO010000025.1, read as the reverse complement.
AGCCAAATAAATCGTACCTTTACCATGTTGTGCCATTAGTACCTTCCTCTCCCCTGTTAAGCGCCAACTCTACGCCCATCAGAAGCTCGCTGCAACTGCCGGATAATTAACTTTTAATTATCTCTAGAGGTACTATTTTGAAAATCAGGCCAAACAATTTAAACTATAAGCAGTATGGGAAGTGTACTTGTAGCATTTATTTTGGCGGCAGGCGCTGCGACTTTTATCTACTCCAAAATGGGGCAGCGGATTGGGTATAGCAATACGCAGCAAGTCTGGGCCCTAGTCGCAGCCGTCTTTTTCCTAGTCTTTATTGCTGTCTTTGTTTTTTCCAAAACAATCGGCCTCTAACTAGCCGTTTAATACCATAATTCTAGACAAAACTACCGCAAAGGTAGTACTATATGGTCATGGACGAGAAGGGGCTGGGCAAACGGATTCAAAAGTCGCGCCAAAAAGTTGGCATGACGCAGCAGGATTTGTGCCATGCCGCCAACCTCAGTTACTCCACTCTGGCTAAAATTGAACGTGGCGCCATTAAATCGCCGTCAATTTTTACGATTCAAAACATTGCCGCCGCCTTAAAATTGACTCTAGATGATTTAGTTGGTGCGGCCGCTCCGCGCAAATCTACCTCTAAAAGTGGCGTCAGTTTTGTATATTTTGACGTCAACGGCTGCCTGGTGCGCTTCTACCAGCGCGCCACCGCTCGGATTGCAGAAGATTACGGCCTCCAGCCAGACCTAGTAGAAATGGCCTGCCTGCACTTTAACGATGATCTCTGCCGTGGCGCCTTGACCATGGACGAATTCAACGAACGCCTAGCCCAGCGCCTGCAAATAACAGAGGTAGATTGGGGCAAATACTACCTAGAAGCCGCGGAACCACTGCAAGAAATGCACGACGCGCTTGCCTGGGCTTCCCAGCACTACCGCGTAGGCCTGCTGACCAATATTGCTCCCGGCTTCCTAGACAAATTCCTAGAAGCCGGCAAAGTCCCGCGCCTGCCCTATGACACACTGGTAGACTCTAGCAAGATTGGCATGGTCAAGCCAGAGGCCGCCATCTTTGAATACGCGGCCGCCGCCGCGGGCCTCCCCCCAGAACAATTATTATTAGTCGACGATACCCTGGCCAACCTAGTCGCCGCCGAGAAACAGGGGTGGCGCGTGGTCTGGTTTGACTACGCTCGACCAGAAGAATCCGCCGCCCACGTGCGCGAAGTCTTAGCTTTATAACGCTTTATCAAGGACATCGTATCCGTGTGTGTTTAATGTGCGTTTTTTTGCACATAATCTGTGCAGCCTCACTCTGTATTAGAGGTATAAAAATAGCTCTACCTTTTGTACACGATTACACAAAAGGTAGAGTGTCTCGCGAGCAAGCCCAACAAAACTTTATAAATCAGCAAATCGATCGCGTTCGCGCTGCAAATTCGTCAAAAGCTCAACGGCAGCGGCCAATGAAGCGCGCGTTTCGGAAACCACGTGGCTCGGCGCCCCAGATACGTACGCCTTATTGGATAGCCGTTTCTCTAGCCCGCTAATCACCGCTTCTTGCTTCAAAATGCGGGCAGAAACATCGGCTACAAAAGCAGAAGCGGCAGAAGCGTCAATGTCTAGCCAGCATTTCTCAGAAGTTTCAGATAGGAATATCCCAGTGCCATCGTCTACAGATACCACATCTTTTAGGCGGGCTAGCTGCTTAATCACCGCTGCGTTAGAAGAAATCAGAGAAGAATCCAGGTAATACAGCGTAACGCCGCTGGCGCGCAGGCTGTTTACAATCTGCCGGGCCTCTGAGGCAATCACGCGTACCTGCTCAAACTCCTGCGCGGCCTTAGAAGACGCCTTGAGCAAAGCAGGATATTCCTGCGTGGCCAGAACTGTATCCGGCTGCCACTCCAGTGCCTGCCACAGCGTTTCTGTAATAAACGGTGCAAACGGATGTAGCACGCGCAGCACAGACTCCAGCAAATAGGCCATCAGAGGGCCATTTGGAGCCGTTTTGGCGGCTTCTAGGTACCAATCCGCTAAATCGTCCCACACAAAGTGGTAGAGCAGCCTATAGGCCTCTCCAAAGCGATTTTGGTCCATGAGCTTTTGGGACTCAGCAAACATGTCGTTAAAGTGGCTAATAATCCAGTGGTCCGCCGGCGATTCTACGGTGGGCTTAGCGCCAGGCGTGGCCACACCTTGGGTGTAGCGAGCAATGTTCCACAGCTTGTTGCAGAAGTTGCGGGCGCCAATCAGTTTGGATTCGTCGTAGGGACGATTTACTCCTGGGGCTTCATCGGCAATAATGCCCATACGGAAGGCGTCGGAGCCATATTCTAGCACTTTGTCTATGGGGTTGACCACGTTGCCCTTGCTCTTGCTCATCTTCTGGCCTTGGGGGTCCATGATTAAGCCG
>JAGQNO010000024.1 GCA_020428025.1 Candidatus Saccharimonadota bacterium | reverse complement strand
ATTTTTGTTTCTACCAAGCAAAAATTTATTAAATATGTGTCAGAGCAGTCGCCGCAAATTCCACTTAAAAACTACATTGTGGAGCCGGATATTGCTTTAGACCGCGGCCCCGGCGAGGGCCTAGCATTCCTGCGCCTGGCCATGCAATTTCCAGATGAGCCAGTCTTCTACGTGCAGGCCGATATGGTTCGCGAACCCGGCCACAAGTTCATAGAAATGATTAAAGCGGCGGAAAAAATCGTCATGGAATCCGGCCGTTACGTGACCGGCGGCCTAAAAGCCACGGAGCCAAACATGGGTGCGGATTATCTAGAGCTGGGCGCTGCTGTACCTGTGAGTGGCATGCAGGCTTATGTCATTGACAAGTTCCACTACCGCAAAAAAACCGTTAAAGAAACGCGTGAGCTGGTAGAGAATTTTAAAGTGGCCGCACATTGGAACCACCTTTGCTGGTATCCGGACAAAATTCTAGACGCTTATAAGCAGTACCGGCCAGACTGGCACGAAGCGTTAATGAAAATTAGAGAAGTCATTGACCAGCCTGGTGAACAAGAGGCTATTAAGCAAATCTATGAAACCATGGCCAAGGGCCCAACTGAGGATGTCACGCGCCACCTCATGGACTCTGGCGAAGCAGTCTGCATTTTGCTACCGTTTAGAAACACTGATGTTGGCACCTGGGAAACAGTCCGTGAATTTAGCGAGGACGACCAAGGCAACCATTTTGACGCCAATGTGCTAGCCATAGACACCCGCGGCACGCTGGTTAAATCCCAATCGGACAAGCTGGTAGCTGTAGCTAATCTGCGCGATCTGGTAGTTGTAGACAGCGAAGAAATCCTGCTCATTTTGCCGCGCGATGATGTGGACAAGATTAAGGATATTCAGGCGCAGCTGGCTCAAAACAAACCTGAATACCTTTAATAGTCATTAATGCTTTTCCTCATAACCTCTTCTTGTGAAAGGCTGTAAAATTTTTCCTCTGCACCTCGCTCTATCTCTAATTGCTCAAGTACTCGCCATTTGAGAATGGGGTCTGAATCAACTTGGTTTATCCTAACTTGTGCGGCTCCTAAGACTGCCGACAGCCACCTTGCCTCGATATTTTTTGCTCCTTCATTTTCATCACTGAAGGTTGCTAAATCCTGTCTTCTGATTCGAATACTAAATTCTTTCCAGGCTGAATCCATGTCCCTAGGCCTTAGAATCCCTTCAGGCCTGTCCGCACTCCGAGTACCCATATAGGCCGAAAAAGCATCTCGGAATTCATCTGCAAAGCCTAGGCGGCGGTCTCTTACTCTCCCAACAACCCCCAAGATATACTTGGTTTCTTCCGGTAGCATTATGCTAGCTCCGTAAGTATCCTGCGCCTCGCACCCACTCGCATCAATTAAAAAGCCGCCGATATCTCTTGTATGGAAAGGCTTTAGAGGAGACCCGTCAGTATCCTTCGCTCTGTCGTGTTTTCCTGCATCCGTCCAATGAGGCAAACGAGCATATACAATGGCCACACCATTGTCATTTGTTTCCTGTGCAAACGGCTCAGCGACCATGCCAACAACGCGCATTAGCGTTGTATTGTCCGGAAGCGCGGGCAAATCTTTTTGGACAAAGTGTCCCAGCGTTCTGCCTACAAAATCTTGTTGATACTTGTGCCAAGAATCCGCTTTCTGAGAGCTGTATCGGGCAATAACACCAATGTGTCTTTGCAGTTGGCCGACATTTTGGCGGACGGCGTCAAAGTCTCCCTCTACCTTTAGTGCGCCATGGCCTAGATGCTCGGCTGGATCAGACAGCTGTAGCCCAAGATGCTCTAATGTTTTTTGAAATGCAAATCCTTGAGCTGTTTCCTTATACGCCAGCTCACTCGGCGATGCAGTCATGTCCATAGTTACGGTGTCCGGGCCGGTTTCTCTAATGTAAATACTTCCTTGCACTTAGTTCCTTTCAATTATTGAACAAGGGCAACTATATAACGATTAAATTTTGATTTACAGAATTTTGGCAACATAGAATTGACAAAAAAATAACTGTTATCTAGTATTTATAACTATGACAAATGACAAAATCACCATTCAATCACTCCTCCAAGAGCTCGGCTTTTCTGTGGCAGAGGGCGAGGTTATGTGGGCGCTTCTTAACCTAGAAAATGTGTCCGTGCGGAAGGTGTCGGACTTTAGCGGCATTAACCGCGGCACCGCGTATGAGGCAATCAAAAAGCTGGCGCAGGCCGGTCTGGTGAGCATTCAGAAGCGTGGTGAACGGGAATATTTCAGCGCAGAATCGCCAGAAAAAGTTATGGATTTAATCCGAGATAAGCGCAAAGATTTACTGCAAATTCAGGAGCACGCATCGCAGCTTATTCCGGAGTTGCTGGCGCGCAAAGCCCGGCCGCAGGGGCAGCCATTGGTGCGCTATTATGAGGGCGATGAAGGCGTCGTCACCATTTTAAAAGATGTACTACAAACCTGCGTAAAACTGGATGTGCCAGAGTATCAGGTGTATTCGTCTAAGCCGCTTAGGCAGTACATTTACCGCAAATTTCCGCAGTTTACAGAGAAACGTATTAAGGAAAGCGTAGAGGTGCGCGTGATTGCCATTGGAGAGGGTGGCGATCCAATGCCTAAGAGTAGCCGCAAATGGCTAGAAGAATCGGACGATGCCGGCATCTCCAGCTATGTGCTGATTTATGGCAGCAAAGTCGCCACCATTTCTTTGGCAGAGAACTATTTGCCGTACGGCGTGGTGGTGGAAGATGCCGGCGCGGCGGCCATGCAGCGGCTGCTGTTTAATGAGCTGTGGCGCGAGCTATAACGTCCTGCATACGCGTGCGGAACGCTCGGACGCTGAAGTCTTTGGAGAACTCGCGTAGCTTGGCGGGGTCGTAGCGTTCCGGCTTAAAATCTTGCAGCGTTTCTACTAAACTTTCCACGGTTTGCTTCTTGAAAAGCGCGCCGGTTTTGCCGGGAATGACGTAGTCTTTGGGGCCGCCTTTAGCGTAAGCAATAACAGGGGTGCCAGCCGCCAAAGCTTCCACGCCGGTAACACCAAAATCCTCTATGTTAGTTGGGAAAATGAGGGCGCGAGCAGTTTGCATGTGGCGGGCAACAGTTTCATCGCTGGCATTTTCAAAAAAGGTTACGGAACGGCCAGCCATTTTTTCTAATTTTTTGTGGTCTGGGCCGCTGCCAATTACAATCAACGTTTCATTCAGTTGGGTGCAGGCGGCCACGGCTAAATCAATCCGCTTATATGGTGTTTGACGGCCTACTGCTACGTAGCCGTGACGGGGCTGGTCGCTGGGCGTAAATCGATCTATGTCCACCGGCGGCCAAACAACTTCTGCCTCACGCTTGTAGTATTTCTTAATCATGGCCGCTGTGTGAGTGGAGTTGGCCAGCATAACAGTTGGCGCTTTGGCGGCGCGTTTATCCCAAGCGCGCAGTGGCTCCACCAAGAGCCGCAGGCCGATTTTACCAATCCAGTTAGTGCCGCGCGGCAGACCTGGATTTTTGACATATTCTTCATATTTACTCCAGTAGTAATGCGTGGGAGCATGTAAATAACAGATGTGCACCTTGCCTTTGCCGGGTCGGACGGCCTTGGCTTCTGCACCGCTGGCGCTCAAAATTAGGTCGTATTCAGACAGGTCTAGGCGGCTAAAATACCAGGCACGCAGCACTGGCAGAAACTTTTTGAGGGCACCGGGCAGGTTTTGTAGCCAGCCGGTCCGGACATCGGCGTCCTGGAAACCTTCGTAGAGGGTCATTTTTTTGGCGTCGTACTGACTGGTGTAAATGGGCGCGTCTGGGTAGAGTCTGTGCAGCTCCAACACCACGCGCTCGGCGCCGCCAATACCTAAAATCCAGTCGCAGACAATGGCTACTTTCATCTGGTACCTCTGCGGGCAAAGACCACCCAAACGGTTTTAATCAAGATAACAATATCGCCCCAGAACGACCAATTTTGGACATAGTACAGGTCCAGTTTGCGGCGTTCCTCAAACGGCATATCGGCCCGACCAGAAACTTGGGCGAGGCCAGTTAAGCCAGATTTTACAGACAGGATTAGGTTCTTTTTGTCGTACTGATCTAGTTCTGCTGGCACTAGCGCCCGGGGGCCAACTAGGCTAATATCGCCTTTTAGGACGTTGAGCAGTTGGGGCAGTTCATCTAGCTTGGTGGCCCGGAGCCAACGGCCAACACGGCTAATGCGCGGGTCCCCGCCCGGCAAAGAATCGGCATGGGCGCGGTACTCGGTGGCTAATTCTGGGCGACCCATTTTAGCAAATGCTTGCTCTGGGCTGAGGCCATTATAGGCCACTTTATGGCTTCTAAATTTGTAAATACCCACAGCGTGGTTAAAGCGGCTGAGGCGTTTTTGTCTAAACACAACTGGGCCGCCATCGGACAATTTTATAGCGAGCGCAGCCAGAAGTAGTACAGGAGAGAACACAATGAGACTGGCTAAAGAGACCACGATATCAAAGGCGCGCTTGACCAGTTTGCCCCAGCCAAGCAGTGTGGTTTGGTGCACCGCAATGACTGGCACGCTGTGGAAGACCTCCGCCTCTATGTTGCCGGTAAAGAGCTCATTGTTGCCGGGTGCAAAGCGGTAGGCAATGTGGTTTTCTTGGGCGTAGGTTACGATTTCATCGTTGCGCTGCGTATCTGCGTAGAGCTCTGTCTGTACAATCATGTGGATTTTGCGGCCAATGGCACGGCTGGCGTGGGCAAAATCGTGGTACACCGCGTAGGGAGCCTCGTCCGGATGATTAAAGACGTGGCCGCCAACTACGCCAACGACTTTATAGCCAGTAATATCTGTTCGAGCCAAAGCATTAATGAGCTGATGTGTCACTCGTGTGTCGCCCACAATTAACACCTTGGTTATGCCAATATCAAATTTAAACAGCTCGCGCCGAATGCCGCGGGCGATTGTTCTAAACAGCACCAGCGCCACAAAAGCTAGGCCCAGGCCATAAAAGGCCACTAGGCGGGCGGGAAAAATCGGCTGATTAAAGACGTAGCTGTAGCTGATCAGGAACAGGATGCCAATGAAGGTGCCGGTAAACAGGCGGCCGATTTCAGAGAAGCGCTGCTCATGAATCCGATGGTTATACAGGCCCAAGAGTGCAAAGACAAAGATGAAAAATGGCAACAAAATCAATAGTGTTGTGATAAAATCAACAGCACTAACTTGCTCACTTATCGGTACCTGGCTTAGGCTCACGCGCAAAATGTAGGCCACCACAAAGGCCACAATCAGCGCAAGGCTATCGCCGATGACTAAGCCGACGCTATAAACTAATGAGGAGTTATTTTTCATGGTCTAACAGTAAGTATACGCTATAATGATTGACAAGACATGAAAGCTTCAAGGCCTAAGTATGGGGTGCTTACAGCAACGCTGGTGCTCATTACGGTAGTAATGGCACTGCTGCCGTTTCATGCATTTCTGACGGTATGGCTTTCTAGCAACTTTGGAAACTATACTGCATGGCGCCTCTGGAAAGAGGTTGTGCTGGCCTTTGCGGCTTTTGGTTTAGTATATCTTTTGGTCTTTGACAGACGAGTTCGTCAGCGGATGCTAGGCTCTAAATTATGGTGGCTAGCCATTGCCTTTCTAGCAGTCCAGCTGATTTGGGCCGCCGTAGCGTACTTATTGGGGGCTGTTACGGCCAAAGCGGTTCTATTTGGGACGCTTATAAATGTGCGCTTCATCATTTTTTTCTTAATTGCTTGGGGGGTTGCAATCCGTACGGACAGACTAGAACGGCGCTGGCCTAAACTACTACTTTGGCCGGCGGCAATAGTGGTGGGTTTTGGTTTGCTGCAAGTATTTGTGCTCCCCGTTGATTTCCTTAAGCACTTTGGTTATGGTTTTGGGTATCACGATATAAAGCCCTATGAAACAATCAATAATAATATTCATTACATTCGGTATGCTTCAACGCTACGAGGTGCGAACCCGCTGGGTGCGTACTTGCTGTTACCAATTAGCGCCCTTGTAGTATTGTTGGTAAAGTACCCAAAGCAGTGGAATTGGGCTCGCGGCTTGTTGCTGCTGGGCTCAATCGGCATGCTGGTGTTTAGTTTCTCAAGGGCAGCCTGGATCGGCGCCGTACTTAGTGTCATTACAATTTTCATTGCTACGCGTACCAAAGATTGGTGGCGACGTTACTCAAAAGTGTTGATGGGTGCTGGCTTGGTGGTAATCTTTGCGCTGTCTTTTGGAGTTGCTCGACTGCAGCACGATGCCCGCTTCCAAAACTATTTCTTACACACGCAAAGCGACTCTCAGATTAAGCACACATCAAACGATGGTCATCTGTCAGCGCTGCAGGCAGGCATAAAGAGTATACTGCATGAACCGTTGGGCCGTGGGCCTGGCACGTCAGGTCCGGCAAGTCCCTATAATGCAGACCCCGCTCGTTTGCCAGAGAACTATTTCTTACAAATTGGTGAAGAAACCGGTTGGATTGGCCTGGGATTTTTCTTAGCTATAAACATAGCCCTAGCCTACATTTTCTGGTTAAGACGTTCAGTTCCGCTGAGCCTAACCCTGCTTGCTTCGCTGATGGGGCTGAGCCTGGTGGCTATGCTTAGTCACTCATGGTCAGACGACACGATTGCATACATTTGGTGGGGGCTGGCGGGTATCGCGGTGGGGACCTCTGCAGACACAGGAACCAAAAAATCGATTACCCGTAATTTTATAAATGCAAACCGCTGGCTATCCAAAAAGTTTGACCATTGGTTTATACCTAGGCAGTGGCGAGTGGATGGCTTGCACGACTTTGTCTATAATTTAGCCCCCCAGATTGTTAAGGGCCGCAAGATTATTTACGACATTGGTGGCGGTAAGCGGCCGTTTGTGGGCACACAACTGGAGAAGCCCAAAGGCACTAAAGTCATTGGCATAGATATTGACGCCAATGAGCTCAAGAACGCACCCAAAGGGGCCTACTACAAAACTGTGGTAGCCGACATTGGCGCCAAGCATATAAAGCTGCCGCAAGAGAAGGCATCGATGTTAATTTGTGAGGCTGTTTTAGAGCATGTATCTAACAACAAACAGGCAACAAAAAATATTGCCGATATGCTTAAGCCGGGTGGCGTAGCCTGTATTTTTGTGCCGTCGCGCTATGCACTGTTTGCGGTCATAAATCGTTGGATTCCAGAATCGCTCAAGAGAAAAATGCTGTTTAGCATCTTTCCGGAAGCAGCTCACGCGCAGGGTTTTCCGGCTTACTACAACCACTGTACAGCACAGCAGCTGACCCGGCTTTTTAAACAGGCCGGCCTAGAAGTCCAAGAGACTCGTCACTATTATGAAAGCAATTACTTTACGTTCTTCTTTCCGCTGCACGTTGTCTGGCGACTCTACCAATTTGTTTGCTGGTTATTTGTTCGTGGTTCCGCTGCAGAGAGCTTTAGCCTTGTGCTTAAAAAACCATGACTAGCCTAGCGCGATTCTCTAAATACCTAGTGGGCGGCAGTGTTTACTTTTGGTTGGGCTACCTGGTCTTTGCTATCTGTTACAGTGGCCTACATTGGCACTGGTTCTGGTCTAAAGTCATGGCAGATGTCCTTGGCTGGTCCGCCGGTTATGTGGTGCAGCGGTTTTGGACGTTTAAAGATCGGGTTAGCTTGTCAGAAATGCAGCACGCCGGACGCTATGTTTTTATTGAATCGATTGGCTTTGGTTTGGATTACATATTAATTTGGGCGCTGAAGGCAATGGGCATTACGCCTTACATCGGCTTCTTTATAAGCGCCGGCTTTTTCACTATTTGGTCCTACTTGTGGTACAAGCATTGGGTATTTCCGGAAACGGGCGGCAGGAAAATCAAGTAGAATAAGTGTATGACAATTCTAATTCTACACGGACTACAAGGCTACGCTGGTGAAAACTGGGGCCAGTGGCTGCAAGACCAGCTGGTAGCCAAGGGTCACACCGTTATTATGCCAACGCTGCCTAAAGCAGACCATCCAGACCGGGCAGAGTGGCTCCGGACGGTAGAGGATTTGCTTAAAGATGTTGATCACGATCAACTGGTAGTTGTGGCGCATTCTTTAGGTGTGGTTACGGCGCAAGATTACGCAGAGGGACATGAGTTTAGAGGTCTGGTGAGCGTATCTGGGTTTGCATCGCCCTATGGCCACCCCATGAACGAATATTTTGTGGCTAAGCACTGGATTGATCCACACATGGTCCGCGATAACATCAAAAAAATCGCCATATTTTACGGCGATAACGATCCGCATGTCTCTAGGGAAGCCCTGGTGGAGTTGCCGCGCGAGTTTGGTGTGCGACCCACCATTATCCATGGCGGCGGGCATCTAAATGCCGCTGCAGGCTTTACGGAATTTCCAGCTCTTTTGGCGGTTGTAGAAAAAATGGCATAATGGTTGTATGGACAAAAACCAAACAGCAGAAACAATCCGGCCCACCAAAAAACAACGTCAACTTCTGACGTACCTAGAGGGTTTTATTATTGAACACGGCTATAGCCCTAGCTACCGAGAGATTATGCGCGGCTGCGGCTACACCAGCGTTGCCACCGTGGCGCTACACGTCAACAGCCTGATAAAGCGAGGGCATTTGCGTAAGCGGGATCATTCAGCACGATCTCTAGAAGTAGTAACCGCCGATCAAGATGAATCGACTAAGATTACTACTAACCAGGTTAAAGTGGCAGAAGAAAAATGGCTCGTACAGAAGGTCGAGCACCTGATTGGCCAGGCAGAAAGCGGTTCCCCAGAGGAGCTAGCGGCGGCAATCGACAATATTCAAATTGTGTTAGCCGCCCTAAAAGTATTGGGGCTAGAAAGCGCCGCCCAGAGCTTTAGCCCACGCCTCAGCGCGCTTAAAAAACTGGCCACGGCGGGGCAGTAATGTCCACTGTTTATCAGCACCAGCTACACGCCCACGGTAAGCCCAAGCGCTGGCGGAAACGAATCGTCTTGATAGTGCTACTGTTATTGCTGCTGATTGGCGCGTTTATTGTGTGGCAACAGCTCAAACCAAAAACCAAAATTAGCGCTGGCGTTAGCAGTACTACTACCATCAAGGGCGCACCAAAGGGCAAAGTGTGGCATCAGGACATTTTTAGCATTACGCTGCCGGCAGACTGGAAATTTGTCCGCAAACAGCAGGATATCAATACTATTTACCACTTTACCGCGCCATCCACCGGCAAGAGCGGCCAGCGCCTTTTGGATGTGTATGTAGACAGCCATCCGGACAATTTTGCAGTCAACCGTATGCTGCCAGTTGTTGCTGCCGAAGGCGGTAAATTGTATGCCTCCACGCGCGATGTATCCGACAACTGCACGGTCTACACCATTGGCGCTACCACTGCTCGCACCACTGTGCAGCAGCTAGCCAAGTGGCAAAACATTGAGTTCTTGTGCGATATGGCCAACACTATGCGCAATGTGGTGGGCATTGGCTCTGTGGGGGGCGGCATCAACAACATTAATTTAACGAGTCTAAGCACTGGCAAACATCGATTTTTCCTGACCTACACAGAGAAC